>JAZUMW010000109.1:0-21142 GCA_045603825.1 Faecousia sp.
TCAAAATCAATGGGCGCAGTACAGCGGATCGTTGCCAGGTCATAGGATAGGTAGGCATTATCTTTGCTATTCGCCAGCTTTTCACGAAGCTTAGGGCGGATATACGAGTCATGAAGATTCTCATACACACCGTCCAGAGAACCGAACTTTAACAAAAGCTCCGTTGCGGTTTTAGGTCCAACGCCGGCAACCCCGGGGATGTTGTCTGAGCTGTCGCCCATAAGCGCCTTCAGATCCACAAGCTTTTCAGGCTCAAAACCGTATTCATTACGGAAGGTATCCACGTCATACAGCGTTGCGTTTGTCTGGCCAGGCTTCGAAATTACGAGCTTGACATGGATATTTTTATCGATGAGTTGCAAACTGTCCCGATCACCGGTCACGACCACACATTCCCAATCGTTATTACTGCAGATCCTGCCCACAGTACCGATCACATCGTCCGCTTCCCAGCCTTGACATTCGTATATTGGAATGTTCATGGCGCGAAGGACCTGCTTCATAACAGGCATTTGCTGTGCAAGCTCCTCAGGCATACCGTGCCGCGTCGCCTTATATCCGTCGTATTTTTCGTGCCTGAAAGTCGGCCCATGAAGATCAAAAGCAACACATACCGCTTCGGGCTGTTCTTCCTTTTCCATCCGTTCCAGAATATTTAAAAATCCGTAGATGGCATTCGTATATAAGCCCTCACGGGTGGTCAGCGGTCTTACACCGTAAAACGCCCGGTTTATTACGCTGTTGCCGTCCAGAATCAAAAGCTTCATACTTTTCTCCATTTGGTTCCCTGGGGCGTATCAATAATTTCAATACCCCGGGCCTTCAGCTCATCACGGATGCGATCAGCTTCTGCAAAATTCTTGGCCTTCTTGGCTGCGGTACGGGCCTCAACCAAGGCGTCGATCTCGGGATCGGCAGAAGCAGCTGCTTCCTCTGCTTCCTTCTTGCGCAGCAGTTCCGCTGCCTGCAACAGGTTCAGACTCAGAACCTGATCGAAATCAGCCAGAGCTGCCAGTTTGGTGGCATCGGTGGTCTTTGCCTTCAGCACATCATAAACAGCAGTGATTGCAAGGGATGTGTTCAAATCGCCGTTCAACGCACCGACAAAACGCTCCTTCAGCTTATTCAGGGCTTCTGCATCCAGATCGCCGCCATCCTTCAACGATGCGATCTTAGCGATGAGCTTTTCATAAGCAGCAACCGCATTATCAAGATTCTCCCAGGAGAACACCAGGTTCCGGCGATAGTGACTCTGCAGGCAGAACAGGCGGTAGGCCATGGGATCGTAGCCCTTGCTCTCCAGCAGAGAAACAGTCAAGAATTCGCCCTTGGACTTACTCATTTTGCCGGTGTCGGTATTCAAGTGATGGACATGGAACCAGTAGTTGCACCACTTATGGCCGACATAGCTCTCAGACTGTGCGATCTCATTGGTATGGTGCGGGAAAGCATTGTCAATGCCGCCGCAGTGAATATCCAGGTCTTCACCCAGGTATTTCATGGAGATACCGGAGCACTCAATGTGCCAGCCGGGATAACCCACACCCCAGGGAGAATCCCATTTAAGTGCCTGATCTTCAAACTTGCTCTTGGTAAACCACAAAACGAAGTCGTTCTTATTGCGCTTATTGGTATCCTCTTCCACGCCTTCGCGGACGCCGATCGCCAGGTCCTCTTCATCGTGGTCATTGAAAACATAATACTTATCCAGCTTGGAGGTATCAAAATAAACATTACCACCGGCAACATAAGCAAAGCCCTTCTCCAGCAGGCCTTCAACGATCTGGATAAATTCCGGAATACAGCCGGTCGCGGGCTGAATGATCTCTGGCTTCTTAATGTTCAGCTTCTCACAATCAGCGAAAAACGCATCAGTGTAGTACTGAGCGATCTCCATGACAGACTTGTTTTCCCGCTTTGCCCCCTTGAGCATCTTGTCTTCGCCAGTATCAGCATCGGAAGCCAGATGACCAACATCCGTAATGTTCATGACACGCAGGACGTTGTAACCGAGATAGCGCAGCGCCTTCTCCAAAACATCTTCCATAATGTAGGTACGCAGATTGCCGATGTGCGCAAAATGGTAGACAGTCGGTCCACAGGTGTACATCTTCACAACATCGGGAGAGTTGGGTTGAAACAGCTCTTTTTTATGGGACAGAGAATTATAAAGATACATACACTTTCCTCCTGGTAAATTACAAAAAATAAACGCCCCTTATGCAAATGCACAAGAGGCGGGTCATATAACTCGCGGTTCCACTCTCATTTATCACTCAAGTAAAGATTCGCTCCCGGACGCACTTTCACAAAATCACTCCACCCGGACTTACAGCCGACGACCCAGGCTCTCTGAAGGATTGATTATTTGTTACTCTTTCCGTTCACAGCGATATTCCGTTGCTCACATTTTACCACTGTCACCGTGTCTTTGTCAAGATTTCATACTGTAAATACTGAGAATATCATTGCTACTTTCACAAACTCATGGTATAGTAATTATACGATAAATATGGAGGTGTATAACATGAAAAAGCAGATCGCCGTTATTTTAACGCTGTTAATACTGCTGACGGGCTGTCAGCCACCCGCTGAAGATGCTGCCCCCACCGATCCCATCGTCGTCGAGCCTCTTCCGGATCATCCCACAGTATTCGCAGCGGAAACAGAGGAAACTGTTTCTGCTGATGATGCTATTGAATATCAGCAGCAAACCATGTTCGCAGTCAGTATGCCTCTTGCAAACGAAATTTTTTCTGCCGAAGACGGTACCACTCTTTTCACGTACACCTATCAGAATATGCAGCTTATTGTACAGGATCAGGAAGTTGCAGACAGCATCATTATTGATTTTTTGAATCGTATGGACGATGCGCACTCCCGATCTGAAGCTGCCAAATCGGCTGCACAGCAGGCGTATTCCGCCAATGCTGACTGGACCCCTTATTACTACGATACATACTACTCTCCCCTGCGGATCGACCAAACTGTTTTAAGTCTGTACGGAACTGACAGTTCCTATACTGGTAACGGTCGTCCTGTGCAGATCGCCCATGCCGCCAATTATAATCTGATCACCGGTGAAGTTCTGACATTGGGGAGCATTCTTAAGCATATTGATTCGAAGGAATTGCTTATCGATCTTGTGACGCAGGCTGCCGTATCAGTTAGTGAGGAAAAACAGTTGTACGGAGATTACGCAGATTGTATTTCCGAGCGTTTTGAATTGGAGGAAAGCTTTGATGAAGATTGGTTTTTCTCTGCCACTGGACTGTGCTTCTATTTCCAGGTCTATGAAATCGCACCCTACAGCTCCGGTATTGTGGTCATTGAAGTGCCCTACGAGTCTCTGACAGGTGTTATTGTGGACGATTTCTTCCCTCCAGAAACAGAAGCAACGGAAGGCAGCATCCATTGCCAACCGTTTGATAGTGTTGATCTGTCAGATTATACCCAGATTGCAGAGAGCATTACACACGCAGACGGAGAAAAATACTTCTTCTACGCGCAGGGCGCCGTTACCGATATATATATTGAATCCGGAACATGGAATGAGGAAGGAACGGAATTTATACCGACATGCACAATCTTTGCTTCCGCCTCTCTTACACCACATGACGGTATCATGATCCAAACAATGATTCCAGAGACAATGCCACAGTTGCGTATTACATACCGAACCGGTGATGAAACAGTTAGCAGGTTTCTTTCGCAAAACGGAATGGATGGCAGTCTTGGACTGGCAGAGTAAATAACGAAAAGAACGGAGCAAGACGTTGTCTTGCTCCGTTTAATTTACATGACTTCCTTCTGATAGCGGGCAATACCCTTTGCAAGAAGTTCAATGGAACGCTCCAGATCTTCAACATTCAGGACATATGCGATACGCACTTCGTTAATACCACTGCCGGGTGTTTCATAGAAGGGTGCACCGGGAGCAAACATAACCGTTTCGCCGTTGTCGTTGAATTCCTCCAGCAGCCACCGCTGGAACTTGTCAGAATCATCAACCGGCAGCCGCGCCATAACATAGAAGGCACCCATAGGCTCTTCAACCAAAACACCGGGGATCTTTCTGAGTCCGCTGACAACGGCATCTCTGCGGCGGCGGTACTCCTCTTTGCTTTTTGCAAAGTACTCTTTATCAACAGTATACAGAGCTGCGGCACCCAGTTGGTCCAAAGATGCAACAGACAGCCGGGACTGACAGAATTTCAAGAGTGCCTCCTGCAAATCCTTATTCTTTGTGATAACACAGCCAACTCTTGCACCGCAGGAAGAGAACCGTTTGGATACAGAGTCGATAATAACAAGATTATCGTGGATGTCACTGAATTTACCCATGGTGGGCACACCGAATTTATCGTCATAACAGAACTCACGGTACACTTCATCGGAGATAAGAAACAGCTTATGTCGCTTTGCAATATCCGCAATCATGCGCATCTCTTTCTCGTCCAGGGCAACACCGGTTGGATTGCCGGGGTTAGTAATCATGATCGCACGGGTGTTCTTTGTGATCAGCTTTTCGATACGCATCCGGTCAGCATAGCGGTATCCCTCTTCCGGGCATGTATGCAGAGCACGGATAACACCGCCGGCCGCATGCACGAAGGTCGTATAGTTGGGATAATAAGGCTCCGGGATGATAACCTCAGTATAGGGATCCAGGATGCTCAGATAAGTGAACAGCAAAGCCTCACTGCCACCGGTGGTGATCAAAATATCCTCAGGCGCAAGATCAACACCCAGATCTTTGTAATAATTGCGGATGGCTTCGATCAGTACAGGCATTCCGGGAGATGCCTCATAGGCAAGTGTCGGCTCATCATATTTACGAATAGCGCTGTAAAATGCCGCAGGAGTCTCCAGATCAGGCTGACCGATATTCAGATGATAGATCTTGATGCCTGCTTCCTTCGCCTTTACCGCATAGGGATGAAATTTCCGCATGGGAGAGGGTTCGCATCGATTTGCATTGATTGATATTTTCATAAGTGCCTCCATTGGCAGTATGCTTGCCAAATTTATAATTCTTAGTAGTATTTTCAAGTACCGGGGCAAGACAGGCAAGAGCGATAAGATTGGGAAGCGCCATCAAGCCATTTACGGTTTCAGAGAGCATCCATACCGTTCCCGTACTAAGTATAGAACCAACGATCACCGCGGCTGCCTGCAGCCAAACAAATGGTTTCCAGACTCTATCACCAAACAGATATTGAGCACAACGGGCACCATACATCCCCCAACCCAAAATCGTTGCAACGGCGAAGCAGCTTACTGCGATGCTCATCGGGATACAGATCCATTGACCGTAAACATCTGAAAAAGCCTGTACCGTCAGCTTCATGCCGGCGTCAAGCCCGTAAGGTATGGGCGTACCGCTGCAAAGTATCACAAGCGCCGTCATGGTACAGATCACAATGGTATCTATAAACACCTCAATGATCCCCATTAGTCCCTGCTCTGCAGGCTCCTGCACAGCTGCAGATCCGTGGGCTATAGCGGCAGTACCCATGCCCGCCTCGTTGGTGAATACGCCTCTGGCTGCGCCTACACGCAGCGCAGTAAAAGCAGAACCGATCATTCCGCCCGTTACGCCCCGTGGAGAGAACGCGCCTGTAAAAATTGCAGAAAATGCTTGCGGAACAGCATCTGCGCGGATGAACAGAACCCCGACGCACAGTAGGATATAAAATACGGCTGCCGCAGGCACGAGTCCTTCAGCAATCTTAGCGATCCGTTTTGCTCCGCCAAGGAGCATGAATGTAATCAATAGAGAAATCAAAACACCCAGGACTATATTTCCCAATGCTGACTCTCTCCCGCCAAAAGCTGCCGCTGCACTGTTGATGCTGTCAATGATCGCATTTGTCTGTGTGGCGTTACCCACACCAAACGCAGCAATAATACCGAAAAAGCAGTATAAGGCCGCCAGAGGAAACCATTTCTTTCCCATTCCGCCAACAATCATATACATGGGGCCGCCAATATATTCACCCTGTGCGTTCTTAACACGGTATTTGACCGCCAGGGTCGCTTCTGCGTACTTTGTCACCATGCCCAGCAAGCCGCAGATCCACATCCAGAAAACAGAACCGGGACCACCAATGGCAATCGCGCCGGCTACCCCGGCAAGATTGCCCGTACCCACAGTTGCGGCAAGGGCAGTACATAAAGCCTGGTAGGAAGTCAAACCATTTCCGGTTTTCTCCCGACTCGTTAAACGGCGAAGAAATGTACGCATTGCCCGTGGAAACAATGTGATCTGCGCAAAGCCGGTTCGTAAGGTTAAATAGATGCCAACACCAAGGATCATGACCAGCGCCGGTATGCCCCAAACAAAATGATTTATGCACTCCAGGATGCCAATCATTTTTTCATACCCCATATGTTATCACTCCAATGTCAATATTGCAAGAAAAAAGTAATTGTGAAAATAACAAAAAGCAGTCTCCAAATGAAGACTGCTTTTGTATTATTCCCATTTTTGCCAAATTTCCGGACAATATCCAACCGTTACCTGCCTGCCATTCCTGACTACAGGGGTACGCATTAGTTTCGGACAGTCAAAGACTTTGTCCTCCTTTGCCACCTTGTCGTCCATATACTTCATAAGCGTGATCTGCGGGTCCTTACTCTCCCAGTCGATCAGCTGGTCGATTCCTCCAACACCACGGAGTACTGCATCAAATTCCTTTCCGGAAAAGCCGTAGCGCATCAGATCCATATACTGGTATTTAATACGCCTCTCCTTAAAGTAGCGCTCAGCCTTCTTGGTATCAAAGCATTTGCTTTTTCCAAAAATTTGAATATTCAATAGTTTACCTCCATTAAGCACAATCCGGTAGCAGGAATCAGCGCACCTGCCAAAGCGCGCTCGGCTCCATACAGCTCCGGAATGGAATGAGGATCCCGTTCTCCCCTGCCAATCTCCAGCAAAGTTCCAACCATGATCCGCACCATGTGATGCAAAAATCCGTTTCCAGTCACCGTAAACAGGATCTCATCACCGGACTGGACAATATCAAAACTCTCGATATAGCGAATTGTGGATTTTTTCATGTGTCTGTTGGCGCAAAAAGCGGAAAAGTCATGATGCCCCAGATAGTATCGCGCAGCTATGCGCATTCGCCCCAGGTCCAGTGGACGGGGGTCAGTGTATACAAATTTACGGTCAAAGATGCAGGGCGCTTCACTGTTCCAAAGTCTGTAACAGTAAGTTTTGGTCTTGGCATTTAAGCGGGCATGAAATCTCTCAGATACATCCTTACAGGAATATATGCCGATGTCCTCAGGCAGATACCTGCGCAGTTGTAGCAGGATTTCACCGGCTTTCATTGTGCTGTTGCAATGAAAATTGGCCACCTGGTGCTCTGCGTGCGTGCCGGCATCGGTACGACCGCTGCCGATAACTTCTATCGTCTCATCCAGGATTCTTGTCAGTACCGTCTCCAATTTTCCCTGTATGGTGTTGTCCGTTCCAGGCAAACGTTGCCAACCACGGTAGCGTGTACCCTCATAGCAAACATCAAGCCGCAAATTCCTCATATTCCTTCAATTCCTCTCGTGCTTCTCGCTCCGTATCAGCGGAAAACAGAAATTTACCGCTGGGATCGAACACCTGAATGTGTCCGCGAACATACTGCAAAGAATACATACATATACCTCCTTTAGGTTTCTGTCTGTATTCTAAGCACTATTCAGTCCAATAATCCGGACTTATTAACCGATGACTTCGTAACCTGCGTCCGTAATTGCCTTTTTCAGTACATCAACTACTGCTTCACCGGTTACGGTCACAGTTTTCTGCTGCAGATCCACAACCGCATCCACCGCGCCGGGAACTGCCTTGCAAACAGACTCGACTCTTGCTTTACAATGCGGACACATCATACCTTCAACCTTAATAACAGTCTCCATTAGAATTTCCTCCTTAATTTCTTCATTGATTACGATCTCTTCACTCCGGTGCTTCGGCTTGAACATGCGCAGCCGCAGAGCATTTGTTACGACGAAAACAGAACTGAGGCTCATAGCCGCGGCACCGATCATGGGGCTGAGCTGAATGCCAAAAGCTGGAAACAGCGCACCAGCCGCAATAGGAATACCCAGGCAATTATAGAAGAATGCCCAGAACAGATTCTGGCGAATGTTGCGGATGGTTGCCTTACTAAGCCGGTGTGCGTCGGAAACGCCCATCAGCGAATTGTTCATCAAAACCACATTGGCAGACTCAATTGCGATATCCGTACCGGCACCGATCGCCATACCAACATCCGCAGTAACCAGTGCCGGCGCATCATTGATACCGTCACCCACCATCAGCACCTTCCGTCCTTCATTCTGAAGCTGCTTAACGGCTCCTGCCTTATCGCCGGGGAGAACATCAGAGATGACCTGTTTAATTCCGGCTTTAGATGCAATGGCTTTTGCGGTGGTAGCATTATCTCCGGTCAGCATCACAACTTGCAGTCCATGCTCCTGCATGGCTTTAACGGCATCCGCAGAATCCGGCTTCAAAACATCAGCAGCCACGATAGCGCCCAGGTATTCACCCTTATCCGAAGCAAAATAGAGCGGTGTTTTTCCGTCTGCGGTCAGCTGTGAATATACCGGAACGGCAACACCGATCTCTTCCATCAGCCGCCGATTACCGCCAAAATACCTGACACCACCAATTATACCGGACACACCCCGTCCGGGCAAGGTCTGGAAGTCCACACAGGCGCTGTACGCCGTGTTTTTGCACTTCTCCATTATCGCCCTTGCAAACGGATGCTCCGACTGTGCCTCCAGAGAGGCCGCCACAGCCAACAGTCCAGATTGTGTTGTCTGTGCTGTGATAATATCTGTAACAGCAGGTTTTCCCATGGTAAGCGTTCCGGTTTTATCCAAAATAACCGTGTCCACCGCATGCAGGTTCTCCAGTACCTCCGCATTTTTAAACAGGACACCCATACCTGCGCCTCTGCCAGTACCAACCATGATGGCAACCGGAGTCGCAAGACCCAAGGCACAGGGGCAGGAAATAACCAACACAGCGATCGCAGTAGTTAATGCAAATTCCAGCGTCTGACCTGCGATCAGCCAAACAGCAAATGCAATCGCAGCAATAGCCATGACCGCCGGAACAAACACCGCCGCGATCTTATCCGCAAGACGGGCTATGGGCGCTTTCGAGCCACCTGCCTCCTCAACCATGCGGATCACCTGGGCAAGGGTTGTATCCTCACCGATTTTATCCACTCGGATTTCAAGATAACCCTCTGAGTTGATGGTAGCAGCGGCCACGCTGTCTCCAACGCCCTTGTCAACGGGTACGCTCTCACCGGTCAGCGCGCTTTGATCTACAGCGCCCCGTCCGGACAACACCGTTCCATCCACTGGGATACTGCCGCCGGAGCGAACGATAACCGTATCCCCTATTACAACCTCATCCACTGGAAGTGTAAGCTCAACACCGTTTCTGCGGACAGTTGCCGTTTTGGGACTTAAGTCCATAAGCTGCCGGATCGCGTCACCGGTCTTTCCCTTTGCCCGTGTCTCCAGAAACTTACCCAAAGTGATCAGCGTCAGTATCATCGCTGCAGACTCAAAATATAAATTCGCGCTGTACAACTCTACGGTCGACCAGTCGCCATGCCCCATGGCATAGCCCATCCTAAACAGTGCCACAATACCATAGACGATCGCTGCACCGGAGCCAACAGCTATCAGCGAGTCCATATTGGGGTTGCGATGCCACAGAGCCTTCAGACCCCGTGTATAGTACACTCTGTTTAAATACACAGGCGGCAGTGTCAAAAACAACTGCAGCAGTGCTGCTACCATAGCATTTTCCGTTCCGTGGTACCAGCTGGGCATGGGCAGACCGATCATATGCCCCATGGTAAAATACATTAAAACCACAAGACAGACCGCAGAACCAATGATCCGCTTTTTCATTGCCTTCAGTTCAGTATTCTCAGAATGTTCTTCCTTCTTCTTTTCACCGTATAGCATGGCATCGTAGCCGGCAGCTTGAACCGCTGCGATCACATTCGCAGAAACTGCATCGGTCTGCGCTGTGACGACCATTGTTCCAGCAAGCAAATTCACTTCCGCCTTCTCGACGCCGGGCACCTGACTACAGACCTTCTCCACGCGCGCTGAGCAGGCTGCACATGTCATGCCTTTAACCTGATATTTTATCTGCACCAAATCACATCCTTGTGTTTTAATTGACAAGAATACCCTTCTATGCTATCATTGTAGCATACGATTCTCAAAAAACAAGTATGTACTATTTTGTATCATACTACCTTTTTGGATACCGTGGAGGTGAGAATGTGAAAATCAACGACCGCTGTCCGGTGGAAGCAACGCTCGAACTGATCGGCGGAAAGTATAAGGCGCTGATCCTTTGGCATTTAGCCGAAAGAGAGCTTCGGTTTTCTGAACTGAAAAAACACATTGGTACTGCGACCCCCAAAATGCTGACACAGCAGCTCCGTGAACTAGAAACCCAGCGGCTTGTTCACCGTGAAGTCTACCCTGTTATCCCACCAAAGGTTGAGTATTCTTTAACGGCCCTCGGCAAAAGTCTTATGCCGGTATTGGCTGCCATGCGGGATTGGGGCGCCGACTATCTCCGTTCCAAGGATGTGGAGCCAAGCTGCTTTATGATGGAAAGTAATCCTACCTGAATTCTTTAAGGAGAATTGAAATATGAAAATCAAAATTATCTCTGACAGCACCTGCGACCTTTCCAGCGAACTGCTGAAAAAGAACGATATTACACTGATGCCGCTTACCATCATCAAGGACGGTAAAAATCACTCCGACGGCATCGACATTACCCCTGCAGATATTTTTGCGCATGTGGCAGCAGGCGGCGATCTTTGTACAACAGCCGCTATCAACATTGGCGAATATGCCGACCTGTTTTCCAAGTATGTTAACGATTACGATGGCGTGTTGCATGTAAATATCAGCTCTGAATTCTCTTCCTGCTATCAGAACGCATGTCTTGCTGCTGATGAGTTTGACAATGTCCGGGTTGTCGATTCCCGCAATCTGTCCACCGGCCAGGGTCTGGTGGTGCTGAAGGCCTGTGAGCTTGCCAAGACCTGTGAGAGTCTTGATCAGCTTCACGCAGACCTTGTTGCATTTACTGAAAAGGTAGAAGCAAGCTTCCTCCTGGATCAGCTGCGTTATATGGTCAAAGGCGGTCGCTGCTCTGCTGTCGCTGCTCTTGGCGCAAACCTTTTGAATCTTAAGCCCTGTATTGAAGTCAAGAACGGCAAAATGGGTGTTGTCAAAAAATACCGCGGCAATTACGCAAAATGCCTGGCTTCTTATGTCAAGGACCGTCTGTCAAACCGCGACGATCTTGATAAGGGGACTCTGTTTGTTACCCGCACGCCCGTAACTGATGAATGCCTTAAGGCTGTTGCTGATACTGTTGCCCAGTACAACGACTTTGACAATACCTATTGGACAGAGGCTGGCTGTACCGTATCCTGCCACTGCGGCCCCGGCACACTGGGTGTTCTGTTTGTGAGAAAATAATGGTGGATTACGGCAGTTTGCTGGATCTGGCCATGAAGCTTGGCTACCGCCTTGCAATGAGCGGCGCAGAAACCTTTCGAATTGAGGAAAGCATCAACCGCGTAATGACCTCCTATGGGATTTCCGTGGAAACCTTTGCGATCCCCAATGTCCTGATCATAAATATTGAAACACCGGATGGCCAGACTTTGACCAGGATGCGCCGTATTGGACACCATGGTAACGATTTGGATGCCGTGGAGCGTTACAATGCTATCAGCCGCAGGATCTGCAACGAGCTTCCTTCCCCTGACGAGGCGATTGAATGGATCCGTGAGACTGATTCAACAAAAAGAAAATACTCCTTCCCCGTCAATCTTGCCGGACACTTCCTGGGGGCCTGCGGTTTCGCGATCTTCTACGGCGGCAATCTTATAGACAGCTTGTGCGCCGGAATTTGCGGCATACTTGTGGGTCTCGTGAACCGGTTTATGGATTCGGTGAAGATCAATCCCTTCTTTAGCACAATTGCCTCAGCATTTATTCTGTCGCTGGCTGCGTATGCCTTCGGTGCTTTTGGAATTGCAACGCAAACGGATACCGTAATCATCGGAACGCTGATGCTTCTGGTTCCGGGATTGCTGTTTACCAACGCTATGCGTGACATTATTTTTGGCGACACCAATTCCGGCATCAACAGGATTGTGCAGGTGCTTCTGATCGCGGTGGCCATCGCAATGGGTACAGGTGCAGCATGGACATTGTCTGTCAGTATCTGGGGCTCCGTTGCGGATTTGTCGGTGATCGGTGCCGCTGCCTGGATCCAGTGTCTTGCCAGTTTTGTTGGATGTATGGGCTTTTCCATTTTGTTCAATATTCAGGGACCCGGCAGTCTGCTGTGCGCCCTTGGCGGCGTACTTACATGGGCAGTCTATTCCATCGTTTACTATCTGTCCGGAAACATGATCCTAAGCAATCTGATTGCAGCAATTTTAGCCGGTTTGTATTCGGAAACAATGGCGCGTATCAGGAAATATCCTGCCATCTCTTATCTGCTCGTTTCTCTGTTCCCACTGCTGCCGGGTGCCGGTCTGTACTATACCGCAAGCTACATCGTGCGTGGCGATATGCAGAATTTCACCCAGTCCGGCCTGCAGACCATCGGTATTGCCGGAGCCCTGGCTGTGGGAATATTGACCGTTTCCACCATGGTACGATTCTGGAATATGCTGAAAAATAAGCGTAAACTCAAGACCTGCTGAATCATTCAGCAGGTCTTGTTTTATACCTTCGCATGTCGTTTCTTGCGATTTTTATTTTTTAAGGCAACTAATACAACAATGCAGACGATCAGTGCTGCGACCAAAGCAGCCATCAAAATTAGCACCGCGCTTTCGAGAGCTGTAATACTGTTTTCATTGTCGGCCGCCAGCTCGGTCACGCTGTCCGGAATGACCGCTACCGGCTTCTGTTCCTCTGTGGGTACTTCCGTAGCCAGTAACGCAGCTTCATATTCTGCCTTGGCCGTATAATATGCCTTCAGTAATTCCGCCAGGCTCCCCTCATAGTATTCCGCGTACAGATCACCCGCATTTTCCGGTGCCTGACGGTGGTCATATCGTGTTGTATATGCATAAGCAATATCCAGCAAAAGCTGTTCTTCATTCCTTAACGCAGCGATCTCCATGCCAATTGCAGCTCCAAGGGAATGATTTCCGATGGGTAATGCCAATTCAGGCAGATTGGCGCATGAGGACAACTTACTGGTGTTATTAATAAAAGTCTGATTATCTGTATCCCAGTATCTTCCGTTGGAATCCGTTCCGGAACGCAGGGGTGTCGTCACATATGTGGGAAAAATCAATGCTGAGACTTCATTTTCGGCCATAGCATTCTCCACAGCTATATACATTTTTTCTCTGACAGATGTGTTGTCGCTGTAGAAAGCATCAGAGGCGAGATCCAGGATCCCGGGTATGGAAACAAGCACGACCTCAGCGCCGCATTCGCTCAGTTCAGAGACAGCGGTCTCAAAGGCCGCTGTGACTTCATCGTCAAGATTATACTCGTTCCGCACACCGCCCACAGCGTATGTCATTTCCTTTAATACGCCGATACGCAGACCCTGCAAAACTTCCGCATTCAGGTTTTCTGCATAATTTGTTGCTCCTCCGGAAATCACATCCAGCATGATCGCCTGATCCATTACGCTGCGTGTAATGGCGCCGGGTACATCTCTGTGGCTGTTCAACCGGACGATGCCCTCCGTGGAGAATAAGCCAAATGTGGAGCGCAGAGAAACACAGCCGTTAAGGGCTGCCGGCAGGCGCAACGAGGAATTTGTGTCCGTACCGAGTCCTGCTACAGCGAAATTTAAGGATGTTGCTGCGGCCGAGCCACCGGAAGAGCCTCCGGTAGCAAGCTCAGAATTATAGGCATTCTTGGTTTCACCAACAGCCTGACTGTAGCTGGCGCGGGCATCCATTGCTTGCGTACTCATATTGGTTTTACCGATGATCACAGCGCCTTCAGAAAGAAGATAGTCCACGATCTGAGCATTGGTATCAGCAATCTGGTTGCTATTCTTACTGAAACCGTTCGTTGTGTGCCAGCCGGCATAGTCAATATTGTCCTTCACAACAACGGGAATGCCAAAAAGCTTGCCTTCTGCCTCTCCCTGTGCCATTGCCTCATCTCTTTGTGCGGCATGCGTCAGCACATCGTCACAAAGGGTAATAAAACAATTATATGTATCGTTATATTCCTCGATGCGCTCAAGGTAATACTCTGTTAGCTCTGTGCAGGTAATCCAGCCGAGCTCGTAAGCGCTCTGAATCGAAGTTATATCCGCTTCCCAAAGACCCGCAAGAACAGTCTCCTTGCTGATTTCCCACTGAAAAGAATCCTCGGTCTCAATAGCGCTACAGGGTGTAACCAACAAAAAGCATAGTATTGCAGATAATAAAACACGCCAGAATTTCATAATACCGTCTCCAATTTTTAACGGAAGCTCAAGTAAATAGTATTAAAAGCATAAGAAAAGACTTACCGAAAGCTGCCCTTAGGACAGCTTTCGGTAAGATTCACGCACTAAGATCAGTCTTCCTTATTCTTGGCGGCCTTCTTGGCAGCCTTCTGCTTGGCCTTGAGTTCCTGGCGCTTCTTAGCTTCTTCCTGCGCTGCAGCAGCGGCAGTCTCATTAGTGGACAGCGCCCACTTAGCAAACTCAATGCGAACCTGATCAGCACCGGTCTCAAGAACAAACTTGTCGTCCTTAACATTGACAACAGTACCGACAACGCCGCCGATTGTGGTGACACAATCGCCCACTTTAACAGCAGAACGCATCTGTTCAGCTTCCTTCTTCCGCTTGTTTTCAGGACGGATCAGCAGGAAGTAGAAAACGGCGATCATAACGACCAGCATGATCAGAGTGCCGCCGCCACCTTCGCCAAAAATACCTCCGGTTAAAATATTCAGCATAGGGATAACTCCTTCGTATTTAATGTCTTGTCCATTATAACATTAAATGGATAAATTGCAAGAAATATTTAGATTCGACGACTCAATTTTTCAGAATGTTCACATCTGAACTGCTGGAACGTTCCGTTATCAAGAGCATTACGGATTTTCTCCATCAGTTTATTGTAGAAATAGAGATTGTGCATTACGCAAAGGCGCATCGCCAGCATCTCCTCAGCAACAAACAAATGACGGATGTAGGCTCTGGAGTAACGACGGCAAACTGGGCAGTCACACTGAGAATCAATGGGATTCAGATCCCGGGCGTATTTGGCATTCTTCAGATTGATGGCACCTTCCCAGGTAAAGAGCCGTGCATGACGGGCATTTCGGGCAGGCATAACACAGTCAAAGAAATCTACGCCACGGGCAACCGCCTCAATAATGTTCGTGGGCGTACCGACACCCATGAGGTAGCGGGTCTTCTCTTTGGGCATGTGGGGCTCAACCGCCTCGATGATGTCGTACATCTCTTCCGCCGTTTCACCCACTGCAAGGCCACCGATTGCGTAACCGGGAAGATCCAGATCGGCGATCCGCTTCATATGGTCAACACGGATATCGGCATAAGTACCGCCCTGATTGATGCCCCAAAGCATTTGCTGGGGATTGACCGTATCCGGCAGAGCATTCAGTCGTGCGTTCTCAGCCTTACAGCGCTCCAGCCAGCGTGTGGTACGGGCTACACTCTGCAGAACATAATCACGGGGAGAGGGATTCTCAATACACTCGTCAAAGGCCATACAGATATCAGAACCTAAATTGGACTGGATCTGCATGCTTACCTCCGGACCCATGAAGATCTTGCGGCCGTCAATATGGGAGGAGAAATATACACCCTCCTCCTTGATCTTGCGCAAAGAGGACAAGGAGAACACTTGAAATCCGCCGGAATCAGTAAGGATTGGGCCGTCCCAGGTCATGAACTTATGAAGGCCACCACATTCCTTTACCAACTGATCGCCAGGACGCAAATGCAGATGGTAGGTATTGGATAGCTCAACCTGGCATCCAATTTCTTTCAGGTCTTTGGCGCTGAGCGCACCCTTGATGGCACCCTGAGTACCGACATTCATAAATACCGGTGTTTGCACTGTGCCATGAGCACAAGTAAATACACCGCGCCGGGCTTTATCCTCAGTCTTCAGTAATTCAAACATAGTTTACCTCTTAAATGATCACCATTGCGTCTCCAAAAGAGAAAAAGCGATATCGTTCTTTAACTGCTTCCTCATAGGCCGACAAGACATGTTCCCTGCCTGCAAATGCGGACACCAGCATCACAAGCGTGCTCTCCGGCAGGTGGAAGTTTGTAATAAGGCCATTCATAGCCTTAAAAGTGTAACCGGGATAAATAAAAATTTCTGTCCACTTAGACTTTTCTTCAAATGTTCCGTCGTCATTGACCAGAGATTCCAGAGTCCGGCAGGAGGTCGTGCCAACACAGATGATTCTGCCGCCGGCAGCCCTGGTTTCATTCAAAACCCTGGCTGTTTCAGCATTTATCATACACAGTTCGCTGTGCATGTGGTGGTCAGAAATGTTGTCCGCCTTAACGGGGCGGAATGTGCCAAGACCTACATGAAGGGTCACAAAGGCTGTTTTGATGCCTTTTTCACGGACCTTGTCCAGCAGTTTATTGGTAAAATGCAAACCTGCCGTTGGAGCAGCGGCTGAACCAACCTCACGGGAATAGACTGTCTGATAACGCTCCTGGTCCTGAAGCTCAGCCTTAATGTATGGCGGCAGAGGCATTTTACCCAACCGTTCCAGAACTTCTAGGAAAATACCCTCATAACAAAATTCAACCACACGGTTTCCATCATCCAAGATATCTGTGATCGTGGCAGTCAGCTCACCGTTACCGAAAATGACTTCCTGTCCCGGCTGCAGCTTTCTGCCGGGCTTTGCAAGACACTCCCATCGCTTATCACCAATATCACGCAACAGGAGAATCTCAGCAGCGCCGCCGGTGGGCCGGTGACCCAAAAGACGTGCGGGAAGCACACGGGAGTCATTCATCACCAGGCAATCACCGGGCTGCAAATATTCAATTACATCATAAAAATGCCGATGGGTGACCTGTCCGGTAGCTTTGTCCAGCACAAGAAGCCGAGATGTATCCCGAGCCTGCAGCGGAGTTTGCGCAATCAGCTCTTCCGGCAGATCATACCAAAAATCATGGGTCTTCACAAACTTACCCTCCAAAAAAATATGCTAATAGTATAGACGATTTTCTGTAACTTTGCAACACGCAATTCCGGTCCCCATGCATAGATTGGCATGGAGGTATCAGCTTATGAATAAAACTGTATTCACCGGAGTCTGTACGGCTCTTGTTACACCGTTTCTCGACGGAAAGATCAACTATCCAATGTTTCAGCAGCTAATCCGCAGACAAATGGATGCGGGGATCAAAGCCCTGGTCATCTGCGGCACAACTGGGGAAGCTCCAACCTTGACCGACAGCGAAAAAATCGAGCTGGTCAGATATGCCAAAGGCTACGCAGGCGACAGGTGTAGGATCATCGCGGGAACAGGCTCAAATTCCACCGAACACGCAGTAGAACTCAGTATCGCAGCACAAAACGCAGGTGCCGACGCTGTGCTTGTTGTGACACCCTATTATAATAAAGCTACTCCGGAAGGTCTGTTTGCACATTATCTGTCCATTGCCCATGCAATCCGCATTCCTGTAATACTGTACAATGTACCCTCGCGCACGGGTGTGGATATTCCTGTATCCGTATATAAGCGGCTTTCCTCGGTACCAAATATCGCAGGCGTGAAGGAAGCCGGTTCTGACATAACAAAAATCGTGAAAATACGTAATGCCTGCGGAAATGATTTCTGCATTTGGAGTGGAAATGATGATATGATCGTTCCCGTAATGTCCATGGGCGGCCAGGGTGTGATATCCACACTTTCCAATGTCTGTCCCGTGGAAACCGCTGCCATGGCAGATGCTGCACTTGCAGGTGATTTTGATACTGCCGCAGATCTGCAGTGCCGTCTGATGCCCCTGATCGATCTGCTGTTTTGCGAAGTAAATCCAATTCCCGTTAAAGCCGCAATGAAAAAGATTGGCTATGACTGCGGCGGTTACCGGTTGCCCCTAACCTCCATGACCGAAGAAAATCAAAAGCGCATGGACATATATTTTGCATAAGCATGGGGCGGCTTGCGCCGCCCCATTTATTTACCCAAGAACTGCCTTGTGGAATATCTTCTTACCTTTACGGATCTTAACGCCTTCCTTCAGCATTTCCTCCGTAACAGCAAACTGCGCAGAGGGTACCTTTTCATCATTCACAAGGACGCCGCCCTGCTCAACCAACTGGCGGGCCTGCTTATTGGAAGGTGCCAGGCCACAGGCGACCATCAGATTCAGAATACCCATCTTGCCGTCCACCAGCTTATCAGCACTGATCTCGGTTGTAGGCATATTGGCTGTGTCGCCACCACCAACGAACAGCGCCTTAGCGGCAGCCTGTGCCTTATTGGCTTCCTCTTCGCCGTGCACCAGCTTTGTCAACTCAAATGCCAGGATCTCCTTGGCAGTATTCAGCTGTGCATCCTTCCAGGAGTCCATCTCATTGATCTGCTCCAGCGGCAGGAAGGTCAGCATGCGGATGCACTTGAGGACATCAGCATCCTCAACATTACGCCAGTACTGATAGAAGTCGAAAGGAGAAGTCTTATTGGGATCCAGCCAGACTGCGCCCTTTGCAGTCTTGCCCATCTTCTTACCCTCAGAATTCAAAAGCAGTGTGATGGTCATAGCATGGGCGTCCTTGCCCAGTTTTCTGCGGATCAATTCGGTGCCGCCCAGCATGTTGCTCCACTGGTCGTTGCCGCCAAACTGCATATTACAGCCGTACTTCTGGTACAGGTAGTAGAAGTCATAGGACTGCATGATCATGTAGTTGAATTCCAGGAAGGACAGACCCTTCTCCATGCGCTGCTTGTAGCACTCAGCGCGCAGCATATTATTGACAGAGAAGCAAGCGCCAACCTCACGGAGCACATCCACATAGTTCAGATCCAGTAACCAGTCGGCATTGTTCACCATCTGTGCCTTATCCTCGCCGAACTCAATGAACCGCTCCATCTGCTTCTTAAAGCAGGCGCAGTTATGATCGATGGTCTCCTTGGTCATCATGGAGCGCATATCGGTACGGCCGGAGGGGTCACCGATCATGGCAGTGCCACCGCCGATCAAAGCGATGGGCTTGTTACCGGCCATCTGCAGGCGCTTCATCAGGCACAGCGCCATAAAGTGGCCAACATGGAGAGAATCGGCAGTGGGGTCAAAGCCGATGTAGAAGGTAGCCTTGCCGTTGTCAATCATTTCACGGATCTCATCTTCATTGGTAACCTGGGCGATGAGGCCACGGGCGACCAGCTCGTCGTATAATTTCATTTTGAATCTCCTCCAAAAGTAATTTCAATAAATAAAGCCCTCTGTCCCGTAGGACAGAGGGCGTAAATTACGCGGTACCACCTCTGGTTTATCTTTCCCTCACAGAAAAGACCTCGCAGCGTTTATAACGCTTTCGCTGTTTCGGGCGAACCCGTCCCTCCCTACTGTTATTTCAGGAAGGCCGCTCCGGGATGTACTTCCGTATGTTCTCCTGCTGCCTTGCACCAACCGGCAGTTCTCTGGAAGAGAATCGATACGTACTTCTTCCCATCAATGCGTTTTATATCGCAGTTATCCTAACAAAAAGATTCACTTTTGTCAAGGGTTCAGCATTTCTTCCGCGCTCTTAAGGGTAGTCTCAGTAATATTTGCGCCACCGATGATACGGGCAAGCTCCCGTTTTCTCCCCTCAAGGTCCAAAGGCGTTACGGTTGTATATGTACGGCCGCCATGCTCTTCCTTAGCGATCAGCAGGTGGGTTGTTGCCAAAGCCGCAAGCTGCGGTAAGTGTGTCACACACAGCACCTGCTTTGTTGCCGCAACGCTTCTGAGCTTTTCCGCTACCTTTTGCGCAGCCCTTCCGGAAACACCGGTATCAACCTCATCAAAAATCAAGGTCGCAACCTGGTCCTGCTGGGCGAGCACATTTTTCATAGCCAGCATGATGCGAGCCAACTCACCGCCGGAAGCCACCTTACTCAAGGGTTTCAGCGCCTCACCCGCATTGGCGGACATATAGAAGGCTACGGCGTCCGCGCCGTTGGGCGTCAGCTGCAGTTCCGTAAATTCACAGGAAAACTGCACCCTGGGCATGTCCAATTGGCTAAGCTCTGAAAGGATCTGCGCAGACAGGGCTTCAGCACCCCTCTGACGGCTTTTTCGTAACACATCAGCACTGTTCCAGGCGGCCATTTCCGCCTTTTCCAGCTTGCCCTTGAGCCGCTCGAGGTGATCATCAGCAAACTCGATCTCATCCAGTTCCCGCTTCGCCTGTTCCAGATACTCCAGAATATCGCTGCAGGTTGCGCCATACTTTCTGCGCAGACGGTGGATCACATCCAGGCGTGCCTCAATGTTCTCCAGTTCGTCGGCTGAATACGCAAGGTCGTCTCTTGCGTCACGCACCTCTTCCGCTGCATCCTGCACCTGGTACATCAGGTCGACTACCTTCTCGTGAAGCGGCCCAAAAGCATCCGTAAACCGTGCCAGCCGGGACAGTTCCCGCTCTGCTTCAGCAAGCAGTGATGCCGCTCCCTCAGAGTCATCACCACCGTAGAGGCATTCTACCGCTGCGTTCATGCCGTCAGAAAGCTTTTCAGCATTACGCAGGATCTTTCTGCGTTCTTCCAGTGCTTCATCCTCACCAGGCTCCAGCTCCGCTTTCTCAATCTCACCAATCTGATAGCGCAGTGTTTCCATGCGGCGGAGTTTTTCACTCTCATCCATGGTCATGCTGTCAATCTGATGGCGCAACGCCGCAACAGCAGTATACTTCTCGCGATAATCAGACAGAAGTGCTTCATTTGCAGAATAAGCATCCAAATACTGCAGATGATTGGCTTCGTCAAACAGAGAAGCGGAATCGTGCTGTCCATGAATGTTGATCAATTGGATGCCAAGCTTACGCAAAATAGAAACTGTTACAAGGCTTCCATTGACACGGCA
>JAZUMW010000110.1:0-3556 GCA_045603825.1 Faecousia sp.
AACTTGTTGCTCCTCGTGAAATTAGATTAGAACGAAATGCTACCGAAAACCGCCTACAGAACAAAGCATCGAAAAGAGACATTGAAGTATCGAACCAAAGACTTATCAACGATGATACCCAATATCGCCTTGAAAGCTTTGTTGGTGAAATTCCGTTTGATAACTATATAAAAATCGACAATTCAAAGCTTCCGCCTGATGTAGTTGCCAAAATGATTCAGGAAAAATTCAATTTATAAAGGGGAAAATACTTTTTTTCCTTTTGGTTCGATAAATTCAAGTTATCGAACAGAGCGGTTACACTACTTTTGCTTACTTTTACCTCAATGCTGCTCCGTTTGGTTACTCTTTCGCATGTAAAAGCGAACTTTTGTCTACTGACAAAGGTTCGCTTTTTTAATGATATCCGTTCCTCTTGGAACGGGTAATACACCTTTGGTATGATATCCACCTTCGGTGGATGATATATGCCTGCGGCATATTCAGGTGAAGCCTTGTGCTGCACTAAAAACTTGCCTGTCCGCCCCAAGTGAGGTATACTATAAGCGGATTGACCGGAAGCAGCACCTGCGGCAAATGAAACGCTTTTTGTATTCGCCCCGGATTCTCAGTTCAAACAAACCGGAGGTTCACCATGAATCCCTTCTTTGCATCACTTGGCATCGGTTATCAGCACCCGCTTACTGATGAATACGTGCTTACGCACCGGGAGATCCTGAACAGATCAGAAACGGCGAGAATCTGCTGGTGCTGGGCGGGGACGTGCTGAATGAAAACGATCAGCACATTTACATGAATTGGTATTATTCATACGCCGATTCCCTTTCCCGGCGGGAAAACGTCGTGGGCAGCTGCGATAAAGCACTGAACTATATTTCATCTCTTTCAGAGCCTTACTGATACCATTATATCGTCGTCTTGAAGCAGCTCCACTGAGTGACGTCAAATCTTGCGCTGAACGCAGCCGACGCACAGTCCGATCCACGTTGACGCAGCTCCACAGGCGCTTTCCTTCCCCCGCAAAAAAGGGCCTGCTTTTGCAGGCCCCGTCAGGGTTCAGTCGCATCGCTCAGGCGGTGTGCTTTTTGTGTGTCAGATTTCGTCCAGCAGTTCTTCTAGGGTGAAGGGGAACAGCAGCACGCCTTCGGAAGCGGGCGCAATCAGCGCTTCCTGAATGTAGAATACCAGGTCCCCGGCGTCGTTCATGTAGAAGTCCACTTCCGGGTAGAAGTTCCAGGAGAAAAGCTCGTAGGTCAGGTCGGGGTCATAGACGGCGGTGCCGTCGGAAATCTGCTCCTCAATGATCTCCCACACCAGCTCGCGCACACATTCGTCCGCCTTAATGGTCTGACGCTCGATCAGCCAGTCGTCGGTTTCGTCAACGTCCAGCAATCCCAGCAGCTGGGGCAGATACACCACCTTGCCGGCGTCTTCCCCCGTCAGCAGGAAGGTGTAGCCGGCGATGCTCTGGGCGCTGCTCAGGCCGGTGAAGGCCTCGGTGTGCAGGGTCACGCTGAGATAATCTTCCGTGTGGCAGGAGATTTCATAACTGATGTTCTTGTAATGCTGGGGGCCTTCGCCGGTCAGCCCTTCCACGTCCATGGGCACCCGGAAGGAATAGGCGTCTTCCACCATGAATTCAAACACGCCGTTGATCAGCTTGGCGGCGGTGTCATCGCCTTGGACGGTGGGATAACTGTAACGGTACACATACTGGGCGTCATCTTCAGATGCGCCCTGCGGATGGCAGATCACGCCGGTGAGGGGCTTGCCCAGAGGAATGGCGCGGGCTGCGGTGCAGGCAAAGATCAGCGTAAGTGCGGTCATCAGCAGCGCAAACCGTTTGATCATGCGGATGCTCCTTTCAGCAGGTCATCAGCGGCAGAAATAGCGGCAATATTGCCTTCGCCCACAGCTTTGGCAATCTGCAGGGGCTGACCGGTGCAGTCGCCGCAGGCATACACCCGGGGCAGGTTGGTGGCCATGCGGCGATCTACCTCAATGAAGGCGCCGCTGATGTTCAGCCCGGGCAGCAGGGAAGATGGGGACACGGCAGGGCGGAAGATGAACACGCCGTCATAGGCGGTCTCGCCCTGGGTGGTGGTCAGAAGGATGCGGCCGTTCTCCCGCCTCAGAGCATTGGGCGTGCCCGGCATCATGCGGAAGGGCGGGTTTTCCGGTACCTCGTGGCGGGTAAGGGTGTAGTAATCCACCGAAGCGCACAGGCCGGAGAGAAATTCGCCCTCCTCCACGCCGCCGTGCCAGGCGGAAAGCACGGCCACTTCCTTGCCCCGGAAGAACATTCCGGCGCAGGTGCCGCACCAGCTCACGCCGCTGCCCAGCTGTTCTTCCTCGCCGGGCAGGAGCCGGGGCCTTGCGGCGCCCATGGCAAGCACCACGCCGCGGGATTCGACGATGTCGTTGCCGCACAGGGTCATGTAGAGGTCGCCGGCAGGCATTACCTGGCGTGCCAGGGTGGGGAGGATCTCCGCACCGGCGTCCAGCGCCTGCTGGCGGAAGATCCGCAGCATTTCCTTGCCGGACACCTTGGGCAGACCGGGATAATTGTCGATCTGCTCGGCTTTTTGCAGCCATCCGGAGGCGGAATCAGCCGCCGCAACGATCACGGACAGGTTGCGCTGCCGGGCGGTGAGGGCGCAGCTCCAGGCCGCAGGGCCGGAGCCGATGATCAGCATATCGCACTGGGACATAATGACCTCCTGAGAATTATCGGATGAAGGTGTAGCGGGCAATCAGCCAGGGCATATTGTCGTAGGTGCCGTAGGCGTCAGCGTAGATCTCGTATTCTTTGCCGACGACCCACTTGGTTTTGCTCTGGTTTTCCAGCAGCACCGGCTGACTCTTGCCGTCTTTGCTGGTATAAATGACCACCATCTGCGGCTTGGAACTGACTTCATAGGCTACCGTTCCCTTTGCCACGTAGACCTGGGTGCGCTCAGCACGGGTTTTGATGTTGCTCAGAAGTTCTGCATACTCGCCTTCGTACAGGGGCCAGGCTCTGCGGCTGTATTCGTCGATGTTGGGCACATAGTACACGGTGTAATCTACCTTGGAGGTCTTCTTGCCAGGCACCGATGCGGTGATGGTGATGGTGTTGTAGCCGATGTGGTCGAAAACGGCCATGAAGGAGAATTCGCCGGTGGTGTCCAGAGAGGTGATCTTCAGGTCGGAATGAGGCGAATGAACCTTTATGGTGGCGCCGGGGATGGTGGTGGCGCGGATTTCGATGGATTTTAGGCTGGTGGAAGTGAAGGTGTCTGCAGACAGGTCCAGGGGGATTTCCTGGGGCTCGCGGTAGAGCACCACCTGCAGGGTGTTGGTGCGGCAGTGCTGGCTGGTGACTTCCACGGTGAACACGTTATCGCCGTTGGGCTGGACGGTGGCGTTGTAGGTCAGTTCGCCCGTATCGGCATTGACGGTATCGGACACGTTGTCGCCGTTGATGATCACCTTGGAGCCGGGGCGTACGGTAAATTTCAAGGGATACATGGCCATGGAAACTTCTGTTCGCAGGCTATCGGGGGAATCCAGGGTG
>JAZUMW010000111.1:0-8280 GCA_045603825.1 Faecousia sp.
AGAACGGATTCCCACGACCAGTTTGCGAACTGGTCTCGGAATGACAGAGCAAAAACGATACCGGGCTACCCACCCGATGGTGTTGCGAATACCGCAGGCTACGATGAAATTGTCCGCGGGCACTGCCCGCTCGGAATGACATGGGTTCAGGCTTTCTTTTTCTTCTTAAAGATAAAGCTCCGGAACAGTATCACATTCATCGCCAGGAAGAACACCACCAGAATCACCATGGTCAGCGCCGGCTTTTGGGGTGCCAGGGTGGCCAGCAGCATCATGGGGAAGCCGAAAACGATGGCGGGGAAGTTCTGGTAGACCATGTTGTCGGCAGCGGGGGTCTTGAACTCCTCATCGATCTCACGGAGCAAAATGGTGCCGGTGGAGGCGGTGCCGGTGAGCATGCCGTACATCATCAGGAACTGCTCCTCCGGGTAGTCCGGGAAGATCTTCTTGGCAACGAAGTGGTTGTAAGCGTAGGTGCTGAGCATGCCCACAACGCCCAGGATCAGCACCACGCCCCAGTAATTCTCCAGAGCGTCCAGGCGGATGGCGGCAACGCCTGCCACCACCATCAGATCAAAGAAGAAATTGCTGATACGGGTCAGGAGGAAATTGTTGGTATAATTTCTGTGGATGATATTCTTCTTGCGGAAGAAATTGATGACCGCCTTTACAAGGGTGGCAGCCAGCACACCCAGAAGGAAATTGAAGCCGTAGATGACGCTCTTCATACCGGGCAGGATGCTGCCCAGCAGCACCATCAGACCGTAAGCCACCAGATATGCCACAGCAACCAGGGCGATCTGGACGGTGATCTTATCCAGGGATTCCTGCATGGGGATCTCGTTTTCCCCCTCGATGTCCTCACTTCTCAGCACATGGGGCTTGGCCTCGTTCAGGGACAGCTTTTTACCCTTGCGGAGGAGGTTCAGATGGATGACACCGCCGATGGCAGCGCTCAAAAAGCCCAGCGCCGCGATGGTCAGGCCAAAGCTCTTGCCGCCCTGGAAGCCCAGACCCTCGTAAATGCCGCCGTAGTTCAGCGCCTGGCCGGTGCCCTGGCCGTAGCCGAAGGGCAGCAGCACGCCGGCCGCGGGGAAGAAGTCCTTGATGAACAGGCAGGCGATCATGGTGATACCGAAGCCCAGCACCGCCTGCATCAGGTAGGTGGAAACGGTGGTGACGCCGGTGTTAAAGATCTCCACCGTGCGCTTTTTGCTCATTTTGGCGTCTGAGGCCTTTAAGGTAGAGGCGATGAAGCCCAGGGCCAGGCAGTGATAGGTCAGCACCTCCAGGGTGGAGATGGCCTTGCCCCCGAAGATAGCCGCGTCGAACATGGCGCTGCCCCCGGTGATCAGTTTGAACAGACCCTCTGCGATCAGGATCAGCGCGCCGCCCAGAACGGAAGTGGGGATGAGGGATTTCTGCAGGAAGGGAATGCTGCGCTTAAGCATATGGGCAAGCAACAGGCTCACCAGCAGGATGCCGATGACCAGGTATGTACCCCACACATTAGAGTCCCAAAAATTTTCCATTATGTTCACCTCTCAAATTTTTGCTGCGATGGAACAGATTCATATATTTCAGGGAGTTAAAGGACTTGCTGCCCTTGAACTGATAAACCGCACCGCCGTGGTAGATATTCAGCTTGTTTCTGCCCAGCACCGTGACGGTGGAGATCTCCCCGAAGGGCAGCACCAGGTCGTTCATCCGGATACGGTCGCCGTAGATGGCGACGGTGGCGTTTTTCATAAAGGGCACTTTGTTTTTATAAAGGATGACCTTGCGGACATCGCAGGTCTCCTCATACAGGGGCGTTTGCAGATACGCGTCGGTGTCCAGGGCGTTTACGAAGTCCTGCTGGGCGTCGTACCAACCCCCAAGGAACCGGTAGGGGCACTCCCAGTTCACGCCCTTCAACTCCTTGGTAGGGAGAACTTCCGTCTCCCTGCCGCATTTTTCACAGCGGAAGGTGTTGCCGTGGCTCTTGAAGGTGCTAAGGCCGCACTCCGGGCAGACATAGACCATGCGCTCTACATATTCCGCCAGGTGCTTGCCGTGGAATTCTCTGTCCAGGCAGTTTTCGTCGCAGGAAAGGCCGCTGACGATGGCCTCCAGCAGCGCGGCGTCGGTCATGGCCTTGGCTTCCTCCGGCGTGATGGTGCGGGTCACGGTCATATCGATGCTGCCCTTCCGGGGCTTGTCCGCCCACCGGGGCTCGATGCCGTAGCCACCGTCGATGCGGAACAGACGGATGGGCAGACCCAGCTTTTTGGCCATGGCCACGATGGCGGGATTCACATACACCAGCCGGCCGTCATAGGTGCGGTTGCCCTCCGGGGCGATGCAGATGCTGCCACCCTCCCGAACCACACGGATGCAGTTCATCACCGCCTTGATGTCGGTGGTCTGCTTCTTGATGGGGATGGGATTCACCGCCCACTTGATGAGCTTGCTGAGCCAGCCGTTGGAAAAGATGTCCTCGGTGGCCATATAGTACAGAGGATCCCGGAAGTACAGGCCCACAAAGAACTGGTCCATGGGGGTCACATGGTTCAGAAGCACCAGACTCTGCTCCCGGATCAGGTCCTTGTTTTTGGGGAACTTCAGCCCGTAGACCAGACGGCAGTAGGGCCGCATCACCACCCGGGCGATCTCGATGATCACCTTGTGGCGCTTTAGGATCCATTTTTGTTTCTTTTTCTGTTCTGCCATGGGAAATTACCTGCCTTATTTGGGAATTGCCCGAAAATATACATTGTAATTTTACCACACGCATTTTTCAAATGCAATACCCCAATATTCCCCGATTTCCATACGCCCAAGGCTCCCCTCACCAGAGGGAGCCTTTATGCCCGCACCGCCCAAGGCTCCCCTTGTGTAAAGGAGGCTTTGGCAGGGTAACGATACCGGGAAAAAGGCCCCCTTGTGTAAAGGGGGCTGTCATGGCGTGTACCTTGACTTTTTTCCGAATTTTACTATAATTGTATCATTCTTTTTTCTGAGGTGCGTTATGAACCGAATCGTCATGATCCTGCTGAAGAATATCCTCCGCCTGCCGGGCATCCTTTTCAAAATGCACCGCTACGCCCGTCATCCGGAGCGTTACCCGGAGCAGGAGCGCTGGGACTACATCCGCTATGTGCTGGGACGGGTAGCAAAGACCTCCAATGTAGAGCTGACGGTTACCGGCCTTGAAAATCTGCCCCAAGAGGGCGGCTTCATGCTCTACCCCAACCACCAGGGCATGTTCGATGTGGTGGCTCTGGGCTCTACCTGCCAGCTGCCCCTTGCCATCGTGTACAAGAAGGAGATCCGCGGCGTTCCCATTCTCAAGCAGATCTACGCCATGACGGGGTCCTTTGCCATGGACCGGGAGGATGTGCGCCAGAGCCTTACCGTCATCAACGCCGTCACGCAAGAGGTAAAGTCCGGCCGGCGGTACATCATTTTCCCCGAGGGCACCCGCAGCCGCGACGGAAATGTGATGAATCCCTTCCACGCCGGCTCCTTCCGGTGCGCCGTGAAGTCCGGCTGTCCCGTGGTGCCGGTGGCACTCATAGACTGCTACGCCCCCTTCGATCAAAAGGGCTGCAAGCCCCTCACCGCCCAGATCCACTATCTGCAGCCCATTCGTCCGGAGGAATACAAGGGCATGAAGCCTGCCGACCTGGCAGCGCTTGTGAAGGCGCGCATCCAAGCCGCCATCGACACCAATACCTAACGCGCCAAAAGGCCCCCTCTGACGAGGGGGCCTTTTTCCCGGCATCGTCACCCCTGCCAAAGCCTCCCTTGTGTAAAGGGAGGTGGCCGAGCGGCAGCGAGGTCGGAGGGATTGATAGGCAAGGTTGAATCACGCACCTATGTTCGTGGTTGTAAACTGTTGCAACAATCCCCCAGTCATGGCTGTCGCCATGACAGCCCCCTTTACACAAGGGGGCCTTTTGTCCGGTATCGCCACCCGTACCAAAAGCCTCCCTTGTGTAAAGGGAGGTGGCATTTGCGAGGAACGAGCAAATGACGGAGGGATTGTCAATCCCCCGGCTTCGCTGCGCTCACTCGGAATGACGCGGACTATTGGAGTAGTCGCCTATGGCGACACCACAATTTTCAACTTTCAACTTTCAATTATCAATTGAAAAAGGAGAGCCAGTGGCTCTCCTTTTTTTATTTTCCTGCTATGCTCAGTCCATCCACCAGGATACTGGGGCCGCCGAAGGCGGTCTTTCCGGTGGCGCCCGGGATCTCCAGATTGTCCGCCAGGGCGGTGACATTTTTCAGCAGGCTGTAGAAATTGCCCGCCACGGTAAAGGACTTCACCGGCTCAGCCAGTCTGCCCTCCCGGATCATGAAGCCGGCGCTTTGCAGGGAAAAGTCGCCGGTCACCGGGCTTGCTCCGGCGTGGAGGCCCTGCAGGTCGTGGATATACACGCCCTCCCCTGCCATTTGCAGCAGCGCTTCCTCGCTGATGTGGCCGGGAGCGAAGTACATGGTAAAGGGCCGCAGGCCGATGGGAGCGTCATAGCCCGCCTTGGCCGCGTTGCCGGTGGTCTGCTTACCCGCCAGAGCGGCGGTCTTCAGGTTGTGGAGCAGGGTCATGAGTTTGCCCGCCTCCACCACATTTTTGGTGTAGGTGGGACTGCCCTCCGCGTCAAAGGGCATCATCATGGGGCTGAGGACGCAGAAGGGGTCGTCGGTGACAGTGACGCAGGGAGCGGCAATGACCTCTCCCTCCTGATCCTTCAGCCGGGACAGACCCTTGTTGGCGGCTTCCGCGGAGAAAACGGAGGAGAACACCGCCAGCAGTCCGGACACCGCCTTGGGTGCGAACACCACGCTATAGCTGCCGGTGGGAGCGGGTTCACCGCCCATGCCGTCCAGAGCCTTTTTCACCGCTTCTTTTGCCATGGCCTCCCGGTCCATATTCTCAAAAGGGACGGCCTTGAGGGTGTAGTCGTTACCCTTTTCCCCCTCTCCCTCCACCACGGCCTCGGCCATGAGGGCGTTGAGGGTGGTGCCGCAGGACACATCCAGACCCTTGGAGTTCGCGATGGCGATGGCGCTGTCCTCGGCCACCGCCAGGGTCATGGAGCCGTGGTTGCCGCCGTGGTCATATAGCTTTTTCTGGGTATCCAGCGCCAGGGCGATAAGGTCGTCGGCAGAGACCATCCGCGCTCCGGAGGGTGCCGCGGACTGATAGGTCTGACCGCCGGAGGCCAGAAATACCGGCTCCTCCGACTCCACCACCGCGGCATTTTCCCAGGCTCTGTTCACAATGAAGGACGCCTGGATCTCCGACAGCTCCTCGGTGGAGGCGTAGCCCATTTTCCCTTCCCGGATGCACCGGAAGCACACGCCGCCCTCCCGGGAGGCGGTGAAGCTGTCCACCTCATCCCGGAAGATCCGGGCGTTGAGGGATTCCGCGCACTGATAGTATAGCTCATACTCGGTGATGCCCAGCTTTTCCGCCTCTGCCATCACCAATTCTTTAAATTTCGTATAATCCATATGGATACTCCCTTCGATTTACATACGCCCAAGGCTCCCTTGTGTAAAGGGAGCTGTCAGCCGAACAGGCTGACTGAGGGATTGACACAGTAAGATCTTTCCTTTCCGCCTAAAACTAACACAAAAAAGCAACTGTCGCCGCACAATCCCTCCGACCTCGCTTATGCTCGGCCACCTCCCTTTACACAAGGGAGGCTTTGGCCTGTGCGGCAACGATACCGAGCCACCCACCCAAAGCTGTTGCGATTCGTACCAGCCGATCACGCACTGTCCGCGGGGAGCGATGGGAGCGCTGCCTGTGGCAGATGAAGCGACCTGAGCGAGTGGCAGCGGTCTGTGTGCAACGCAGGTGCACTGTCACCAAGGCGCACACAGGGTACCGCAACAGGATGACTCGCCGCTTAACGGCCGCCCACAGTGATGGACTTGATGCGGATCAACGGCTGGCCCACATTGGTGGGCACGCTGCCGCTTAAGGAGCCGCACATGCCCTGACCCATAAACATATCCGTACCCACCATATCGATGTCCATGATGACCTGACTGCCCTTGCCCACAAGGCTCGCGCCACGGACGGGCTCGCAGATGACACCGTTTCGCACCATGTAGCCCTCGTCCACGGCGAAGTTGAACTCACCGGTGACGGGATTCACGGAGCCGCCGCCCATTGACGCGGCGTACAGGCCGTACTCCATGGAGGCGATGATGTCCTCATTCCTGTCATCGCCGGGGGCGATGTAGGTGTTGGTCATGCGGCTGGTGGGGGTGAAGGTGTAGTTCTGCCGGCGGGTGTTGCCGGTGGGCTCCATGCCCATGCGGCGGCCACCCATTTTGTCCACCATGTAGCCCTTCAGCACGCCCTTTTCGATGAGGACATTCTTCCGGCTGGGGTTGCCCTCGTCGTCGATGTTGATGCTGCCCCAGGCGCCGGGGATGGTGCCGTCGTCAATGGCGGTGACCTTCTCATTGGCGATGACCTGACCCAGCTTGCCCGCGAACTGGGAGTTGCCGTAGGCAACGGAGGTGGCCTCCAGGGAGTGACCACAGGCCTCGTGGAACACCACGCCGCCGAAACCCCCGGCCAGGGCCACAGGCATGACTCCCGCGGGACAGTAGCCGGCATGGACCATGGTCTTTGCCTGCTCCGCCGCCCGGATGCCCACGGAGCGGGGGTCGATCTGCTCAAACAGCTCCAGACCCTTCCGGGCGCCAGGGCCGAAAAAGCCGGTCTGGGTCTGCCCCTCATGCTCTGCCACGGCGGAAATGGCCATACGGGTGCGGACCTGCCGGTCCTGGGCGTACAGACCACAGCTCGTGGCGATGAGGATGTTGTGATCCACATTTAAAAGGTTGCCGGTGACCTGGCGGATGCAGCCGTCGTAGTCCTTGGCGGCGAAGTAGCCGGACTTGAGCAGCTCCACCTTTTCCCGGTTGGAGGCCTCCACGGGATCCCGGAGCACGGGATGGATGTCCGTAAACGCCGTGGGCTTCAAAACGATGTCAATGGCGGCGCTGCCCTGTCCCAGAGCCTCGGCAGCCTGCCGGGCGCAGCGGATGAGGCCCTCCCGGGTGGTGTCCACGGTGGTGGCGCAGACGCTGCGCAGGTCCTTGCAGACCCGGATGCCCACACCGGCGATGACGGTATCCTTGAGGGTGTCCACCTTGCTGTCGATCATGGTGACGGTCTGGCTCAGAGTGCGGTTCTGGTACAGCTCGGCATAGTCCGCGCCGGTGGCCATGGCAGCACGCAGCACATCCTGACAAATTTCTTTTGAGATCATAGTGTACCTCCTTACCATTTTTCTTTATTTTAGCACAGGGATATACTTCAATGCAAGAGGCAGCTGACAGTTGATCGTTGACAGTTGGCAGTGAACAGTTAAGGTGTCGGCTGCGCCGGCTGTTTCAATCATTTGCCGAGCAAATACAATAACTGTCAACTTTCCACTGTCAACTGAAAATTTTATCCCCCCACCCGGCTTCCGTCCTGCATTTTCCCATTGTATAATACCCCCATAAAGAAAAGGAGGCATTCCTATGAAACTGAATTACGCCAAAAAAGTTGTCTACACCGCCCTGTGCGCCGCGCTGTGCGTGGTGCTGCCCATGGCCTTTCACTCCATCCAGAACGCCGGTACCATCTTTCTGCCCATGCATATCCCCGTGCTGCTGTGCGGTCTGATGTGCGGCTGGCCCTTCGGCTTTATCTGCGGCGTTCTCGGCCCGCTGCTGTCCAGCCTCCTCACCGGCATGCCCCCGGCAGCCATGCTCCCCTCTATGATGGTGGAGTGCGCCGCCTACGGCTGTGTCACCGGTCTTGGTATGAAGTACATCCACACCGGCAAGGCAATTCCCGACCTGTACATCAGCATGGTCATCGCCATGGTGGCCGGACGGGTGCTGGCAGGCCTTGCCAAGAGTCTGCTCTTCTCCCCCGGCACCGCCCCCTTCGCCTGGGTCACCACCAGTCTGGTGATGGGCATTCCCGGCATCGTGATCCAGCTGATCCTCATCCCCCTGGTGGTCATGTCCCTGACCCGGGCCAAACTGCTGCCCCACCCTTATCCGAAGAAAGAGGCCCCATGAACAAGCAAGATGTAATTTCCTTTTTTGACCGCCTGGCCCCCTATTGGGACGCGGATATGATCCGCCACGACCAGGTGATCGACACCATTTTGGACAACGCCGGCATTACATCCGGCGTGTCTGTGCTGGATGTAGCCTGCGGCACCGGCGTGCTGATCCCGGACTATTTGAACCGGGGCGTAACGGACA
>JAZUMW010000112.1:0-20549 GCA_045603825.1 Faecousia sp.
GTAAAGCGGCACCTGACATACACCGCCGAATGAAGTTCTTGCGGTTTCAACACCGTTGATATAAAAAATGTACTCGTTTTCGTTCCATTCCACACCGTAGGTGTTGAACTTGTTATAAGGATCGTCTGCGTAAAATTCGCCTTGGTTTTCCCACTTGTGAGCCTCATCGTAAGAGTCGACGTGAATTGTCTGCACGATTGAGTTGAAGCTCGGGCTTAACGGGTCGTAATCTGTATTGGTTTCGAGAATATCAATCTCTGCACCAGTGATTCCGCCGTCCGTAGTGTCACCGAACATACCGTCACTCAACAGCCAGAACGCAGGGTTGAGGCCTGCACCCTTGGGAAGAATACAGCTTATCTCAAAGTAACCGTAAAGCTGTTCGTAGCCCTCATAGCCTTCATCATAGCATTTATTGGGGTTGGTTTCCATTCCGTAGGAGTAGTAGCCTGCCCCTTTGGGACCGTCTTCACGGTATTCTGCGGTTATAAGGAGATATCCGTCATCGGTGAAGCTTACCTGTTCTCTGTTCCACATTGCCGTGTCACGCGGCTGTGTGTCGTTTGCACCGTAAACATAATGACCCTGCCACATTTTCGTATCAAAGCCGTTATCAAAATCGTCTTCCCACTTCAGCTCAAATCGGCTCATATCTATCATATCTTTGTACGGCGTTACCGGAGTGTCAAAAATTATAAGACCTATAAGCTGGAAGAAAGCGACAATAAGTGCGATAACTCTTTTGAAGTCAAATTTGAAAATTGCCTTGAGCACCATTCCGGGTATGCTCTTTAAATCTTCAATACCTCGCAGCTGTCTTGTTGCAAAATTCATAAATTAAGTAGTCTCCTTGATTTCGTTCATGTAGCCGATAACCGTTTCCTGACGTCTGCTTGCAAGCTCGTCATACATCTGCTCACGCTTTTCGCGTGATATCGGCCAGAGGAATTTGGGCACGATTCGCAGTATACCCGTAACGGTAGGCACGATTGTGCAGAGTGCGAATTCCCAGAACTTTGTGCGGTCGTTCTGCGTACCGATTTCAAGACCTTGAACGTAGCCGATTTTCTTCATAATAATACTTGTAACAGAGCCTAAAAGAGCACCTTGAAGCTTAAGTATAAGTCCTTTTGCAACGCCCGTTGTCGCTTCCATACGGTAGCCGTTTTTCCATTCGCAGTAGTCCATAGCCTCATTCCAAAGGTCTGCTGTAATAACCTTTGAAATACCCCACGACCATTTTATAAACCATTCCTTCAGACCGAATGCAATACACATAGGTACAGTCTGATAGAACATCTTTTTGCCTTTTGTCATACCGAAGAGGAATACACCTATTGACAGTGCACTTGTATAAATGTCGTTGAATATCCAAAGAGATTTGGAGGAGAAGCGTTTTCTCAGGGGTTCAACGAACATATAGCTCAGACTGCCGTTGATGCTTGAAGGGATATTGAGAATTGTTATAAGCGAGTAGCTACCGAGAACGTCGATAAAGTAGTTGGTTTCACTCTTGCTGATTGAGAAATTACCGAGGAACTCAGACAAGCACATCAGCAGTACGGGGTAGTTTGAGAAGATTGCTTTGATACCTTCTTTTACGCTCGGCTTTTCGATTGACTGCGGTACTCTCTCTTTGGATTTAAGGAAGAACCAGAAGGTACACAGTGAGGATATAAGTGCCGTACCGCCGCCCATTACCATAAATACAGTGCTGAGTTTCCACGTAACGACCTTATTGTTTACAAGGTCAATGAGCACACCCATTATGTAACGCGGCATATCTTCTCCCATGTAGCCTGTCAGAAGCTCGGCAAGCGTGATAAGCCTTATTCGTTCTGCAGGGTTTGGTGTTATGGTAGACATATAACCGCTTTTGGCAACGCTTGTAAACGTGCCTGCAGTTTCGTTAATAATAAGGAAGAAATAGTAGTAAAAGAGCTTTGGCAGATACGTTCCGCTTGTTCCCGGAAAGAAAAGAGGCAGAAGCCAGGTGAAAATACTCATAAGTGTCAGCGGCAGCTGCATACCTACAAGGAACGGGCGGAATTTACCTATTCGTGTACGCGTACTGTCAACAATTACGGATATAAACGTGTCGTTTATAACGTCCCATACGGTTGCGACAATGTTCATAACGGCGTTGACCGTAAAGTCGATGTTTACAACGTCCCATATATATCGCTCGGAGAAGCCGTTTATATTGAATGAATTTGACCAGTCGTTGAGAAGGTAAGCAGTCGTTTCCTTAACGCCTACGTAGTTTCTGCCCTTGTAGTACGAAACCTTTTCGTTTTCAGTTAGGTTTATCTTGTTTTCATTTTCGGTCATACTGCCACCCCCTTAACCGTTTGGATTGCTGTCGTCATTGACGATTACCGTACATTCATCGGTGAATTTTTCACCGAGATATTCGAGTGTAACGGTAACTGTTGCAGGTACGCAGGAAGCTTCGATTCCCTTAACGTATCCCATTTCGTCTACAGTTATTACGCTGTTATCCGATGAGGTGAAGGTTACCTTATACTCACTGTCGTTCTCGATAACTGCGTTAACCGATAGCATAACTTCACTGCCCGGAGAAACAGTTACGGAATTTTCTGCAAAGCGTATACCCGCGTATGAATATTCGTTCTTTTCGGTCACTTTGTAATCGAATGAAATGTTTCTTCTGCCGAATATTTCAAGCTCGCCAATGAAGGTTACCACGGCAGAAACTTTGTAAATCTTTTCAAATTCAATATACTCAATTTCGTCTGTTATTCTGTTTGCCTTTGCTTTTACGGTAAGCTCAGGCTCGGATATCTCAATGCTGTCCGCAAGCATAACGTCCTTTGTATCTTCAAGAAAATGTTTTGTTATACTGTCTTTTTCATTGAGATTGAAAAGTGACGACATATCTTCGCTTTTGTTCAGCTTGAAGTTAAGAAAATAAAAGTCAGCATCAATAAGCTCGCCGTTATCGCTGTTATAAACGGGGTTGCCGTCTTCATCAGCCGCACCTGTGCTGAAGCGGCTTTCAGCTATGGCTTCGGCTGAGAAATCTATAATGGGCAGGTCAGGATTTACAGTACCGAAAACACCCGTTGCGTCTTTGGGATAGTAGAGATCTATCTGCGGCATTATCTTATTTTTGACGTACAGCAGAAGCGTTTTATCGGCACTGCTTTCGTTGCCGTTGGTATCGGTTACGGTAACGGTTGAATCGTCAACGGAAACATCGGTATAAATATTTGCCTTAATGAATTTATCGCCCGATGCGTTTTTTGTAAGATTGCTTATGTAGGTAAGCAGAGTCTGTGTATCGGCTGTAAGCTCCGTCTTGCTCTGTGTTTCGTATTCTGCCGAAACGTTGCCGCTGTCCTTTTCTATAGAACGTACGGTTGCGACGAGCACTGCCGCACATGCAGCCATTGCAATAAGACTGCAAAGACCGAAAAGCAGAAACTGAGTTTTTTTGCTGCTCTTTTTATTCATTTTTCTCAGCCTCCTTACGCTCTTCTTCAGATTCAAATACGGGCAGGGGAAGCTCGTCAAAGGTTATTTCTCCCGCCTTGATTCTCTTCATTGTTTCAACACGCTTGAGGTCTGTTTCGGATATTTCAGGTCTGAAATCTTTTTTCAGTGTTATGTAGTTGAGTGCAAACATAAGCACAAAAACAGCTACAAGCGTATAGGCACCGAAGCCGCTTGATGCAGTAACGAAGGTAGGCTCTGCAATTGAGGGCATAAGTGCCGACAGTACACAGGCGGCTACCGACAGCACACAGCCTGCAACCGAAAAGCCGCAGCATACCTTAGCTGAGCGGTTAAGGTTGAGGAAAGAGAGGACCAGAGCAACAAATACACCGAATCCCATCAGGAATATTAAAACAAATATAACTGCAAGAGCGGCAAAAGCCGGGAAAAGACCCGGTATATAATCTGCAAGACTCATAAAAACAGAAAGCTCGCCGCCCGAAAATGCCTGATACACGCCGAATGCACCTAAAGTGATTTTTGAAGAAAACAACGGCAGTTCAACGCTGAGTGTTGCAACCGGAATGAAAATAAAGCCGATTGCCATAAGCATGGCGACCAGTCGCATTATTCTTATCGGACCGCCGATAAAGGCAGATTTTAATTTGGCTTTTAATATTCTGAAAGAAGCAAACTCAAGCTCACATCTTTTGGCATCCTCAGCAAGCAGTTTTTCCTGCTGACAGTAAAAAATGTTAGCACCGCAGTGCTTGCATTCAGGTGCAAGCTCAAATCTGCCTATTTCACCGTTACAGTTGGGGCATTTCATTTTTATCACCTCATTTATATAACTATAACATATTAAAAGCATCTTTACAACATAAAAAACAGCGAAGTGCCTTCCTTCGCTGTTCTGAGTTATCGGATATTTATTTTCAGCCCCATTGCACGGCCGGTGCCGAAATCGGCAAGTGTTTTAAAATCGCAACGTTTATAAAATCGTATTGCTTTGCTGTTTTCGTTGTCAACGCATAGCTGTACACCGCAAACACCTTTTTTTGCCAGATGGTCGGCAAGTGTTTTGACAAGCCTTGTGCCTGTGCCGCCTCCTCGGTATTCCTTGAGTATATCTATGTGAAGATGTGCAGGGTATTTGCGTGCAAAAAGGCTGTGGGCAACTATCTCGGCAAGAGCCACCGCTCTGTCTGAAAATTTGCGGTGTTTTATCCTCGGGTAGTACTCCTTCATAAATACCCGACGCCATTTCTTTACGTCTACAGCACATATAATGTAGCCTACTGCATTGTCATTTTCGTCCGTGCAGACAAAGCAGTTTTCAGGCTCATGCTCGGTATAATAGTCATTGTATACAGTCAGAAAAAGGTCAGCGTTTATTCTGTTCAGCCCTTCAAAAACAATATCGTCATCTACTGTCTGCAGGCATACACGCTGTACGTTATATTTATCCGTTTCACGGTAAGGTCTTATGTTTGCCATTGAAATTCCCTTTCAGAACATACTGTAAATGTATTATATTATAAAATATCATTACAGTAAAGAAAAATATTAAAAAGTTTATAATTGCTATTGACAAACCTAATGCTTTAGTTTATAATAACCAACGTTGTCACGAATATGGACGTTTAGCTCAGTTGGTAGAGCACTCGCTTGACGTGCGAGTGGTCAGCGGTTCAAGTCCGTTAACGTCCACCATAAAACCTCTTTTGTCAGCTGACAGAAGAGGTTTTTTTCATAGTTTCGGAGGTGAGTTAAGCGTGATAGATATTGCTGTTTGGAAGGGGATTTTTCTGAAGGCATTAAATAACACTTTTGCAGACCGTGTTTGGTTTGTCGGCCTGCAGGGCAGTTATGCGAGAGGGGAAGCTACCGAATCGAGTGATATCGACCTTGTTGTAATTCTTGATGAGCTGTCGGCAGGGGATATTGCTGCTTATAATGCTATGCTCGATACCTTACCTCACAGAGAGCTTATCTGCGGATTTCTTTCGGGCAAGGATGAAATCCTGAATTGGGAGTCGGGTGACCTCTTTCAGTTTTATTACGATACTATGCCGATAGCCGGCAGCCTTGATTGCCTGCTTAAGAGGATTGATGTTGACAAAGCAATCAGAATAGGTGTGTGTAATATTTACCACGGCTGTGTGCATAATATGCTTTACGAAAAGAGCGGTGAGATTTTAAAGGAACTTTACAAATCCGCATCGTTTGTTATGCAGGCTGTCTGCTTTAAGCAGACAGGTAAATATATAAGGTGTCAGAAAGATTTACTTGCATTTGTCAGTGATGATGAAAAGATAATTGTCGAAACCTTTATCAGCATCAAAAACGGCGGTAAGATTGATTTTGATAAAATTTCTGAAGATTTGTTCAGCTGGTCAAAGAAGTATATCAACTGTTAAGGGGAATGCAGATATGAAAAAAATACTTGTAATTAACGGGTCGCCGCGTAAAGATTCCGTATCGTCAGCTCTTTGTGAATCGTTTATCTCTGCGGCAGGTGAAGCAGAAATAAAAAAATACAATGCATACACTCTCAATGCGAAACCGTGTATGGGTTGCGGATACTGCGACAGAAACGTTGGTTGCTGTTTCAGTGACCTTGATGAGTTTATGTCTGACTTTGAGCAGGCAGATTATTTTATTATCTCAACCCCTGTTTACAACAGCGGTGTACCCTCACCTCTTAAGGCTGTAGTTGACAGGTTTCAGCGTTACTATGCCCTGCGTTTTGCCCACGGAGTAAAACCGCCCGTAGCAAAGCATAAAAAGGCGGCACTTATAATTACCGCAGGCAGTAAGGGCGAGGGCAAGGATGAAATAAAAGCGATGTTTGAGCGTCAGTTTACGGTGCTCAATACCGAGCTTGTTACCACTGTGTTTTTTGACGGTACGGATAAGCGTTCACCCGATGAAGCAATAAATAAAGAAGTAAGAAACTCAGGCGATGTCTTGTTTTCTTAATTATAAATATATTGACAAACTTACAGTATTTTGATAAAATATCGTTTGTCGTACGGAGAGTTGTCCGAGAGGTCGAAGGTGCAGCACTCGAAATGCTGTGTGGGGAAACTCACCTAGGGTTCGAATCCCTAACTCTCCGCCAAAAAAGAAGTAACTTTTGTCTACCAAAAGTTACTTCTTTTTTTATCCAAGCCGCAGGCTTGGCATATCATCGCCGCACGAAGTGCGGTGCATACCATCAGCCCTTCGGGCTGTATCTCATCACGCGTCAGCGTGGATCATCCTGCGGCTTGATGATATACAACACTGCGTGTTGATGAGATGCAATCCCTTCGGAATTGATGATATACAAGGCTTCGCCTTGATTGATTGGTAAAAATATGATATAATATTTTAATAGAGGTGATCGGTATGAAAATTCATGGTGTAAAAAGGGAATGGTCAAGACCTTTTTGGGTGCGGTTCAAGAAACATCATTGTCCCGCTTGCAATGCTTTGCTTACAACAATTAAAGTGTCGAAGGTCATCAATTCAAAATCTGAAGAAGCAAAAAATTTCGATTTTTCATCCGGAGATACCTACATGGTGGGAAACATAAATTTTATATGGACGGAATTTCAGTGTAATGTTTGCAATAATTCGTATTCACTGCAAGAAATACGAGAGAACGAAAAGAAGACTAAATAGAATCTACAATACTTTTGGTCGTTCTTACCCCTACTTACACTACTTTTAGTCGCTCTTTCACAAATAAAAAAGCCGCCATTAGGCGGTTTTTTTATTTGGTAAATGGGGAATCGAATAATCTAAATGCAACAGTCCTGTGGACTGTTCCCGGCGACGGCTTGACGGAGCCGACCCTTTATCTCCAACACAGTTGGAGATACAAACGATTCCCCTCACCTCTACAAAATAAAATGGCCGCTATCTGGCGGTCTTTTTATCGATGGATGTAAGTAATTGCGAATAAAAAACCCCGGCTGTACATGCGTCAGCCGGGGATTATCCGTTACATTAATCAAACACGATGGCGTCGTACTGAATAGAGCTGACAACGCCTGCGTCAATAATGACAGTCAGCTTGCTGTCACCCTTGGTCACAGAGTATGCGTTGGTGCCATTGTAGGCATCCGCACCGTAGGCTGCCTCAACCTGGGATTCGGGAGCGCCAATGTAAATGCCCTCGGCGGTATTCACGCTGTCGTCAACCAGCCATACGCAATAGATGTAATCCACATCGCCCATGGGGTAGGTCTGCAGGTAGAAGCTACCGAAGTAGTAGGTCTTGTCCAAGCCTTCAAAAGCACAGCTGGCTTCCTCGGTGTAGCTCTTGGGTTCGCCCAGAACTTCCAGAGTGTCTGCAGCAGGCGCGTTCATGATGATCTCGGTTCCGTTATAGATAAAGGCAAAACCGGGTTCTGCAGGGGCGTCCTGACCTTCAGCAGGATTGTCCTGGCTGTCCTGTACGGAAGCATTGGGATTGGCCTGTGCGTTGGCATTATCCTTATTGTCAGAAGCGTCATCACCGCCGCAGGCGGTCAGCGCCAGAACTAGGCACAGAGATAAAACGATACAAATAAGCTTTTTCATTGTTTCCTCCAGAAATGGTTAGTTGTTATACGCAGCCTCAAGGGTTGCCTTGCGCTGATAATACACTTGGGTTTTCTCGTCCCACGATTGGCTGATCTGTGCATCGCCACGGTGATCGGTCAAGCCGCACTCTTCAACCAGTATCTGACCAAAGAAGCGGGAAAGCTTTTCCGCGCCGTATACATTCAGATGCAGGCCGGTATCGTAGGTATCCGTTGTCCAGTCGATGCCGATCTGTTCCTCATAGTCCAGGAAATTGATATACAGCAGGTCGTGCTCGGCGGCATAGGCCTCGATCTGTGCGTCCCACTGATTCCACCACACCGGAGACAGAGACGGCGCTTTGATCAGCACAAGCTGCGTGCCGTGTTCCTGGCAGAGCTTGCGCATCATGTCCAGATATTCATAACAGGAGTCTGCAAAGGTGTAGTCCACCAGCGGCTTCTCCATATGGGTATCGGTAACGGGGTTGACCCCCACCTGCATTAGATAGCCATTATCGGAAAGCTCGTCTCTGGTAAACAGATACCTGAAGTCTTCTGCAGACAGCTCAGACCAACGGTCATGGTAGCGCAGCAAGGGAAACAGATACAGCCACATGCCTTCCTTTTCCCGTTCTTCCTGGGTCATGGATGCCTGAATGGAATTCCATTTGGAGGCAGACCAGCGCATTCCGTCCAATGTCATGCGGTTGTAGGCCTCACGCTGGCTGGAGCGGCCGGTGCTCTCAGGGGTGTCATACTTCATGGAAAGGACATTAAATACCATTACCTCGGGGGTCTCGTATTTAAAGGTCTCCTCCATAAGGTAGTAGGACTGCCAGATCATTTGCTGGGCGCTGCCCCGAATGTAGGAAGTGATTCCGTATTCCTCCCACAGCGTAATGGGAGAGAAATTTTCATAGACCTCGCAATCACCAATGAAGATCACATCATTGTTGCCGGCATGATCATAGTACTCACCGATCAACGCACCCTCCTGGCTCTGGGTCATGTACTTGGGTACAAGCAAGGCCTGCAGAACCCACAGCAATGCCAGACACACCACTAGGGCGACGGCGGTAATCATTTTTCTTTTCACGGCGACCTCCTAAAACTGGTTGTAGATGAAATTGCCGGCATCATAACCAATACCGTAATTTCCAAGAAGCAGGACGACCACAAGGAGTGCAAAAATCGCCGCATAGCGTACAATGACAGGCTTATCCCAGAGCTTCTGGCGGACACCGCCCCGCTCCTGGATCAAGCTGACTACAAACATGAGCACAATACCGCCCAGAAGGATCCAATAGTCCAGAGCAGTCAGTCCCAGATTCATCATCGTTCCGTCCCAGAGCACATGAAAGTTCCAGGTTGTGACCAAGGATCCCATGCGTCGGAAGTAGTCACCAACACGGGGGAACAGGTCGCAGGCACGGATCAGATTCATAAGCAGGAACATCCGCAGGATCTCAAATGCACCGTACCAGCGCTTTTCCTTGAGATGGAAACGGTTGTGGAACTTCTCATAAAGAGGCGAGAGCTCTTCAGATACCACGATAACGAAGCAGTTGAGCATTCCCCACAAAATAAAGTTGGGAGAAAAGCCGTGCCAGATACCGGTTACAAACCAGGTCACTACCGAAGCCACATAAATAGGCAGCCGTTTGCCCAGATCCTTGAATCTGCGGCGGGCCGCCTTGGACAGATTCCGCATCGGTGCGCTCACCGAAATGGGATAGAAGATGTAATCCTTCATCCAAACGCCCAGAGTAATGTGCCAGCGGCGCCAGTACTCGGCTATATTCTTAGAGAAATAGGGCCGGATGAAGTTCTCTGCCAGACGAATACCGAAGCACTCGGCAAGGCCGATGGTAATATCAATACCACCGGTGAAATCGCCGTAGATCTGCACAGCATAGAAAACAGTCAGAACAAGAAATGCAATTCCAGTATATTCATCGCCCTTCAGCGCGCCGATGGCCACGGCAATACGGTCTGCAATCACCATTTTCTTAAAGAAGCCCCACAAAATGCGCTGCAGGCCGAAGGAAAGCTGCTTGCCGTCGAATTTATGAGGCGCATACAGCTGGGGTGCCAAATCTGAAAACTTACTGATAGGGCCCTGGAGCAGCTGCGGGAAGAAAGAAACAAAAAGTGCCACCTTGGCAGGATTTTTTTCTGCCTTTACTGTTCCACGATACACATCCACTACATAGCCCATGGACTGGAACATGTAGAAGGAAATACCCAGCGGCAGACCAATTGCCAGGAAGGACAGGGAGCCGCCCTCAACAATAGCCGCAACAGGACGCAACAGGCATGCCTTGCACACCGCCAGAATGGCAAAATTCAGCACCAGGCAAAGCACCACAAATACACGGTTCTTCTTTTTGATACCGGCTTTGTAGTCCTTCTTTTCTTCCCTGGACAGATCTGCTTTATTGGCAGCAAGATAGGCATCCTGAATGTTCAGATTCCGGGTCATCAGCATCGTAGCGCCGTAGGTGGACACAGTGGTGAACAGAATAAAGAACAGGTATTCCAGGCCTGCATACAGATAGAAGCAGTAGCTGGCGGCCAGCAGCAGGACCCATTGCCATTTACCCGGGATCAGGTAATACAGCACCAGCACGATGGCCGCAAACAAAAGAAAAGTAAACGATGTAAACTGCATGTCCTATTACTCTTCCATCAGTCTCTGGATCAGCGCGTACAGGTTTGCGGCGGAGTTGAAGTTCTCGGGAACCAGCTCTTCAGCGGGAATAGCAACATCATATTCGCTGTCGATCTCAGCAACCAGCGTGACAATGTCAAAGGAATCCAGGATCTTATCATCGATGAGCGTGGTGCAGGTGTCAAAATCCACATCCGGATGCAGGTCAGTCAGAATATCCAATAAAGCTTCCACGGTTATTTCTCCTTTATTAACCTTTATTTTTACTTTGCTCGTAATTGTCTTTCAGAAGTTTTCTGTCAATTTTACCGTTGGCCGTCAAGGGCATGGTGTCCAGCTTTTTGATAAGATTGGGCACCATATAACGGGGCAGTTTTTCTTTGATATATGCCGTTGCATCCTTAGGCTCCAGCTCACCGACATAATAGAAGAGGATCTTCTTTTTCTCGTTATCGAATAAGCAGCAGCAGATGGCAATGTCATCGTGCATGGAGGCAATGGCCTCGATCTCTCCCAACTCGATACGGTGACCCATATGCTTGATCTGGTAGTCCTTCCGGGACATGAACACCAGCTCTCCCCTGTCGTTGTACTTGCCGATGTCGCCGGTACGGTAGATCAGTTCAGGATACAGGTCATTGAGAGGATTCTGGACAAAGGCCTTTGCGGTGATCTCGGGATTTTTATAATAACCAAGGGTCAGACGCGTTCCGCGGATGCAGATCTCACCCTGCTCACCGGGAGCGGGCACGCAGTTATTCTCATCCAAAAGGATCACTTCCGTGTTCCGGAAGGGACGACCGATGGGCAGCACTTCGTCCAGGGAAAACTCCCGGTCCACCTCATAATAGCAGCAGATACCGGTGGTTTCAGTCGGTCCGTAGAGGTTAACGAACCTGGCGTTAGGAAGCACATTCCTCCAAATGTGGAACTGCTTCATTGGGAATACCTCACTGGCAAAAGCGATGGTATGCAGATACTCCGGCACGACCTTATCAAAGGTACGGAAGGCGGAGATCATGGTCAGCGCGGAAACGACCCAGCAAATGGTATTGATTTTATACGCGTTCAAAAACTCCACCAGCTTGATGGGGAACATGAACAGCTGCTTGGGGATCAAAACCGTGGTAGCACCGTACTTCAGTGTGGGGCAGATTTCCTTCAGACAGGCGTCAAAGTACAGCGGCGTCTGGTTGCCGAAAACTGTATTTTCGTCGAATCGCATGACCTCGCACAGGTGCTCGATGTAATCGATCACGCTGCGATGGCAGGCAGTCACGCCCTTGGGAACGCCGGTGGAGCCGGAGGTAAACACGATATAAATGGGGTCAACATCCAGCTGCTTGTCTCTGATCTGCGCCAGAGCTGCGTCGTCCACAGTTTCAGACGCAATATCGTCATACAGGTACAGCTTGCAGGACTTGTTATACTCCGCCATCATAGGCTTGGTGTACTCATCACAGATCACCGCACCGGGATCCAAAGTCTGGAGAATCAGATCGATCCGGTGACGGGGCATCTCATCATCCAGGGGTACATAATAGCAGCCGGCATAGATGGTACCGAAAAAAGCAACGATGGTCTTGGGCTGCTTGTGCATAAATACCACCACAGGCTTTTTATACTGGCCCTCCCTGTGCAGGAACGAACCGATAGCACGGGACTGACTGTAAACCTGGGCAAAGGTCAGACTTTGGTTTTCGTCACAGAAAGCCACTTTGTCCGGCACACGCGCCACAGTATTTTCCAAGTACGCAAGAATGTTGGTCTGCATATCGTTTCTCCTTATCCGGTGATCAGACACCGGTACTCTTCTTTCAGTTCAGCACCGCAGGCCAGTACCGCCAGGCGGGCAAGGACCTCCAGTGCGTCAATAAAGCCGGCGCCGATGCTGTAATCTTTCTTGATTAGCGACAGCTCTGTACAGCCAAGAATAATTGCCTCAGCTCCGTCACTGTGAAGCTTACCGCTGATGGTACGGAAAAGCTCCATTTCCGGGGGACGGTTGGCCTTAATATCCCGGTAGATCAGATTCATGACACCCTGCTGGTTCTCAGCGTCCGGCAGGATCACTTCCATTCCGCTGCTCTCGAGAGCACGCTGCAAAAGGCCGGTGGCAATGGTTCCGTCTGTGGCCATAATACCCACCTTGCGGATACCGTTCTCATACAGATGCTGGGCTGTTCCCTCAACTGCATTCAATACCAGAGTATTTACCTGGCTGCTTACATCCTTCCAGAAATAATGGGCAGTAACACAGGGAATGGCAATTGCATCCACATTTTGCTGCTCCAGCAGCTTGGCAAGGCGCACCATTTCCGGTACGGGGCTGTTGGGGTTCTTCTTCAGGATATAAGCCGTACGGTCCGGGATAGTAGGCTGGCTGTAAAGAATGGTCTGCAAATGCTCCTGATCGCAGCCGGCATTGGTCATTTTCGTCACAAGTTCCAGAAAATATGCTGTTGCCATGGGGCCGAGTCCGCCGATAACTCCTAAAGTTTTCATAACAGCTCCTTTTTAGTCCAGAGGTGTAGCAGGATACAAACTCTTGTCAAAGGTATAGTAACCTGCAGCGTACTGGTTACAGGCCTCGACCTCCGCGTCGGTAGCAAGGCAGATACGGACATCAAAGCCGGCTTGAGGACATACATCGAAGTGGTAATAGGTCTCACCGCCGTCAATACTGATGAGGCTCCAATAATGCTTGGTGGTACGGACGGAATTGGGAGAACGGGTTACATTGATCTGGGGAATACCCAGCCGCTCAAAGAACAAAGAGCAAATTGCGAAATAGTTGAAGCAGTCGCCGTAGCGGGTAGACATCATCACATAAGCACCCTGCATGCGGTCCACCTTATCGGTTCTGTTCAAATAGGTACAGTTATCCCGCACCCAGTCATAAACAGCTTCAACCTGCTCTTCTGTGGTCATCTGCTTGGTAATGAAGGTGGCAAGCAGTTCATCAGCCATGGCAATGATCTCAGCCTCCTCCACATAGGAGTCGGGCTTTTCTTCCACGGTTACCGGTGCAGTCAGGGTCGTCATATTGCCTGCTGCGTCAGTTGCCCGGTAAACAACCTCGTAAGAACCGGGTTTGCTCAGATCCACGCGGCTGCTGTCAATGGTCAAAACAGGCGCGGTATCGCAATTGTCTTCAAGAACAACGCCGCTGCGGTAAGAGATGGTACCGCCTTCATACAGAGAAAACTTATTCACGCCCAGAATGCGCGGGCCTTCATAATCGGGGGTGAAATTCATTTCCGCTGTGGTAAAGACAGCGTTTCCGCCGCCGTCGGTAACACACAGCTGAACCTCCTGCGTGCCCTCAACGGACATATCAGGGGTCTTAACATAGGTCACGGTCACATCCGTACCGTCCTGCACCTGCTGAATAAATACGGAAGGATCGGGAACATTGTCGGAATATATGACAGCATCCTGAACGGTTACGATGGGGGCATGGGTGTCAACAACATGAAGTGTGCTGTAAAAATCCACACCATGGTACCGCAGCTTAACGATATAGTCACCGATCCGGGACATGTTGACAGCCTTTTCGTCGGAAGCCAGTTTTGCGGACATACCCCAGTCCATAATAATGAAGCTGTCGGGATCCAGAACCGTTCCCGCTTCGACTGTAATTTCAGAGGCAATGTTGCCCCACATCAGATAGCAGAAAAAGGCCATCAGCACAAGGACTACCGCAAGAACGATGAGAGGCAGCATCATTGCCCGGGAGGGCTCCTGTCTGGTGTATGCGGTATTGCTGCGTCTGGGTCTTTCATTCATAGCAGATACACCTCCATAAAAAGTGTTTGTGAATTATCAAAGTTCCTCTTCCGGAGTCGCCGGGTAGACACCGGGATCCATGGCAAAATAGCCGGGGGCAATCTTGTTGATCTTTTTCAGACCGGCATCGGTCAGCAGACAGGTGTTGGCGCTGAAGAATGTGGTGGGGCAGGAATCGAAATGGTAATATGTTTCGCCGCCGTCCAGACTGACCATGCTCCAGTAATGTCTGGTTCCTCTGCCGGAATTGGAAGAACGCCTGACAGAGATCTGGGGAATTTCAAGCCGCTCAAAGAATACAGAACAAACGGCATAGAAATTAAAGCAGTCACCGCCGCCAGTTTTCATCATATGATAGGCGCCCTGAAGGCGATCGACCTTATCATAGGAATTGGCGTATCTGTAATTGCTACGCACCCATTTGTAGACTGCGCGGATCTGATCTTCCACCGTCATGTCATCTGTAATAAATTTTGCAAGACACTCGTCCGCCATGGCGTAGATCACAGACTCTTCCACATAGCTGGATTTTTTCTCTTTAATGGTGATAGTCGTGGAAACGGTTGTTTCATTACCGGCAGCATCCTTTGCTGTGAAAACCACATCATAGGTGCCGGGTTCATTCAGGTTTACATCGCTGCTGTCAATGCTCAGCACCGGGGCTTCATCATAATTATCTGTCACGACCACGCCGCTGCGGTAGGAAACCGTACTGCCCTGATAAATAGACAGCTTGTTTACACCGTAGATTGCGGGGCCCTGGGAGTCATTGATCACCGTTAAAGCCGCGCTTTGAACTGTTTCATTGCCGCAAACATCCGTTGCGGTATAGATAACGGTATAGGTGCCCGCCTGGGTCTGGTCCACCTGGCTGTCATCAATCGCAAGCAAAGGTGCCGGATCGATATTATCGTTAGCCGAGATACCTTCCAGCAGATCAATCTCGTGGCCAAGATACAGGATCTTGTCAGAAACACCGAGGATCTCAGGTGCCTGCCGGTCAACGATCACATTTAAACCGGCGGTACATTTCGTTACATTATTTGCGGCATCCGCGACAAGAAGCTCAACGCTCTGCGTGCCCTCTTTGGTCATATCCGGCGTAGCAGCATAGGTCACAGTTACATTGGTATAATCGAAAACGCTTTCGATAAAGTCTTCCGGCTGCGGCTCTTGCGTATAGAAAGCCTTAATATCCTTCACTACCACGGAAGGACTTACTGTATCCACAAGCTTAAGGATACTGTCATAGGTGCGGCCACAGTAGGAGATCTCCACCGGATAGTCACCGGGAACGGTGAGATCCAATTCAGAAAAATCCGTAATAAAGGCAGCATCAGCCTTCACTTTACGGATCTTGAAATCCGATGCAGAGAAGCTGCTGCCAACTTCCACTGATAGAGAATCCGTAATATTGTTTACGGCCAGGAGATACCACACTGCTGCACCGGCCAGCAAAATTGCAGCCAGCAGCACTACGATCCCCCACTGAAAGGTTTTTTTTGATCTGGTCATCCGGTTTCACCTCGTGCAATATTCCGCCTGTAAAAGCGGCACATTGCGGCATTTTTATTACACAAAGGTAATTAGTACATCATGTTATTTTACTCAATTTTACGGTTATTGTCAATATTCAGCAGCAGCCAAATTCTTCCTTACTCCCAATGGGGAGTCTATAACAATGAGCCGCTTAATGCTACCATGTAGTAAGCTTTTATATCAAGCACACAAAAACCCTTTTAAATTTTAATACTTCATAAAACAATTGTCAATACATATCGTCTGAATAAGAAAAAGCAAGAATCAGGCTGTGCTGATTCTTGCTTATAATTACTCCTGCCAGGCTTTACAAACATCGACCCAGCCGTGCAGACCGGAGTGCTTTTCAAGCTCCGGAATCGTCAGCTCAATAGCGCTGTTGCTGCTGCCACAGGCGGGAAATACCGTTTCAAACCGTTTTAAAGACGCATCCAGATATACTGTAACGCCCTCATTCACCGCAAAGGGACAAACACCACCCACCGCATGACCGATCATGCTGACGGCTTCATCGGCAGACAGCATTTTTGCCTTGGCGTGGAATGTGGCTTTATAGCGGGCGTTATCTATCTTTGCATCACCGGCAGTTACGATGAGAATCGGTTCTCCATTCACAAGGAATGACAGCGTCTTTGCGATCCGTGCAGGCTCGCAGCCCACTGCAACCGCCGCCAGCTCAACCGTTGCGCTGGAAACGGGAAATTCCAGTACGCGGTCCAGCATTCCCTCTGCTTTAAAGTAAGCTTTTACCTTTTCAATGGACATCGTTTCTCTCCTTAAATGGTTTTTTATTATCATAACATTTTCTTCTGCCGGTGTAAAGGTATGATTACACCCCGGTTTAACCGGGGTGTTTGTCAACGGTATAGGGGGAATTTTCCGCAAATGGATGCGACTGTATTGCGCACCTCCTGCGCTGTACCCTTAAAATCTCTTGCAGTCATGGCAATGCATTTTGCAATCAGCTTCATTTCCTCACCGCCCAAGCCACGGGTCGTTACTGCGGGCGTACCGATCCGCACACCGCTGGTAACTGTGGGCTTTTCCGGGTCAGCCGGGATCGCATTTTTATTCAATGTGATGTTATTGGCATCACACCTGTTCTGCATCTCTTTACCGGTAATGCCCATTGGACGCAGGTCCACAAGCATCAGGTGATTATCTGTGCCTCCGGTGACAAGATTGAAGCCCTCGGCCGCAAGTGCCTCTGCCAGCACCTTGGCATTGGATACCACTCTTTGGGCATAGTCTTTGAAATCATCGCTCATTGCCTCTTTCAGACAAACTGCCTTTGCGGCAATGATATGCTCCAAAGGACCTCCCTGTGTTCCGGGGAATACGCCGGAATTGAGCCGCTTGGCATATTCCTCCCTTCCAAGGATCAGACCACCTCTGGGACCGCGGAGTGTCTTGTGTGTCGTGGTCGTGACGATGTCTGCATACGGAACGGGACTCTCATGTACACCGCCGGCCACGAGGCCTGCAATGTGTGCCATATCCACCATAAATACCGCTCCAACCTCATGGGCTATATCGGCAAATACTTTAAAATCAATCGCTCTTGGATAAGCAGATGCACCAGCGATCAGAAGTTTAGGAGTGTGTTTTCTTGCAAGGTCACGGATCTGATCATAATCGATGTAGCCGGTTTCATGATTAACATCATAGGCCACCACATTATAGTACTTGCCGGACATATTTGCGGGGCTGCCATGGGTCAAATGGCCGCCGTTGGCAAGGCTCATGCCAATCATCGTATCGCCGGGCTGCAGCAGTGCAAGCTGGACCGCCATGTTAGCCTGTGCACCGGAATGGGGCTGCACATTGGCAAACTCAGCGCCAAAGAGGTCCTTTGCCCGCTGGATGCACAGACTCTCCAGTTCGTCCACTACATGGCAGCCGCCGTAATAGCGCTTACCCGGCAGACCTTCTGCATATTTGTTGGTCAATACAGATCCCATGGCCGCCATAACCGCAGGCGACGCAAAGTTTTCCGAGGCGATCAGTTCCAGACCGTCCTGCTGACGAGCCAGTTCCCTGCCAATCATTTGGGATACTTCCGGATCGAATTTCTGAAGGAATCCAATAGAGTCAATGGGTTTTGAATGCATAATCCGTTACCTGCTTTCTTTAAAATGAACCAAACAAAAAGAGCAGTCCGAAATAAGGACTGCCCAAACACAGGAAATATGACTTGCAACACAAGCATCTCCGTCCGTTTGCCTGAGAGATTCGGCTTTCGCCTTGCACCTTCGGCACACAACTGAATGTGTTCTCCAGAGAGTCCTCAGCTTTTCAGTCTTATTCTGCCACAGCAGAACACCTGAGAGTGTTAGTCCGTCGGTAGGTATACACCGTTTTCCTGAAAAGCTTCACAGGTTTATTTGGTTTTATATCTCATAGTATACACACTTTACGAGAAATGTCAACAAATTGCGTACAGGATAGGTATTTTAACAACAAGACTACATTTAGAAAAGCCGGTCTGGCTCTGATCTCCTACACCCTCATCAAGGTATTCTCCGGCAATTTAAAGGAAGTTTCCGCACTGACCGTACTGTCCCTGCTGAAGTTCTTCCCGGCCGTTTGATTGCTTCAAGAAAAAAGTCCAGTCTTCGTACAGGACTTTTCCTTTGACTTTTACTATGCTGCAGAGTATAATTATACTATAATTCTAAAGGAGGGCATTTTATGGAAAAGAAGATTATCACCATCAGCCGTGAATTTGGCAGTGGCGGCAGAACCATTGGCCGCAAGGTAGCCGAAACACTTGGACTCCCCTTCTACGACAAGGAACTGGTTGATCAGATCGCATTGGAATCCGGCTTTGCGCCCCAGTTTGTGGAGGAGCACGGTGAGCATGCCCCCAACAAAAGCCTGTTTGCATACGCTTTCGCACCCCAGGGTGTGCCCGGCGTGATGAACGGTCTGTCCACCGCTGACTTCCTGTGGAACATCCAGTGCAGCGTGATCCTGCAGATCGCCGATAAGGGTCCCTGCGTGATCGTTGGCCGGAACGCCGATTACATCCTCAAGGACCGTCAGGACAGCCTGCATGTATATATCCATGCGGATATGGATCGCCGGGCAGACCGGATCGTGCGTCTGTACGGTGAGTCTGAAAAGAGTCCCGAAGCCCGTTTACAGGAAAAGGACAGGCGCCGCCGACTGAATTACCAGCATTACACCGGCAGAGATTGGGGTCAGGCACAAAACTACGACATCTGCCTCAACAGCGGCACGCTGGGAATTGACGCGTGTGTAAAAATGATAGTGGACTTGGTAAAATAAAAGTTTATGCCCCATCGGATTCCCGATGGGGCATGATTTATTTTATGTCAGTCTTCCCAGAGGCATTTCCAGTTCTGAATGAAATATTCCACGCCGGAATACACAGTTGTAATCACGATAACAGCCGTAATGATCCAGCCCAAAACCGGTTCTGCAGGGAACGCCATCCATACACACAGGCCGATCATGGTGCTGGCGGTCTTTACCTTTCCGCTCCAACCGGCGGCAATGACCTTGCCCTTGCCGACAGCCACAAGACGCAGACCCGTAACAGCAAATTCACGGGTCAGCACGATCATCAGCGCCCAGGCAGGCATTTTTGCCCATTCACAGAACATTACCATTGCAGCAATGGTGAGCAGCTTATCCGCCAGGGGATCCAGAAACTTACCAAAATCGCTGACCTGGTTACATTTTCTTGCGATTTGACCGTCCACATAGTCTGTCAGGCTGGCGATAATAAATAACGCAAAGGCCAGCCACATCCACAAACCGGATTCACCGCCGGACAGATACATCAGCAGCATATAAACCGGAATAAACGCTACGCGCACCAATGTAATTTTACTTGCCAAAGTCATATTCATTCCTCCACGAGATATCCGGATAGGTCTCCATCAATAATACCGTCAATACACACCTGAACAAAAGCCCCCTCCGTCAGCGGCTCGTCTGCAGCGATCCAGACACGTCCGTCGATTTCCGGGGAATCGGCATATGTACGACCGTAAAACTGTTCATATTCCGGGTCAAAGCCATCAATAAGCACCTGCACCGTCTTGCCAAGCATAGCTTCATTATAGTCATCCATGATACGGGACTGAATGGTTTCCACCATCTGTGCCCGTTCCTGCGCCACTTCACTGTCCGGGTGTTCCATCAACGCCGCAGGTGTTCCCTCCTCGGGAGAGAACGGAAATGCGCCCACACGCTCCAGTCGCTGTTCCTTAAGGAATGTGCACAGCTCACAGAATTCCTCCTCGCCCTCACCGGGCAAGCCGGTAATCACACTGGTCCGCAATACCAGACCGGGAATATTCTTACGCAGTTTCGCGAACAGTTCCCGCAAGAACGCCCCGTCGCCCCGTCTGTTCATCAACTTCAGAATCTTGCTGTTGCAGTGCTGAATGGGAATATCCAGATATTTGCCGATTTTCGGCTCGGTGGCCATGACCTCGATGAATTCATCGTCGATTTCATCGGGGTATACATAATGGACACGAATCCAGTGGAGTTCCTCAATC
>JAZUMW010000113.1:0-3061 GCA_045603825.1 Faecousia sp.
CCGGAATGGATATGGGACATATACTGCTCTACCGTCCGGAGCATCCGTTCCTGGTTTTTGGGTGTGGACAAAATCCGTCCCTCAAGAACCACTGCCCGGGGACTGGTCAGATTGATGGTATTGGCCAGCGCGATCCCCAGATATTCGTTAGCATCTTCAATGATCTGCCCCACTGCCTGATCGCCCATCTCCTGGGCCCTCAGCACCTGCTCCATCGTCAACGCCTGGGGATCCCTGCACAGCTCTTTCAGAACGGTAGCCGTATCCCAAGCCATAATATCCCGGCACTGCTGCAGAATCGCCCGCTCACCGGTCAGTGCCTCCAGACAACCCCGGTTGCCGCAGGTGGGACATACCGGGCCGTTGCGCTGCACTACGGTATGACCGATTTCGCCGGCAGCCGCAGACTGGCCATAGAGAACCTTACCGTCAATGATCATCTGACAGGCCACGCCGAAGGAAACAAAGAAGTAGGCAAAGGGTTCCGCTTTCACCATCCGGTCAAACAGCTCCGCACTGATGGCTCTGGCTCTGACATTGTTCTCCACTTCCACCTTCAAGCCAAGACGCTGGCCCAGTTCTGCACAAAGATTGTGCTCCGTCCAGCCTTCATAGAAGATGTCGTAGATCTTATCCACACTGCCATCGATCATGCCCGGCAGGCAAATGCCGACACCCAGCAGTTTTTCCCTGGGGATCGCCGCTGCAGCCAAAAAATCGGGAATCTCCTGAGACAGCCTCTCCAAAGTTACCTGATATTCGTCCAGAGGCTGATTGGTATCCCGAATTGAAACAATGTTGCCCCGGATATCCGTCAGAATATAGCTGGTACGATAAACACCCACATCCACACCGCAGATATAATATGCCTCCGGAACGAATTCCAGCATCATCCGGGGCCGTCCCGCGCTCTTGGCTTCTTCTGTCGGCGCAACAGTTTCCCGCAGAAGACCGGAGCTGATCATGGGATTGACCATGCCGGTGATGGTTGCGGTGGTCAGACCCAGCTGCTGGGCGATTTCCACCCGGGAAATGGGGCTGTTCCGATAGATAAACCGTTTGATCAGATTGTGGTTATTCTGTTTTAACAGCTGATGATTGCTTCCTTTTTCATTCACGAAGGAATCCTCCAAATGCATTGTAATCCTATTCTATCGAAAATAAGGTTACTATGTCAATAGAAATTGTCACACAATCATCAATTCGTTTTCATGCTCCATATATCTGCAAAAAGCAAACAGTCCGCACAGGATCCCGGGAGAAAAGCGCCCATCGGCCTCGATATTCCAGCCTCCGCACAGGCCACGATGCATGATCTGAACCACCGTATACCCGGTTGGATCTGTCAGTGCGTAGTTCTGGCTGTTGTGCATGATCAGGGCATATGGTTTTCCTTGGATCGTTACATCTGCATGGTCGACCCTTGGCATCCGGCAAATGGGCCAGCCGGTCACCGCCGGGTCTTCCCCTTGCGCATAGTCCGGTTTTCCCCTGGCGATCTCTGCGCCATCGGGATCCAGCATTACATATTCCCGGAAACGGACATCTGACCGCTTACGCGGTGGAGCAGGCAGATCGCGAATGAATGTACGCAGGACCCATTCTTCATTGGGAAGACAGATATGCTTTTCCGGCCCGGAAAAAATACCTTTCATATGAATCAGCGACTCCTGCCTGTTTTCTTCATACAGCATACCAGCTCTTATCGTATACCGCATATGCACTCCTCCTTCTCAGAAAACTGCGTACAAAATCACACCGGCCACGCCGGCGCCTGCCATAATACACATGGGACTGACCTTCCATTTCCGCAAAACAAAGAATCCAGCCATAAAAATAGACAGGGCAATGTAATCCATGCCAAAAATATCAGCAGGAATCGCTCGCTGGCCGTAAAGCGCCATAATCAGCAGGGAGATTCCCGCGGAAGCAATCATGGCAACCACCGCAGGCCGCAGACCTGCCAGTACCCCCTGGATCACCGTCAGCCCCCGAAAGTGGTAATACACCCAGGCAAGGGTCAGAACGATCACACAGGAGGGAAACACGCAGCCGGCGGTGGCAATCACAGCTCCCGGAAGCCCTGCGATCTGGATCCCCACAAAGGTAGCAGAATTGATGGCAATGGGGCCGGGGGTCATTTCCGCAATGGTCATGATATCGGCAAACTGGGTCATGGTCAGCCAGGGATGCAGATCCACCACCTGATGCTGGATCAGCGGCATGGCCGCATAGCCTCCGCCAATGCTGAAAAGGCCGATCTGAAAGAAGCTCCAGAACAATTTCAGGTAAATCATATTCCAAATGCCTCCTTGTAGATTTTCTCCCGTCTCCAGGTCTCCCAGGCACCGATGATGCTGCAGGCCAGGATCACAACCACAACATTGACACCGAAAAAGCGCACTGCAATAAAAGAACCGATCAGAACCAGTACAGGTAATGCCCGCTTCTGCCCCAATATCCCCTTTGCCATATGGATGACCACATCACAGATCACCACCGCAACACCGGCCAGCATACCGGTCATTGCCATATTGACGATCCCATTGTCACGGAATTGTTGATAGAAGAAAGAGATCACAGAAATGATGATCAGCGGCGGCAGCACCGTTCCCAATACCGTCAGCAAGGCACCGGGGATCCCTGCCACATGGTAGCCCACCAGAATGGAGGCATTCACTGCAATGGCACCGGGAGAAGACTGGGCAATGGCCGTCAAGTCCATCATTTCCTGCTCTTCGATCCAGCCCAGCTCTTCCACAAACTTTTTCCGCATCAGCGGAATAATGACGAATCCGCCGCCGAAGGTGCAGGCACTGAGCTGAAATGTAGACACAAATAGCGTTAGATACTTGTTGTTCAAATAAATCACTCCTTTGTCCTCATTATACTGCTTGCTATTTTAGAATGGAAATAATATAATTAAATCACAACCATAAGTAATTAGATATAAAGGAGCCCATCCTATGACTCTGCGCCATATGAAAATATTTGCCTCCGTCTGCGAAAACAGCTGCAATACCACAAAAGCGGCTGAAGCAATGCATATGACCCAGCCTGC
>JAZUMW010000114.1:0-7174 GCA_045603825.1 Faecousia sp.
TCGAACTCCGGACCCACTGCTTAAAAGGCAGTTGCTCTGCCAACTGAGCTAGCGAGTCAAATTGGCTGGGATGGCAGGATTTGAACCTACGAATGCCAGAGTCAAAGTCTGGTGCCTTACCGCTTGGCGACATCCCAATGAGAAGTTGCCCGACTCCGGACACACGGAGCATTATAACACGGCTGTAAATATTTTGCAACAACTTTTTCTGTGCTATACAAAGAGTTTTTTGCGGTGTATTTGTGTTGACACAGGGGCTGGGCAGGTGATACAATTTCTATGAGCACCCAATAAAAAGAGGAGGTAGTATTATGTTTTGTTATAACTGTGGTACCAAGCTGGAAGACAGCGATCTGTTCTGCATGAATTGCGGCGCAAAGCAGGCAGTAGAAGCTCCCGCAGAGGAGATTCCTGTTGTGGAACCCGTGGCAGAGCCGATTCCGGAAGCAGCACCTGAAGTGGTTGCAGAGCCCGTTCCCGCAGCTGCACCTGAAATTCCGCAGAACGCGGTCATGGTCACTGACTGGAAGCACTCTTTCTTTGACGGTACATTCTGGGGATTGCTGGGCGTGAATCTGCTGGTTTCCTTCGTGTCTGCGATCTCTCTGGGCTTTGCCGCGCCTGCAATGACCTGTTACCGTCTGCGCTGGTTCTACCGCCACACCTGCATTGGCGGTTATCGTCTGAAGTTTAACGGCAGAGGCGGTCAGTTGTTTGGAAAATACCTGCTGTGGGCTCTGCTGACGCTGATTACCTTGGGCATCTACGCGCTGTGGATTCCCATTAAGTTCAAGAAGTGGGAAACCAGCCATGTGGAAATTGAGTCCATTATTCCCTCCAATACATAAATAAAAGCACCCCAACTTGGGGTGCTTTTTTATCCTTAATAGTTTTCTGCGTGTACTTCAAAGTAAGCCTTGGGATGGTCACAGGTGGGGCAAACATCGGGAGCTGCTTCGCCTACGATCAGGTGGCCGCAGTTGCGGCATTCCCAAACCTTGACAGAGCTCTTTTCAAAGACCTGTGCAGTCTCCACATTCTTCAGCAGAGCCAGGTAACGCTCCTCGTGATGCTTTTCGATGGCGGCCACTAGACGGAACTTTGCTGCCAGCTCGGGGAAACCTTCCTCTTCAGCGGTCTTGGCGAAGCCTGCGTACATGTCGGTCCACTCGTAGTTTTCACCGGCGGCGGCATCGGCCAGATTGTGAGCGGTGTCACCCACACCGTTGTGCAGTTCTTTGTACCACATCTTGGCGTGCTCTTTTTCGTTATCGGCGGTCTTCAGGAACAGAGCGGCGATCTGCTCGTAGCCTTCCTTCTTGGCCTTGGAAGCGAAATAAGTATACTTGTTTCTTGCCTGGGATTCACCGGCAAAAGCGGCCTCCAGGTTCTTTTCGGTCTGCGTGCCTGCGTACTTGTTAGCCATGGGGTTACCTCCTGCAAATTATTTTGGATATTTTTAGTATAGCATAATATTATCCGTTTGCAAGAGATTAGTTTAAAAGATATACCCCCAGATTCAGATACCCTGCGAAGGTGACCCACAGCAAATACGGAAGCAGCAGATCCCCGGCGCGCTCGTCGATGCTATTGAATTTCCAAAGCGTTACGGCAATGAGGATCCACAGCACCAGCAGCACTATAAAAGCGCCGAGATAGGCCTCCCAACGGAAGAAAACAACAGGCCACAGAAAATTGAACAGCAGCTGCAGCGCATAAAAAACCGTGGCGCTGCGGATCTTTCCCTCCGCTTTGCCGGAAGTGAGAATGCGGTAAGACGCATAGCCCATCAGCAAATACAGCACCGTCCACACCACCGGAAATACCCATCCCGGCGGCGACAGGGGTGGCTGGTTCAGCGCCGGGTAATCGGACATACCTCCGGACAGCAAGGTGGACAGGCCGCCCACGCCCAGAGGAACAGCCAGACACAGGATCAGCTTTTTCACATTGACTTTCATAAACATCCCTCCGTAAATACTATACCGCCAAATCAGGTGCGGTATCCCAGAAATAGTGGTTGCAGGAAGGATTGTTTGGTGTTATAATAACAAAAAATCAGAAAGGCGGTATATATTATGAAATCCAAAGTGTATTTTACTTCTGTCATCACACCCCAGAAGGTTTTGGAGCTGTATGATCTTCTGGGCAAAGAACTCACCGGCAATGTAGCTATCAAGGTCCATTCCGGCGAGATCGGCAATCAGAATTTTATTCGCCCTGAGTTTTGGAAACCCATCGTAAATCATGTGGGCGGCACCATCGTTGAATGTAATACCGCCTATGAAGGCTCCCGTGATACCACCGAGCGCCATGTTGCCACGCTGAAAAAGCACGGCTGGAGCGACGCTTACAGCGTGGATCTTTTGGATGCTGCCGGCCCGGATATGGTGCTGGATATCCCCAACGGCAAGAAAATCAAGAAGAATTTCGTGGGCAAGGATCTTGCCAATTACGACGGCACTCTGGTGCTGTCCCACTTTAAGGGCCATCCCATGGGCGGCTTTGGCGGTGCGCTGAAGCAGTTGTCCATCGGCTTTGCCTCCTCCTACGGCAAGGGCTATATCCATGGCGTAGGCGATCCCGCCAAGTTCTGGGATCGGGATCAGGATTCCTTCCTGGAGTCCATGGCTGACGCAGCCAGTTCCATGGTGAAGTATTTCGGCGGCAACGCTGCTTATATCAATGTGATGAAGAACATCAGCGTAGACTGCGACTGCTGCAATGTGGCAGAGGATCCCTGCATGGCAGACATCGGCATGCTGGCAAGTGTGGACCCCGTTGCCATCGACCAGGCATGTCTGGATCTGGTATACGCTTCCAAGGATCCCGGCAGAGATCACCTGCTGGAGCGGATCGAAAGCCGCCACGGTGTGCACACCATTGAGATCGCCGCAGAACACGGCATCGGTTCCCGTGAATACGAACTGATCGAGGTTTAAAAGAAAAACGCTCCTCACATGAGGAGCGTTTTACATTAACCTAAAAACTTTTCAATATCTGCTTTGGGACGGAAACCGATCATCTTGTTAACGGCCTGACCCTTGTCCATGAGGATCAGGGTGGGGATGCTGGAAATTCCGAACTGCACAGCCAGTTCCATTTCTTCATCCACATTGACCTTTGCAACGGTGATGCTTTCATTCTCAGCGGCGATCTCCTCCAATACGGGAGCGATCATCTGGCAGGGGCCGCACCAGGTAGCCCAGAAGTCCAGGAGGACTTTGTTTTCGGCCTCAAGAACCTGTTGCTGGAAATTTTCCTTTGTAACATGAATAACGGACATAGAACATCCTCCTTTGTGTTATGATAATTTCAGTATATCCTATTTTTTTAAAAGAGCAAGGAGAAAATTTATGGCTTGCGGTAAATGCAGCGGAAATTGCGGTGCCTGCAGCGGCTGTGCCGGCACATTGGAGCTGACAGAGGGGGAGATCCGCCTTCTGCAAAGCCTGGGTCAGTATTCCTTCCTGCCGGTGGCCCGGCGGGCAGAGGATATGACTCCGGTGTATCTGGAGGAAACAGAGTATTCCAAGGAGGAGTACAGCCTGCTTCTCCAATGCCTGGAAAAGAAGCGGCTGATCAGTATTGATTACCACGGACCTCTGGCAGGCGCGGATATGTCGGCATACAGAGGTTATCCCGTCCATGGCAGCATGGCGCTGACGGAGCGGGGATATACCGTTTTGGAGCTGCTGGAGACCCAGGGGATCGGTTAAAAGATCAGCTGTACCATGACCATGTAGCACACAGTTCCCACGCCGATGCTCAGCAGGGAATTTCGCTTCCACAGATGGAGCAGGGCTACAATGACACAGCCCAGTATTTCCGGGATGCCGAAGGGCGCGGAAAGGAAGGTCACATCCTTCATGCAGTACACCACCAACATGCCCATAATGGCAAAGGGCAGCACCTGTCCCAGATAGGTGATGATGGGGGGCGTTTTCCGGTTTTCACCGAAGATCAAAAAAGGTAGGAAACGGGTGGACATGGTCACAAGGGTGGCTACGACGATCAGAAGCACATCATGCATCGGTATTCCTCCTTCCTGTTTTCTGGGAAACGGTTAGAAGGATGGCGATCAGGACCATGGAGGGGATGAGGAAGATTTCACTTCCAAACAGTGCCAGACACAACACCGTGGAGACCACGCCGATGATGGCGGGCAGGTGGTTCTTGTTGCTGAGCCACTGCTCCACAAACATGGTGACGAATAGGGCAGTGAGAACGAATTCCACACCCTCAAAGCTGATGGGGATCAAAGAACCGGCAAGATTACCCAGTACACAGCCGATGATCCAGTAGATATGATCCAATAGAGAAACCGTAAAGCAGTACTGGTGGCGGGTCATACCTTCGGGCGGCTGATTCTGGGTGACCAGGGAATAGGTCTCGTCCGTAAGGGCAAAAATCAGATAAGGCTTCTTTTTGCCGGCACCCTTGTAGGTATCGATCAGAGAGATGCCGTAGAAAATGTGCCGGGCATTTACAAGCAGTGTGGCAACGGCAGCGCTGAGCAGGGAGGCTCCGCTGGCAAGGAGGCTGACGGCCAGGTACTGACCGGAGCCGGCCAGCATACAAAGTGCCATAAAAAAGGCCCACAGGACGCCTTTTCCGGTCTGCTCTATCAATAAAATTCCGAAGCCCATTCCCAAAAACAGGTATCCGGTCAGTACCGGGATCGTGTCCAGAAAGGCCTGACGGAAGGCTTTCTTTTTCATAGGATGATTCTTCCTTCCACATGATTGTACCATTATAAACCCGGGCAAAGAGGATGTCAACACGGGAATCCGTGCTTGCAAAACCCCATCATATCAGTTATGATGAAGAAAAAACGGAGGAGAGTAATATGAAACGGAAGATTAACATTTGGGATCATACCCGACAGATCATGGACGCCATGGATCCCGGCGTTCTGGTCACCACCAAAGCCGACGGTCAGGTAAATTCCATGACCATCGGCTGGGGCATGATGGGCGTACAGTGGCGGAAGAATATTTTCATTCTCTATGTCCGGGAGAGCCGCCATACCAAAAAAATGCTGGAGAAGAATCCGGAGTTTACCGTTAATGTTCCCGTGGGCGTGGCGGACAAGCACATTCTGGCGGTCTGCGGAACAAAATCCGGCCGGGATATGGATAAGATCAAGGAGCTGGGGCTGACTCTGGAAGAGCCCACCGCTATTTCTGTTCCCGGTATCAAGGAGCTGCCGTTGACCCTGGAGTGCCGGGTAGTCTATCAGCAGGACCAGGATCCCCAGGCCATTCCCGAGGCAGTGACGAAGCGGTACTATCCGCCTTTCTATGAAGACGGACGGGCTGACTACCACACCATTTATTATGGAGAGATCCTGGACGCTTATATTATTGAAGATTAAAAATAAGGAGCTGTCTGTGACAGCTCCTTATTTTTGATAATATACCCGGTATTTGCTCTCTCTGCCCGGAGCTTCCGGACCGCTTCCGGCAAACAGCCCGTAAAGATCGCCGCAGCGATCTTCGATATTTTGATAGGGGTGCTCCTGCCGCTCACCTGCGTTGGGGAATGCGCCGGTTTGTCGGGCCTTCTTCAAAATTTCCCGGCCTTTGTCGTTAAGGGCCAGCACCCGCACATAGGGGGTGGGGGCTGTAAGGTCATCTGCCGTCAGTCCCAGAAAGGCACACATGACCATCCGGTCCAGCCGGGTGCGTGTGTAACGCTTGGACTTGACCGCAGAAAGGAGTTCCTCTAGGGTGGCATATTCCCGGCATGCGTGCATCAGCTTCCGCCAGAGGCCCTCAGAGCCGTAGGGGAGGGCTTCAAATTCAGCATTGGTCAAGGTGCGCAGCTTGGCAAGGACGGCCCGTTCTCCAGCCTCTATGGTGTGAAGCACGGCGTTGCGGAAGCAGTCTTTGACCTCCTCCGGGACATAGTCAGACCATGCTCCGTTTGTCAGCAACAGTTCCCGTACAGCGGTTGCGGAGGGGTTGTCCTGATCCGGCAGTACATCGTGATAGCTGCCTTCCCGGCGGATCACCGCAGGCTCCACGGTACAGCCCTGGGATAAAATCGCTTTGCAATATTCGGTGGCCAGAATATCATTGGGCTGCCGCAGCAGATCGGCGGATACGCCCATTGCTTCCAGGGCCTTCTGCCGTGCGGCAGGGAAGGACAAGCCCAGCTTCAGCTGTTCCTTCAGCTGCTCCGAAAAGGCGGGGGAGAGCAAGGCTTCCGCTACAGCCATCAGCGATACGGCGTCTCCGGTCTCAGCACCGAAGCACAGCCGGTCACAGAAGCCACTTAAGATCTGCACCCCCGCAGCGGCAAAGCCTTCAGCAGAGGAAAGCGCAGCGGTGACCGGCAGCTCCAGCACCAGGTCTGTACCTGCCCGGACAGCAGCTTCTGCCCGGAGCAGCTTGTCTATGATGGCAGGCTTGCCTCGCTGCACAAAATTGCCGCTCATCAGGCACACGATGCCGCCCTGGGGATCCTGGGCACGGATCAGATCCAGCTGCTTTTTATGTCCTTTATGAAAAGGATTGTATTCACAGATAATACCGGTTAAAGGCATAATATTTCTCCTTTTGAGAAAAATATTTCATATAAGGTCTTGAGAAATCCGGAAATATATTATAAAATATCCATAGCTATGTTTATATTAGCATATTATGCGAAAAAAGAAAATATTTTTATTTTTTAGGAGGATGATTCCAATGAATGTATTGATCATCAACGCCGGCTCTTCTTCTCTGAAGTACCAGCTGATGGATCCCGAGACCGGTGTTGTGTCCGCAAAGGGTCTGTGCGAGCGTATTGGCATCGACGGCCGTCTGAACCACAGCAAAGCCGGCTGCGACAAGGTCGTTAAGGACATTCCCATGCCCACCCACTCCGAGGCAATTGCTGCCACTCTGGAGATCCTGCAGGATGCAGAAAACGGCGTTATCAAGTCCGTTTCTGAGATCGACGCTGTGGGTCACCGTGTTCTGCACGGCGGTATGGAGTTCTTTGACTCCTGCATCATCAATGATGAAGTCATCGCAGCCATCAAGAAGTGCATTCCCCTGGGCCCCCTCCACAACCCCGCTAACCTGATGGGTATCGAGGCTTGCCAGGCTGTTATGCCCACCACTCCCCAGGTTGCTGTGTTCGACACCGCTTTCCATATGACCATGCCTCCCAAGGCTTACCGTTA
>JAZUMW010000115.1:0-2414 GCA_045603825.1 Faecousia sp.
CTCTTTGGAGTGCTTCGCAGTTTTGAAGCAAAGATTTTTTCTCACAAGAGCATCCAGAGGACGCAGGAATACTTTGTGTATTTCAAGGACGATGGTTCTCTTGTGGGGAAAAAGATTGATTCAAAACCGTATGAATCCCTACGGGAGTCCGCCCAAGAACGCCCCGTTTTTTATGTAATTACTGCAGTGCTTCGCCCTGATAGAACGGCAGCTCCGATGCAAAATCCGTGGGATAGAAATAATCCGTGCCGCCAAAGCATTCCAGCAGGAACGGCTCTTCCTCCTGCAGGCACAGATAACCCTTCTCCCCGTTGTACTCCCAGGTCATCTCAATGAAGTAGGGATATCCGCCGCTGCCCAACCGCTCGCACACCGCCATAATGCGGCCGTCCGCATTGGTCCAGGCGCCCTGATAGACCCAGATGGGCTTTCCGATCTCCTTGAAGATCCACTGGAAGGTGCCGTCCAAATTGAACTCCACCAGAATGAAGGTGTGGGCGTTCCAGCTGTACCATTTGCCAGCAGGCTCTCCGCCCGGTGCGCCGGAGCCAGCCAGCTGCGCTTGGAACAGCTCCATATTGTTGTGGATGCCCACAGCCAGCTCATCCATCACATAATACTCCACCACATCGCCGCCGTTATAGAACAGGGCGATGCCGGAATCATGGTAGCGCAGCGTGCAGTCCCGGGGCGCATCATCATACTGGGTATCAGAAGTGGTGATGGAGAAGGTCTGGGATTTGCCGGGCATGGGGTCATACAGATCGTTCCATTCCACCTGGTCGTTGGGCCAGAATTCCTCCACCCAGAAGGTGTACAAGCTTCCATCCATGTACAGACCGTGCTCCAGCACCAGCATATTGCCCAGGTCAAAGACCTGCAGACAGTGCATTTGCTCGCCCGGCTCCTCATCCAGCCGGAAGATGCCGCTGTAAATTTCCAGGGGCAGGTCGCTGAGGGGGGTCTGCTCCGGCACTTCCGGTTCTACGGGCTCAGCCGGGTCCGCAGGCTCCTGGGGATCGGCGGGCTCAGCCGGGTCCGCAGGTGTTTCCACAGAGGGACCGGCAGGCGGATCAGAAGGCTCCGGGTTGATAACGGGTGTATCCGTCGGGTCCTCCACCGGCCGGTCGCAGGCTGCCAGACAGAACACAAGCAGCACGCTTACAAGAACGCAAATGAGCTTTTTCATAAATATCCTCCTAATCTTGTGTCATTTTCTCTTCTTTGATTCCAGTATATCCCCATTGGAGGAAAATGTCCATATTTTTCTATGCTTTTTGCCCCATAAAAGACGGCGGGGCGCTCACACGAGCGCCAGTTTTTTATTCACTATTCACTATTCACTATTCACTATTCTCTATTCTCTATTCTCTATTCTTTATTCTTTATTCTCTATTCTCCGTCAGCACGCATTAGTGAATAATGAATATAGAATAATTAATAAATCGTAGGGGCGGCGTTTCGCCGCCCGAGGGACGGGAGAATGCGTCCCCTACGGTATGAACGAGTCCGTGCACAGCTGCATTTCCGTAAGTGCGTCATTCTGGGCGAGCCTTTGGCGGGTCGAAGAATCTACGCATTTACCGGGTGCTAAGCAATCATTCGGTGCGAAGATCCTTCGACTGCGCTCAGGATGACGCGGTTTTGGGAGATGTTCGATGAACGGGAAATAATTGTCCTGTTGCGGTGATGCGATATCTTCCTCGCCGTCAGTGCGGCTTCGTCAGCTATCGACCGCTGCCACTCGCTCAGGTCGCTTTTCCCGCCACTATAACGCGCTCCCATCGCTCCCCATTGTCCATTTTCAATTGTCCATTATTTCTTCGTGCCGATGTCGTCCTGCATTTTGCGGATCTTGGTGATGGCCGCCTTGGCGGTCACATTGGTGGTCACATAGCCCCGCAGGGAGCTTGCCTTATCCCGGAGCATCTTGGACCGGGTCTGAATGAAGATCCGGGCCTTGCCCTTGCCGTTGCGGGCCTCCTGCACCAGGTTGGCCACCGAGGAGTTGCCGTCGAAGGCAAACAGGGCGCAGTTGCGCCGTTCAAAGATCACGTAGTTGAAGGACTTGTAAATGCCCATCTCCTGGGTCTCCGTGGAAAGGCGGATACCCGTGATGTTGGCATTCAGAAGTCTGCGCATCTGCTGCAGCGTCATCAGGGACGGCACGATGCAGTAGATGTCGAAACCGGGGTTATGGTCGGCAATGTATTTTTCATGGCCGGCCAGCCGGTGACCCAGGACGAAAAAGACCTTTTCGGGGTCCAGCTGCTCCAGCAGCGTATCCAAAAATTCCTTATCCCGGTCGGCGACCCGGGTGGAGGTATGGCTGCCGGTGTAGCTACCGCCGGCGATGATGGTGGGGAATTTGTCCCAGGGCAGGTCAGGCAGGTGGTCTTTCAGCAAAGGATTCG
>JAZUMW010000116.1:0-8139 GCA_045603825.1 Faecousia sp.
CCCTTGCTATCCATGGTGTAGATATTTTCCTTTTCAAAGAACACCTCCACATTGGCGGCTTTCAGTTGGCGGATGGTATTCAGGGTATCCACAGTGTTCCGGGCGAACCGAGAGATGGATTTAGTCACGATCAGGTCAATGTTCCCGGCCAGGGCATCGGTGACCATCCGGTTGAAAGCCTCCCGGCGGTTGATGGAGGTGCCGGTGATGCCCTCGTCCGCATACACACCTACGAAGATCCAGTCCGGCCGCTGGTGGATCAGCTTGGCGAAATAGTCCTTCTGGGCCTCTACGCTGTTCAGCTGCTCATCGGATGCGGTGGACACCCGGGCATAGGCAGCCACACGGCGCTGCTTGCCGCCCTTGAACAGATCCGTAGCCGGGACTGCCGGTGGGTGATAGATCCGCTTTACTTTCCGTTCATCCATGGCTCGTCCACCTCCAGTGCGTGTGTGAAAGGTTTATACTTTTTACAAAGTGCCTGCCGTGCCTTCTCGGCTTCCACCGGGGTGAGGAGGTTCTCCTCCTGCAACCGGAACAGCAGGAACTTCGCCAGCCTGTACCGGATTTCCGCTTCAGCTTGCTTTTCGGTCATACAATGTATCTCCTTTTTGTGAAATGTACTGTATGTATTGACTCTGAAACGGGCGAATGTCAAGTTGTATTTGTAAGCGTGGCGGATTTTGTCCGTTGTGTCCTTTTTGTCCCTGCGGAACAATGCTGGCCTTATCGGAATAATACAAAGTTGATTAGCGGATCAATATCATTGCATGGCATGAGAAAAGCGCCTGCCGTTTCCGACAGACGCTTTGTGTGAATATAATGTCATCCCAACAGCCACTGGATCAGATTGAGGGACTTAATGCCATCGTAGGAAGAATCCAGACCGGTATCCATACTTCTTTACGAAGTGTCTCCGTTGAGAGGGTCTTTTTATTATTCGCCGACGGCTTTATTCGTTAACATGGTATACAATAATTTCCAGGCAGACGGCTTACGCATTGCGCTGCTGCCTTCGCCCATGCAAAGAACTTTTTTGCCGCAGGATTGAGCAGCGGACCAGATATCTGCCTCTTCGCCCTTATTGGGATCTCCTGTTTTTGCAAAATTACAGAGATAACGAACCATCTCTTCACTTAAAAGCTGATCCTTCTCTTCCATGGGGCGCCAGCAATTACGCAGAGTGCCGAACCAGTACCAGAGGTCACTGGAATGCCATGCGCCGTTATTATCACCGGGGAGCTGCCGGTTGAAATGCCAGCAGAAGCTGGGCTTCTCACGTTTGCTGCACCAGTTTCGTGCCATGGAAAGGAGAATGGGAGGCATCATATCCTCACTGGTAGTGCCGGCCATATAGGGGATAGGATGTGCAACGGGTTCGGAAACGATAAGTCTGCCATCAATGACGGGAGAACAACTCATTGCACCGCCCTTGACGTCCTTTCTTGCAGCGCTCCATGCCTCAAACAGCACCTCGGCGGGAACGGCCCGGAAAGCAGCAAGATCCTTGCAGCCCGTTTTCTCCATCACAGCCTTCCAGAATGCTAAGTTACTTTCTGCAGGGCGGGTTTTCATCAGAGCGCTGACACCGCCGCCGCTGGACATGACAGCACTCCGGAACAATCCTTTGGTGAGAGGGCTGAGACAATGCTGCTGGACGCTCATGGCGCCGGCGCTCTGGCCCATAATGGTGATTTTTTCCGGGCTGCCGCCGAAAGCCGCAATATTGTCGCGGATCCACTGCAGGGCACAGAGCTGGTCATAAAGGCCATAGTTGCCGCAGGCACCGGCTTCTTCCCAAAGTTCCGGAAGACAGGCGAAACCCAGAGGGCCCAGGCGGTAGTTGAGTGTCACACCGATGACACCTTTCAGCGGCCATACAGGCTCATCGAAATGCTTTTCGTGGCCGCAGCCGCCGGTAAAACCGCCGCCGTGGATATAAACCAGAACAGGCTGATCATCACCGGGTTTTGCATCGTCCGGAGTAAATATGTTCAGAAACAGGCAGTCCTCGGAATAGGTATATTGTTCGCCCTTGCGAAACTCATTGTAATAAAAAGCCTTTTCCGTAACCTGCTGCTCATCATAGAAAGCACGGGGCTGGTAGCTGCAGTTGCCGTAGCTGTCCGCCTCATAGACGCCGTCCCAATGGGTAACAGCCACAGGATGCTTCCACCGTTCTGCGGAGGCATAGCGGATGCCTTTGTATGCAGTCACACCGGGGTTGCGGCTTGCAACGCCTCGGATCAGACCGCAGGGAGTAGAAATTATTTCTTTCATTCTCATTCCTCTTAAATACCGAATACGCGTTGGGCATTGCCAAAGCAGATCTGATTATAGGCCTGCTGACTTAGTTTGCCCGCTGCAACCTGCTCATCCAGCCAGGCACCCAAAGGGAAAACCATATCGGTATTTACCATATCCGTGGCAAAGAAAAGTCTGTCAGCATAGGTTTCCAGGAAGGCAAGCCCGAATGCCTTATCGCGCATGATTGCCTGACCGGCACTGTTGGCGCTGAGATCACCGTAGAGATTGGGATATTTCCCGAACAGTTCCGGAACCCGGCCGCCGGGAACAACAGGCCCCTGTCCCCAGGAATTACGGCTCTCTTTATCGCGGGGTGCGTCGCCGCTCATCTCGATCCAGAAGGTCTGGCTATGGCCCAGGATTTTCAACTTCGGATATTTTTTCAGAACTCCTTCCAGCATCGGGAGACCGGGATCATCCACCACACCGTAGCTAAAACCTTCTTCGGGACTCATATGCATGGTAATGGGCATATCCAGTTTTTCTGCGGCTGCAAACACTTCCTGCAGGAAGGGATCTGTCAGCTTGTGGTTATAGGTCAGTTCACCGATGCCGATGGCGCCCTCTTCTTTATACCGGGCCAGCCGGCCATAGACCGACTCTTTTCCCTTGGGACTGACATTACACATCCAGTAATAACGACCGGGAAATTTGTCACATATCTTTTTGTTGGCCTTGTTGGTGCCGAAGGGCAGACCGCTTTCCGCGCTGGACATCAAAACACCCTTTTCGATGCTCAGCTCTTCCAGATGGGGGATCATGTTCTTTGCACTGGCAAGGTTCATTTTACCCAGCTTCGGGATCTGGAAGGGCGTGAGGTGAAGGTGCAGATCGATCTTCTTCATAAGCTTACCGGGTAGCTTCCCGCTTGGCAGCCATCTCGGCGTACATACGGTCAGTCTTCTTCTTGTCCAGGTTGAAGATCAGACCGATGCCGATGAGAATCAGCGCGTAGCAGATGGTGGGGATGGCATTGCAGACGTAGTAAATGCCCTTGACAGCCTCGGCAGTCTGAACGACGTTCTCACCGGAAACATAGCCCACCAGTCCCAGGCTGAAGGCCAGGCCGGAGGAAGCAATGGTGGAGCCGATCTTGCGGCTGAAGGTGTACATAGAATACATGGAGCCGTCACTGCGGAAACCGGTCTTCCACTCGGAATAGTCCAGACAGTCGGAGACCAGAGCCCAGATCAGCATGGTGAATGCAGTCTGGCCCAGCAGAGTCATGATGTTCAGGGCAGTGTAGACCCACACGTTCCGGATGTAGAAGAACATTCTGACCACGCTGAATACAAAACTCAGTGCGCCGGTATACAGAATGACGTCACGCTTACCGAACTTGTTGACCATCTTGGGGATCAGGGGGAAGATCACGATCATGAAGGGCATGGACATAGCCATGGACACGGTGGCCAGCTGGGCATTGCCGTAAACTTCCTTGTAGATATAGCCATAGGTCTGGCTGGAGCCGGTGATGACCAGCATAGAACCGATGGTGGCGATCATGACACCGATCAGGGGACGGTTCTTCAGAACCATCTTCAGGACCTTCCAGAACTCGAACTTTTCGCCTTCGGACTTCTCTTCGCGGACGCGCTCCTTGGTCAGGGCGCACAGCAGGAGGTAACTGACGATAGAGCAAATGCCGAAGATCACAGCCAGCAGGGTGAAGCGGCCGGGAATGGGCTGGTTGTCCTTGTAGCAAAGTATGGGAACCATGCCCAGAGCCACAGCGCCAACCAGACCACCGCCCACGGAACGGGCGCGGGACAGCTTGGAACGCTGAACGGGATCGACGGTAACGACATTGGCCATTGCGCCGAAGGGCATGGAGGTGCCGGTATAGCTCATGCCAAAGAAGATGTAGGCAAAGGCTACGAAAGCATGCAGGACAACACCTTCAAAAGGAACTTTGCTGAAGCAAAGCACACCGGACAGTGCCAGGGGGATCATAAACAGCTTGATCCAGGGAGAGAACTTATCCTTGCTCTTGCCCAGGTGCCAGCGGTCGGGGAAGGAACCGATAATGGGGTCATTAATGGCGTCCCACAGACGGGCAAACAGGAACAGGCCTGCCATCCATTTGGCATCAATACCCAAACAATAGGTGCAGAATGTTAGGAAATACGCGTCAACATACAGGTTCACAAAGCTGCCGGCCATATCACCGAAGATATAGCCCCATTCGTCCTTACCGCTGAAAGGCCGAACGGAAGTATCGATTTTTGCCATGGTAATTTTCTCCTTTTTCTTAGTATATACAGGAATACCTGCATTTTCTATATTAGTATATCTTACTTATTCCGCAAAATATATAGTGTAAATCGCATCGAACATTGCATATTCGGCAAATATGGTATATGATATAAAAAACAGCAAAAAAGGGTTGATATGGATGAAACTGGCGGACTTGATGCACCAGATACAGCAGGCAGCCGGAAATGAACCGAATATGTTGGCGCTGAAGGAAAAGTGTGATTCTCTGGGGATCAATCTGGAGAATATTTATCAGGAAATTGAGATGAATTCTGCCTATGCGGATTCTCACCGGGATATCAGCAGGGAGGCGGATCTGGTGCTGCCTCACAGCCACAGCTTTTTCGAACTGATTTATTGCGTCAGCTGCGACAAAGTGCAGTATCTTGTGGGCACGGAGCGATACAGACTCCGGCGGGGCGATATTATCTGGATCCCGCCCGGTGTGAGCCATTGTCCTCTGTTTTCGGAGGAAATGAAAACACCGTACGAACGCATTGTTCTGTGGGTGAATGCGGAAAAAATGACCGAGTTTTTTGCTCGATGGTCGGAAGTGAATCAGCAGCATAAATTGCACAACCGCCATTATCTTCTGCGGACAGCAGGCATGGCCCGGGAACGGGAACTTCGGGAACTTTTTCAACGGGGCTGCAGAGAGTCTGAAAAAAGATTGGCCGGGTGGGAAATGGCTCTTTACGGCAATACTAATCTACTGCTGGCGCTGCTGATACGGGCTATGAACGGCAGCGGAGAACCGCCGCTCAGAGAAAAGACGGAACTGCTGGACGAGCTGCTGTCCTTTGTGGCGGGGAATCTGCAGGAGAAAATCACCGTCAGTGACGCGGCCAGGAAACTGCATGTCAGCGAGAGCACCGTGACTCATCTGTGCAATAAGCGTCTTGGACTCAGCTTTTATCGGTATGTCACCCAGCAGAGACTGGATCGGGCGAGAAGACTTATGATGGAGAACATAGAGTTGAGCGCCGCGGCAGAGCAGTCGGGCTTTTGTGACTATACTGCCTTTTTTCGGGCATTCAAGCGTGAATACGGTCTTTCACCCAGTGAATACAGAAAGATTCATAGTTGATATGTTGTTGCGTTTCATCTTCCAGAGGTCTGTGTCACTCAGTTGAGAATTTATCTGAAAATATTCTTAAAACGGTGTGTTTTTGTGAAAAAATCGAATTGGCTGTACAAATGACAGAAAGCATAAGAAAAGGCTGAATTGCGGCATCAGGTGTTGCAATGCATTAAACCGGAACTTTGTATTAACTTAATGCAGGCTCCACACTCCGTTGCGGACCGACCTAAAATTGTTCTAAAAACGGTATGTTTTGCGGGTAAAAAGATACTTTGTGTGGTTGAACGATACAAACTTTGAAGAATGATGCATTGTATCAGTAGGCGTTGCATTGTATTAAGCTGTAACATTGTATCAACATGATGTAGGCTCCACAAAACAGAACCTGATTTGATACAAAGTCAAATCAGGTTCTTCTTTTTATATCGCAAGAAAAGTTGGAAACATACCAGAATAACCGGCATATTTCCAACTAAACTTTTAGTGCGTTTTCTGAGCCTTTTATACGCACCCCCATCCGCCTATCGTTGAAAAAACGGCAATGATGACCCGCAAGTCTCTACTGCACAGTAAAAATGCCCTTTCCAGTAATATTTGCCTGCCAGCAGCATTTAACTGCTCCGCTGCATTAGCCGAACGGCAGTATCCAGCAGACCGGAAATACTCAACTACCCGGCAATTTACAACCGACCGGCAATATTTCGCAAACAGCTTGAATTTCTGAAATATTGGTGTATAATCAAAGAGCCGACAGTTCGTTTGTACCATCCTGTCGTTAAACAAAACCAGGACTGCTATTCATATATTATGTGATTATGGCGGCTTTGCGTTTTGCAGGGCCGCTTTTTTGTGAGGCAGTTTTGCGTTTTGTAAAACTGCATTTTTCTTTGGAGTAAAGCATGAGCAATAAGTCCGAAAAAACACAGCTATTTGAAAGGCTTATCCGGCGACTCAGGCGTGAGCGGGAAGAGACGCGGATCCTGCTCAGATGCATCCCGGCAACGGTGGTATCGCTGTTTGTCGTCAGCGTCATCTGCATGAATCTGCTGGCGAACAAAACTCTTGTTCAAACCCACTGGATTGCCCTGGACGGCGGAATACTGATATCCTGGCTGTCTTTTATGTGCATGGACATCATCACAAAGTATTTCGGCCCCAAGGCATCCAACAAAATCGCCCTGCTTGCGGCGGCGATAAACGTGCTGACCTGTCTTATCTTCTATGCGGCAAGCATAATTCCGTCCAACGCGAATGATTACACCGCACTCAACGGCATACTGGGCGGAACATGGTTTATCCTGCTCGGAAGTACCATCGCCTTTCTTGTGTCGGCAGTTATCAACAATTTCTTAAACTGGACGGTGGGCAAAGCGTTCCGGAACAATCCCGACGGAGCAGCGGCATTTGCGGCAAGGACATACATTTCCACATTTATCGGCCAGTTTATGGACAATCTGATATTCTCGCTTATTGTTTTTGTGGGCTTTGCGCCCGTATTCTGGGACGGATTTCACTGGACGGTGTTGCAGTGTACGGTATGCGCACTGACCGGCGCGGTTGCAGAGCTGATCATGGAGATCATCTTCTCCCCGTTCGGTTACCGCATTGTAAACAGGTGGAAAGAGTACAACGTGGGGCAGGAGTATCTTGCCTACATCGGCGGAGGGAATTGACAATGAAGATTTTGATCACAGGCACATCACAGGGCATCGGCAAGGCCATTGCCATGAGATTTCTCAGCGGCGCCCATGAGGTTATCGGCATCGATCGGCAGGCGGCAGGGATACAGCACGAAAACTACACCCACTATCAGTGTGATGTGCGGGATTATGTTAACCTCCCCAGCATCGAGGGTGTGGAAATTCTGATAAACAACGCAGGTACGCAGAACGACAACGACATCGACATCAACCTGAAGGCGCTGATCCACATTACGGAGAAATACGGTGTCCAGGACAACATCCGCTCTGTTTTGAATATCGGCTCCGCCAGCGCCCATACCGGCGCGGAGTTTCCGGAGTATTGCGCAAGCAAAGGCGGCGTATTGGCCTACACCAAAAATGTTGCAATGCGCATCGCCAAATACGGCGCCACCTGCAACAGCCTTGACCCCGGCGGGGTTCTGACCCCTCTTAACGAGTGCGTGATGAATGATCCTGTGCTTTGGGAGCAGATCATGGCTGAAACGCCCCTAAAAAGGTGGGCAACTGCGGAAGAAATCGCCGAGTGGGCGTATTTTCTGACGGTAACCAACACTTTCTGCACGGGGCAGAGCATCATTGTTGACGGCGGCGAGGCGATAAATTATCACTTTGTGTGGAAGGAACAGGCGTGAAATAATTATAGCACGGACACAGAAGAACGCAGGACAACACCGCAAAGAAATGAGAGCAATATGAAACACAAAAACGCAAAGCGAACCGCTCTTGCTGCGGCGCTTGTTTTACCGATTGCGCTTATCGGCACTGCGGTCTATATAGGCACCTATCAGAATC
>JAZUMW010000117.1:0-2399 GCA_045603825.1 Faecousia sp.
AGAGTTCCTGGTTAGTCATGTGTTTGCACCTCTTCTTTAGATTTTTCTTCCGGAGTCCTCCGGAGGGGTTACAAAACAGCCGGGGCTGTAAATGTACTTACTTGATGGCCTCGCGGACGTGGCCCTTGGCCTTGGCCAGACGAGCCTTTGCCTCTTCCAGACCGCAGTCGGCCAGGATCATGGTGATGGCGGTCTTGGCGTTGCCGTTTGCGATGCCGATCTTCTCGGCAGCGGTTTCCCGGTCGCAGCCGGTAGCTTCCATAACGATGTTCTGAGCGCGGACAACCAGCTTTTCGTTGGTCTGCATCACGTCCACCATCAGGTTCTGGTATGCCTTGCCGCAGCCGACCATGGTGGCGGTGGAGATCATGTTCAGGATCAGCTTCTGGCAGGTGCCGGACTTCAGGCGGGTGGAACCGGTCAGGCACTCGGGGCCGGGAACCACTTCGATGGCCAGCTCAGCGGCAGCGCCCACAGCGGAGCCGGGGTTGCAGGAGATACCCACAGTGTGGCAGCCAACTTCCTGAGCGTAAGCCAGACCGCCCAGAACGTAGGGAGTGCGGCCGGAAGCGGCGATGCCGATGACGATGTCGGTCCTGGTCAGCTTGATGTCCACCAGGTCCTGGCGGCCCAGTTCCCGGCTGTCCTCAGCGCCTTCCACGGCCTTGACGAAAGCCTTCTCGCCGCCGGCGATCAGACCCACCACAACCTCGGGAGCAACGCCGAAGGTGGGAGGACACTCAACAGCGTCCAGAACGCCCAGACGGCCGCTGGTGCCGGCGCCCATGTAGATGATGCGGCCGCCGTTTTCAATGGACTCGATGGCCCAGGTAACGCACTGTGCAATGTTGGGCAGGGCGGGAGTGATGGCAGCGGGGACCTTGGCGTCTTCCTGGTTCATAACAGTGACCACTTCCAGGGGGGTCATGATGTCCAGGTTCATGGTGTTCTGGTTGCGGGTTTCGGTAGACATGTTTTTCAGGTTCAGGCTCATAAGAAGGCTCCTCTCCGGATGTTCGATATTCGTTTTTGATCCGCCGGATCAATTTGTTAACAATATTTAAACACACAAACAAAAAAGTGTCAAGTTTAATGGGTATTTATGAAACAAAGTTTCAAAAGGTGGATAAAAAGCCGAATTGTTAACGTTTCCAACGAAACAAACATCGGAAAATGTAGAATATAACTGTTAAAATTGTACAAAACGCGTGAAACTTTTTTAGGCACAAAGCGAATGGCCCGCATTCCGAAAAAACAGTAAAATAAGCAAAAAATGTTTGCATTTTTGCAAGGAAAGGAACCGCGCTATGAGCAGTCCGCTTTTGCAGCTGCGGGAGAAATCCCGGCTCTTCAGTCCCACGGAACAGGAGATCGTGACCTAAATTCTGGAGAATCCCCATCTGGTGGTGGATATGAGCATCCATGAGCTGGCCCGGCATACCTTCTCCTCAGCATCCACCATTGTCCGGCTGTGCCGTCATACGGGCTATGCCGGTTACCGGGAATTCCGGAAGGCCGTCACCTACGAACTGGCCATGCGGGAGCAGAGCAAGCAGGTGGAGCAGAAGGAGATCTCCCACTCCGACAGCCTTCAGGACATCGTGGACAAGATCACTTATAAAAACATTGTATCCCTGGAGGAAACCCGTGCTCTGGTGGACCTGAACACCCTTCGGTCCTGCATCGATCTGATTCAGAATGCCAGGGTGATTTATCTGTTCGGTCTGGGTGCATCTCTGTGCGCCTGCAAGGATGCCTACCTGAAATTCCCCCGGCTCAACAAGATCTGTATCGTGAATGAGGACTGGCATTCCCAGATTCTCCAGGCCCGGAACGCCACAGACCGGGATCTGGGCATTGTGATTTCCTATTCCGGCGCCACGGTGGAGGTCATCGAATGCATGAAGAGCCTGAAGGAAAACAAGACCCCCATCATCGCCATTACCCGCTGTGTGGATTCCCCGGTGGCGGAACTGGCGGACCAGAAGCTCTATACCACTGCCAATGAATCCATTTTCCGCAGCGGCGCCATGTCCTCGCGAATCTCTCAGCTGAATGTAATCGACATTCTCTATACCGCGCTGGCCAACGAGGAATATGAATCCTCGCTGGAGCAGCTGTCCCGGACCCACATCCGCAAGCCCGGGCAGACAGGCGGCAAATTCATATAACCGACAGGTGCCGGTTTGGAATTGTGCGGACCGGGACCAAAACGTATGATTTATAAGATTATACATTATTATAATTGACAAAAAATACTTTGTAATATATACTGAAAATGGTAATAGTTACCAAACTATAGTTTTACAAAGGAGAGCATATTATGGCAACTTCCAAGGTAGCATATCTGGTAAAACCCAAGATCGTCAACGGTGTCGAAGGCGAAGCTATCGTCGAGC
>JAZUMW010000118.1:0-5497 GCA_045603825.1 Faecousia sp.
ATCGACCAGATCAATGCTGACGACTCCATCCACGGCTGCCTGATGTTCCGTCCCCTGCCCAAGCACCTGAAGGCTGACCAGGACGAGATCTGCAACCGTCTGGCTCCCAAGAAGGACGTTGACTCCATGACCCATATGTCCAACGCCGGCGTTTTTGAAGGCCAGGATCTGGGCTACGCTCCCTGCACTCCTTCCGCATGTATGGAAATCCTGGACCACTACGGCATCGACTGCAAGGGCAAGAAGGCTGTTGTCATCGGCCGCTCCCTGGTTGTCGGCAAGCCCGCAGCTATGATGCTGATGGCTAAGAACGCCACCATCACCGTTTGCCATACCCGTACTGTTGATCCCGCTGCTATCTGCCGCGAGGCTGACATCATCATCTCCGCAGCAGGCGTTCTGAACAGCCTGACTAAGGACTATGTCCGTCCCGGCCAGATCGTCATCGACGTTTCCATGAACTGGAACCCTGAGAAGATCACCGCTAAGGGCAAGGGCGGTATGTGCGGCGACGCCATCTTCGATGAGGTCGAGCCCATTGTTGAGGCCATTACCCCCGTTCCCGGCGGCGTTGGCGCTGTTACCACCTCTGTGCTGATGAAGCATGTTGTGGAAGCTGCTGAAAAGACCTGCTAAAACAGAATAGCTCTTACATGACTGACGGTATTGCGAACAGACGCAGGGGAGTGTAAGAGCAAAAAAAGCCGACCGTGTGGGCAATTCGAACACATCAGGATCGGATTGCCCAGATTTTTAATCAGAGGTGTATTATGAAAAAAATCAAGAATCTTCCGGAGTCCGGCTTTCTGAAGCTGTTCTTCGCCTTTATCACCGCCGCATTTTTGATTGCGGCTGTGTGCATGCCCGACCGGGCACAGATGTTCACCGGTCTGTGGAACATTATGTCTAACCCCACCAAGCTGTCCACCAACTTCTTCTCTGTGGGCGGCTTCGCAGCCACCTTCCTGAATATGGGTCTGGTGTGCCTCTTCAATCTGGCCATCTTCCATTTCACCAAGGCTACCGTGAACAATGTTTCCACCCTGGCATTCCTGCTGACCCTGGGCTTCTGCAGCTGGGGCATCAATGTGCTGAATATGTGGCCCACCATGATCGGTGTGGTGCTGCTGACCCTCATCAAGAAGGAAAAGCTCAGCGCCAATGTTAACGCCATGCTCTTCTCCACCGGCGTTGCCCCCATCGTTTCCGAAATGCTGTTCCGGTATCCCGGCGCAGAGGTGGTAGGCTTCAATGTGGTGGGTATCATCATGGGCGTGCTGGTGGGCATCCTGGCCGGCTTCCTGATCCCCGCAGGCCTGCCCCATTCTCCCAAGGTACATAAGGGCTTCGACCTGTACTCCGCAGCCCTGCCCGTGGGCATGACCGCCTTCCTGCTGAACGCCGTGTTATTTAAGACTATGGGCATCGAGACTCCCGGTGCTGTGGGCGATCTGAGCGTTGCCTCTCCCATGATCATCAATATTTTCTGCGGCGTGGTGTTCGGCCTGTGCGTGATCTTCGCCCTGCTCATGGGCTGCACCCCCAAGGACTACTGGAATCTGCTGAAGGATCCGGATCAGGTCACCAGCTTCTCCGCCAAGTACGGCACCCATGTGATGCTGATGAACGCCGGTATCTACGGCCTGTTCATCCTGGGCTACTACAATGCCATCGGCGCGAACTTCAACGCCATCACCCTGGGCCTTATTTTCTGCATGGTGTGCTGCTGCAACTCCGGCGCACATCCCGGCAATGTATGGCCCATCATGCTGGGCTATGTGGGCGCTTCCTTCCTCTTCGGCTGGATCTCCAGCCTGCTGGGCGGCACCTTCACCCTGGCCATCAATGCCCCGGCCATCGCTGTGGGTCTGTGCTTCGCCTCCGGCCTGTGCCCCATCGCCGACAAGTACGGCTGGTTCTACGGCCTGCTGGCTGCGGTGCTCCACTACTGCATGGTCACCACCGTGCCCCAGCTCCACGGCGGCTTCTGCCTGTACAACGGCGGCTTCACCGCTGTGTTCGTGTGCGTACTGATGGTCCCCGCTCTGGAAAAGATGTTCAAGACCAAGGAAGAACGCAGACTGCAAAAGGCAAACAAATAATAATAAAACGCAGAGAGGACGGCTTAGCCGCCCTCTCTTTTTGCAGAAAACTTAATACTTTTTTAACAAACAGCCTATAAATTTTAATATTTACTCTTGCATTGTGCACAATTGTGTGCTATAGTGAAACTACCCCAGAAAGGAGGAACTGGTTATGAAAATGAAGAAGCTACTGGCCCTTGTGCTGGCGCTTATGATGACCGTGTCTTTGCTGGCCGGCTGCGGTGCCGCCACTAAGGACAGCGTGGCTAACGGCTATTACGATGCACCTGCAGCGGATGCTCCGGCAGAAGCCCCGGAAATGGAGTATATCTATGACGAAGAAACAGGTCTGACCAGCACCGACAGCTCCCAGGCTCCATTGCCTGAGGATCAGAAGATCATTACCACCGTATACATGGACGCCGAAACGGAAGATATGAACGCCCTCCTGGAGAAGATCAATGCCAAGGTGGCAGAGCTGGGAGGTTACATGGAAGCCCAGGATATTTACAACGGCAGCAGCTACAGCTCCTACCGCAGCCGCCATGCCAATCTCACTGTCCGGATCCCCGCGGCTAAGCTGAACGGCTTCGTGGAGCATGTGGGCAGTTATGCCAATATTATCTCCCAGAATACTTCCACGGAAAATGTGACCCTCTCTTACATCGCCACCGAAAGCCGCATCACCGCCCTGGAGACGGAGCAGGACAGACTGCTGGAGCTGCTGGCTAAGGCGGAAAACATGGAGGAGATCCTCATCATCGAATCCCGGCTGACGGAAGTCCGGACTGAGCTGGAGCAGGTGACCTCTGTGCTGCGCAGCTATGACAACCGCATCAATTACAGCACCATCCATCTGGGCATCGCCGAGGTGATCGAATACACCCAGGTGGAAGAAGAGCCCGAGACCTTCTGGGATCGGATCTCCAAGGGCTTCGTCAAGAGCCTGAAGAATGTGGGCGACGGTATCATGAATTTCGTGGTGTTCCTGGTGGTGGCGCTGCCTTACCTGGCACCCTTTGCGGTGATCGCCGTGGTGATCATTCTGCTCATCAAGCGCCCCTGGAAGAAAAAGAAAAAGAACAGCCCTCCTCCGGCAGAGCCCAACGCACCCTGAAAGTAAATTGAAGCGTGTTTAGAACAGGAGGACTGCTGTATGAAAAAGTGGATAGCAAGGGTTTTAGTGCTGGCCTGTGTGCTTGGTGTGGTCGGTTGTTCGTCAGATAACATCGATAAAACAAGACCCGTCTTTGAAACAGAAAATATAAGCAGTATCACTTTTTTTGCTGCCCCCAACGCCAATGAAGGGGTAGAGGTTCCGGAGGAATATATTACGCAGATCACAGCCTGGCTTGGAACCTTTACACTGGATGAGAAAGCGGATCTGGACTTTTTGAAACCCGGCAGCAACAGCGTTTGTGTTTGCATCGTGTATGCGGACGGTTCCATAGTGGAAAACGGGTTGACTACATTTAATGTTGACGGAACAACTTATTATATGAAAAGCGAAGCTGCTCCTGAATGCTATTATGAAGTATTTGCGCAACAGGAGTAAATTGCAGAGCATTGTCATCCGCGGTGGCAAATTGATTGCCAAACCCCATATACGCAAAAATGGAGCGTATCAAACGATACGCTCCATAACTGTTTTGCCGTGCAGCCGGGTTCGGCTTATTTCATGAACTTGTCAATGGCCTGGCACAGATCGTCGATGGCGCCTTCATCACCGGCGGTGACGGCATCCACCATGCAGTGGTGGATGTGATCCTTCAGGATCACCTTGCCGGTATTGTCCAGGGCAGAGCGGACGGCCGCCAGCTGCACCAGCACCTCAGAGCAGTCGTAGCCCTCTTCCACCATGCGTTTGACCTTCTCCAGGTGGCCAATGGCACGGGCAAGGCGGTTGATGACAGCCTTCTGGTTTTCGTGGACATGACCGTGGGAGTGAGCCAGGCCGTGGGCGTGCATATAAGCATGATCGTGTTCGTGATCAGGGGAATGGTCGTGATAATGGTCAGCCATGGCGGGGCCTCCTTAGCTTGTTTTTCTGCATTATACCGTATTTTTGTGCCGGTTGCAAGCCCCAAGGGGGGATATAAAAGGTTTCTCCCGACCCGAACCGACACAAAAAACCTATTGACATGCCCCGTTGCTTGTGTTATAATACATAAGCACTCAAGGAGCGCGCCCTATATCGCGGAGTAGAGCAGTTGGTAGCTCGTCGGGCTCATAACCCGGAGGTCGTAGGTTCGAGTCCTGCCTCCGCAACCATAAAAGAACCAGGAATTGATACAAAATCAGTTCCTGGTCTTTTCTTTTTTATACTGAAGTTTACCCCGAAAAGGGGTATTTTTTCTAACTTTGCAACGCATTTTGATTTCCGTTGCCAAGATGCTGTGCTTTTACCCGCCTGCCAGATCGCTGAACCCCTACATATTGCGCTTTCAATTCGTTATAATACCGCAATTCGTTATACTACTGGATCTCTGCGGCAAATATAATGCCAATTACTCCTGTCCTCCTGGCTGCGGCACTGTGGAGGAAGTCCACAGAAGGCTGTTTACCCAGGAAAAGGCACTGGTAGTGGAAATGATCTGGGAGGTAAATGGGTTTGATGATAAGGAATTTATCTTCTCGTCTAGAAATAAACTGAATCGAACTGTGCTGCAGCTCATGGATCAGCTTCGCCAGAAGGGAATGGACGGCTTTTGCTTGGGTTACGGTGGATGTCCTTTGTGCAATCCCTGTAAGCAGACAGAGGGTAAGCCTTGTGCATTCCCAGAGAAGAAGATCAGTTGTATGTCAGCTTATTGTATCGATGTGGGAAAGCTTGCAAAGAAGTGCGAACTACCCTTTGCCTGGTCCAATGACAAAATGCATCTGTTCGGCCTGATTGCCTTCCATGAGAAAGAATAATCTCTGCGTGTATACAAGAATACGAAATTGACTATTGCAATTTTAGAGAGTTTGGACTATAATAATTAAGCAATTCAATATATGTTCCCGTGGCCGGGTATAGCGCATGACGAGTACCTGGCTGAACAAGATAATGGGGTGTAAGTCCCCGCGCTGCCGGCGCTGTAAGTGTCGAGACAGTTTACCGTTGACGAAAGTCAGTCATTGGAGCGATCCGAGAAGGCAGGTAGATTGTTGCTTGAGGCACAAGTCAGAAGACCTACGGGAATGGTGTTTTACTTCTTTGCACCCGCGCGATGGGCAAAGGGGTTTACTATGTCACGCAGAAAAACGGATGCGGCAGTATTTGTTACTGCCGCAGCCTTTTTATTTGGAGGTAGAAAATGCAACCTGAAAAGAATATGGTGCTGACCAAAGCGGAGAAGCAGCTGATTGAGGTGATCCGCTCTTTGAAGTCGGAGGCCGCGGTCTTAGGAAGACAACACTTAGCTACAACT
>JAZUMW010000119.1:0-6741 GCA_045603825.1 Faecousia sp.
GCAGTGCTCTCGACAAATCATAGCAAGGCGGCCTGTGTTGGAGCTGTGGGTGTCACCTACAACGACCATAGCTTGGCAAATTCGACTCAAGTCTGCCGCTTCACTTTGCCGGGATTCAGTAGCTTTACATATTGTATCAAAAATTTTCAGGTTAGTAAACTGTTTTTTTGCAAAATTTACGCACAATTTCCACAAAGATTCTGTGGAAGTTGTCTGACAAACCATGCAAATTGGCAAATCCGGCCGGATTTCGGGAGATTTCGACCATTTTTCCAGCTCTTCCGGGGTCTCAAAAATCCGGCAGTCACTGCACCAGCCCGCGATGCCCTCCACCTCCGGGTGCGTGGGAGTGCCGATGATCACCGGCAGTCTCCCCTCTTCCTCTGCTTTGCTCACGATTCCGTGAATACGCTTGACGAAGGGACAGGTGGCATCGATGATCTGGGCGCCTCTTTCCGTCAGCTGTTCGTAGACCGCTTTGGTTACGCCGTGGGAGCGGATGATGACCGTTTCACCGGGGTCTGCTTCTTCAGGGGCACTGATGACCCGGACGCCCATTTCCTCAAAGTGCGCCACCGCATGGCGGTTATGGATGATTGGCCCCAGGGTGCTGACCCGCTTACCGGAGCCGGCAGCCTGCTCCACCAGTTCCACCGCCCGGTTCACACCAAAACAAAAGCCTGCGCTCTTCGCTACCGTTACGCTCATACAGGGATCTTCTCCCCTACGATCTTCTTAATGGCAGCCATCACGCCGTCAATGTCCAGATTGGAGGTATCCAGCTTAACAGAGTCTCTTGCCATCTTCAGCGGAGCGATGGGCCGGTGGGTATCCTGATAATCCCGCTGCTGGATCTCCTTTAAAATGGTAGGCAGATCTGCTTTCTGACCCTTGGCGATCAGTTCGTCATAACGGCGTTTGGCCCGAACCTCGGCAGATGCCGTAAGGAAGATCTTTACATCCGCCTTGGGCAGCACCACGGTGCCGATGTCACGGCCGTCCATGATCACATTGTGCTTTCTTGCCACATCCCGCTGCATATCCAGCAGAACATCCCGCACCACAGCGTGGGCAGACACCAGAGATGCCTTCTGGGAAATATCCTGGGTGCGGATATCATCGGTAACATCCATTCCGTTCATGAGCATGTGCTGCTTTCCGTCCTCGTCGTACTCGATCTCCACGGTCAGCTCATCAATATAACGCTCCACGCCGTCCACATCCTTGGGGCTGATCCCCAGAAGATCCATAAAATACGCCACCGTTCTGTAAATGGCGCCGGTGTCCACATAGTAGTAGCCCAGCTCCTTTGCTAAGGTCTTGGCGATGGTGCTTTTACCCGCGCCGGCAGGGCCGTCAATGGCGATCGCATAGGTTTTTGCCATAAGTTTTTCCTCTTTCCGCGGAAAACCGCTTCAATCATTTGTGTTGTTTTTTTTCACGCGCAGGATCGTCCGCTCCACGATACCGGCATTGTTGCGATATGCTTCGTTTGTGGGGTCGCGTTTCGCCAGATCCATATACAGTGCCTGGGAGTCCCGAAGCATCTCCTCATCCGATCTGATCTTTCCAAGATTAAAGAATACCATTGCCAGACGCTCACGGAGTTTGACCGTGTCCTCTATCTTCTGCATATCGGAAAGCACATCCAGCATCTTCGTATAATAGACATGCTGGCTGAGGGCATCCTGCTGCAACTTAGCCAGTTCGGCAAGTCCGCGATAACTCAGATATAGATCTTCCAGGGTGTCATTGTTCTTCTCCCGGCTGCACAGTTCCTCAGCGATCCTGGCGTCCTCCAGTTTCCACCGCTTAGCTTCAGCCAGAGCACCTTCTGTCTGGTATAGCTTTCCCAACGCGAAGCAGCAGACACTCACTCTGCGCAGCATCTTTGCCTCATTTGCTTTTTCCGCCAGCTTAAGGCAGACATCATAATCCTTAAACAGCCATTCCTTTGAACCGGCATTGTCCTGCAGGCTTCTGCAAATGCTCCAAACCTTATAGTAGGCAGTATGTAATTCTTCCAGATACACGCCGCTGTCATCCTTTGCGTGCAGGTTTTCTGCAAGTCCGGCACACTTTTCATACCACAAACGGCTCTGCTGCAAGTCTTTTTCCTCTTCATTGAGCTTGGCCATCATTCGATAACTGGTAAGAAGGCTCCGCAGCAGTGTGACTGTGTCGGATTTCTCTGCCAACCGCTGCATGATCTGCATATCCTTTGCGGCCCACTGCTTTGCTTCCGGTATATTACCTTCTGCGTGTGCCACACAACCAAGATGGTAATAGACTCCGGCAAGATTATCCCAGTTCTGGTCGTTGTCATTGGCTTCTGTCAATTTCCCGTACAGCTCGGCGGATTTTAAATACCAAGTCTTTGCTTCACCATATTCGTCGCTATTCAAACAAACACTGCCCATTCTGGAATAATCCACCGCTAAGCCCCGAAGCCGGTTGTTATTGGGTGCCTGCTCCGCCAGCCGTTCATCGATCTGCAGACTTTTGAGATAGAATACCTTTGCCTCTTGATAATTGTCCCCGTCTCTGCACACGTCGCCTAAACAGGTGTAGCAGAGGGAAACATCCTCCCAATCTGTGGGCGCATCGGTGGTTTCCAAAAGCTCATTTGCCAAAGCAAGGCCCTTCTCATACCAGGCCTTTGCCTCATCCAGGTTTCTTTCATTCAGGCATACGCTGCCCAAGGTCCGGTAGCTGATCCCCAAATTCCGCTTTGCTTTCAGCGTCTCAGAAATTTCCGCTACCTGCTGAGTGAGCTCCAGATCTTTTTGATACCACCGCTTTGCTTCGGCATATCGCCGGCTGCCACGGCAAAGATTACCCAGGTGATTGTAGCAGCTGGCCAGGTATTCCCGGCTGGTCACGGAATCGCTTTCACGCATCAGCCGCTGGCAAATTTCCAGGTCCTCCAAATACCATTGCATCGCCTCTTCCGGCTTGTTGAGTTTGCGGCAAATACTGCCCATTTTTCCGTAAGATACGGACAAATCCTTCAGATGGGTCGCCGCCGTGTTATCCTTTATATACCCCCTGCGGATCTGCAGGGCTTTTAAATACAGTTTCTCCGCTTCCGTGAGTTGATCCTGGGCCAACCGAATATTGCCCAACCGGTTATACCCGGAAGCAAGATCACGAAAAGACTGGATCGTCTCAGTCTCAGATGCAATACGCTCACGAATCTCAAGAGTTTTTTCGTACCACTGTGCTGCCTCCGGGAGTTTTTCCTCTGCTTTGCTCAGGTCGCCCATCTGGCAATATGCTACCGCGAGTCTTTGCAGATTTCGGTGGGTCTCTTCCTCCTGGAGAATCCTTTGGCGAATGGTCAGGCTCTTTTCCAGCCATTTTCTCGCTTCCGGCAGGTTACCCTGGCTTTGCAGCACAGAACCGTACCGTGCGTAACTGATAGCCAAGCCCGTCAAATAAAAGGTGCCGTCATTCTTTTCGGTGAGTTTTTCCCGCAGCTGGATGGACTGTAAGTACCATTTCCCCGCTTCGGCAAGATGCCCCTCTGCCTCCTGCATATCGCCGATTCCTGTGTAAGAGGCAGCCAGTTCATTGACAAGCGTCTCATCTGAGGTTTCCTGTAGCAGCTCTGAACGAATGGCCGTGGCCTTAAAGAACCACTGCAACGCTTCCTGGGGCTTGTTCTGCTGGTCATAGATACTGCCCATGCATGAGTAGGCCTTTGCCAAATTCCTGCGGGTTTTCAGAGTCGGTGTTTCGGCTACCAAAAGCTCACAGTACGCCACCATCTCCCGGGTAATTTCCATCGCCTTATCCAGCTGCCGCAGGTCGTACCAATCATTGTGCATATCCATCAGGCAGGAGAAGTAACGGTCGCCGAATTCTTCTTCGCCGAACAACTCATACTGGGCCTTGATATGCTCCAGAAGCTGTTCCCGCCACTGGGCAGCTTTATAATAGTCCCGGCGGACGCCCTCGCCGTTTGTGTACATGGAGATCAGCTTCTCCATGGCCTCGGTGAGTTCTGCCTTGGCGGCGCTTGTGATCAGCTCCAGCGCCCGTTCATGGTTCACTTCCACATCGATACCAGACAGATATGCCAGACCGATGAAGAAATTGTGCTGGCGGTCATTGTCGTTTTCCCGAACAGCGATCTGCTGCAGCCGCTCGATCAGTACGGCATTCAGCTTTTCCTGGTCCCGGGGATCCACGCAGCCGGGGATATTCTCGTAATTCTGCTGTAATGCGGTTTTATCGGTTTCCACCAGTTCCGCTGCCAGGATAGGCTTGCCTGCCTCCACAGCCATGGGATATTCGGTGGTCATTACATAATTGGTCTCATTCACCAGATTGGGCGTCACCGCCAGGGCGAACAGATTACTCTTTTCCAACGCTGCCCGAATGGCACCGTTGAAGTTTTCGCCGGGGGTCAGAAATTCATCGTACCAGATGGCAATATCCCGGCAGAATTCGCTGCGGTGGATCAGCCGCATCAGCTCCTGGGCATACTTACGGTCCTTTTTCCGGTAGCTCAGGAAAATATAGGCATCGAAGGCTTCCCGTACTTTCTGCGCCAGTTCATCGCCCACCAGCACCGACTCCAGATACTTTTTCAGTTTCTCTTCGTAGCTGATAGCGGTCTCGTCCTGAACATGCTTGTCCAGAAACTGCAGCTGGCCGCAGGTCTCATTGAACAGCCCCTCCAGTTCCCCTTCCTGCATCAGCGGCAGTACGGGAATATGGTTTTCCATGGCATAACGGAACTCCACATCCAGTGCCCGGGAAGGCTCGGTGAGCAAACGTTCTGTGATGGGCATCACCAGCATCTGAACCTGGCTCAGACTCAGAAAATAATCTTCATCCTGCTCCACCTCAGCAGCGGGGTCATAATAATAAATGGCACAGTTGCTGATCTTTAATACATCGTCACAGATCTCTTGAAAATAAAGGTGGTGATCCTGGGGATGACAGGCAAAATACACCCGGGGCCTACCTTGGGGAGAACTGTTTCCTCTTGTACGATACTGAAGCTGTGCCATAGTTTTATCTTTCCTTTTTAATTATTATCCTGCCGCAATTTCAGCAGTGCGGCAGCTTCCAATTCTACAACTTCCCGGGGTGTCAAGCCCAGCTTTCTGCCGGTCTCCTCGGGACTTAAGGGCAGGCCGCCCTCCAGGCCAAACCGCAGGGACAGCAGCTGCGCTTCCTGCTCGGTCAGCGTGGACAGCAGCTCCAGGATCCGCTGGCGGCTCTGGAAATAGGCGGTATCCTCCACAGCCTGGTCGTCTTCCGGGGAAGGCTCCGGTTCTTCCTGCTCCTGCACCGTTTTGCGGCGGTTACGGGCATTGGTCAGCATCGCGCTGTACACCGCGGCATCCTCCGGTGTGATGTGCATGGCCTCAGCGATCTCCTCCAGCGTGGGATTTCTTCCCAGCTCAGTGAGCAGGCGCTGATCCACATCCCGGTAGTCCTCCATGCTCTGGCGAAGCTTCTGCCCCACACCGCTGCTGCGGGCGTGGCTGACAGCTGCCTTGGCAAGATACTGGCAGATCCACCAGTCCCGGTGGGCTGCAAAGTCGCCGCCTTCATAACACAGCACGCCCTGCCACAGGCCCAGGCTTGCTTCCTGTATCAGATCCAGAAGCAGCACGCCTCTGCCGGTCATGCCCTTGGCAAGCTCCACACAGCGGCTCAGAGAGAGGTTTACAAGCCGCTCCGCGGCTCCCTCGTCCCCTGCTGCGTATGCTTCTGCCAGCAACTGCTCATCCCCAAAGGCGGGGATCCCCGCCAGCTCCTGCAGATACAGGTACAGCGGATCCGTTTCCGACAGGCCGGCACACAGGTCGTCCTGCTGTGCCAGCTCCTTTTCCTGTTTTAGCCGCAGGGCAAACTCACCGCTGCCGGCATCCATGGGAAGGTTAGATATGTCCAGCCGGATACGGCGCTCATCCAGAGTCTGAAACGCCTCTTCCGCACCGACCTCGTCCTCCGTTTCAATGAGCGTTAAAAAGCGGACGGCATCTATGGTATCTCCGGGCTGAAGCTGCTCTAAAGCTTCTTCACAGGGGCTTTGCTCAAATGTAAATTCCATCACTCCAGGAAATCCTCCAGTCCAAAATCAGTTCCCAGTTTTTTCAGCTTGTCCATGGCCTGCTGACGGATCTGCCGCACCCGCTCCTTGGAAACCCCCAGCACACCAGCGATCTTTTCCAGGGAGTGGCACACACCGTCCTCCATGCCGAAGTTCAGCCGCAGCACCTGCTGCTGGCGCTCCGAGAGCATACCCAGCAAGCCGTCCATAGTAGTCTTCAGTTCCCGGCGGATCAGTTCCTCCTGGGGCTGAGGCGTATGGATATCCACCAAGCTCAGCACCGAGCCATCATCCCCCAGAAACGCATCCAGGGAACAAACCTCCGGGATAAGGGACAGATACTCCGTCACTTTCTCCTCAGGCATACCCATATATTCTGCCAATTCCGCCACAGTAGGCTCCTGACCGGAATTCTGCTGCAGTTCAGCCTTTGCCGTCAACAGCTTGCGGATCTTTTCTGCCGTATACTGAGGTATACGGATGAGTCCGGCGTGATTCATAATACACCGGGTCACACCCTGGCGGATCCACTTGGTGGCGTATGTAGAAAACCGGTAATTTAAGGTATAATCAAATTTCTTGGCGGCAACCAGCAGGCCGATACTGCCCTCCTGCACCAGATCCAGCAAGGGCACGCCCCTGCCGGCGTACTCCCGGGCAACGGATAC
>JAZUMW010000120.1:0-102414 GCA_045603825.1 Faecousia sp.
GCCTCCGACTTGCAGGATGCTTCCATCCGCCCCAAGCTCCGTGAAAAACTGGAGAACGGTAAGGACAGCGCGTATCTTTCCTTTGATCTGGCAACGATACGCACCAATGCGCCCATTGATTTTGAACCAATGGATGCAATCGTGCGTCCTTATAATCGCCCTGAACTGTATAAGTTATTCCAAAAGCTGGAATTTGTCCGCCTGATCGACCGGTACGGACTGCGGGGTGCTGAAATTGAGGAAATCAAGCCTGTAAAAATACGGTCCGCGTTGCCACGTGTGACAGAAATTCCCGAAATTTGCAGCCCCTATGCGTTGTATCTGGCACCGGATGGCTCCCTGGGCGTTGCATGGGATGGGGGAGTATGCTCTGTTACGCCCATGGAAGCTATGGGGCTGATACCGATGCTGATGAACAGCACAGACGGTATCTGCCATGATTTGAAGACAACGCTCCATAGTCTTGACGAAATGGGTCTGCCGCACGGACGGTTTGTCTTTGATACAGCCCTTGCCGCATATGATTTAAATCCTTCCCAGTCTGATTATCCTGTTTCCAAGCTTGCCACTACTTTTTTGAGTACCACCGTTGATGATTCAGATGCTGCTGCTTGCGCGGAAGCACTTTGGAACCTTTACTCTGTTTTAGTGGAGGAGCTTGATAAAAACGGTATGCTTTCGCTGTATCGGGATATTGAGTTTCCGCTCTGCCCGGTGCTGTACAAGATGGAATGTGCCGGTGTTGCGATCGATAAAGAGCAGCTGACACAGTTTGGTCTGATGCTCGCAGCACGGATCGATGATTGCGAAAAACTGATCTATTCCTATGCGGATGGGCCTTTTAACATCAATTCTACCCGCCAGCTGGGTGAATTGCTTTTTGAAAAGCTGGGTCTGCCGCCGGTAAAAAAGACAAAAACCGGCTATTCAACCAATGCAGATGTACTGGAGAAACTGAAGAACAAGCATCCCATTATTCCGGCCATTATGGATTACCGGATGCTGACCAAGCTTAAGTCTACCTATGCGGACGGACTGATGAAGGTCGTATGTGATGACGGACGGATCCATACAACCTTCCAGAATCTGGTGACTGCAACCGGGCGGCTATCTTCTACCGAACCCAACCTGCAGAATATTCCGGTGCGGACCGATCTGGGCGCTGAGATCCGTAGAATGTTTATCCCAAAACCCGGTTGCGTATTGGTGGATGCTGACTACAGTCAGATAGAATTGCGTGTGCTTGCCCATATTGCCGGAGATAAGACCATGCAGGAGGCGTTTGCTGGCGGCATGGACATTCATACGGTGACTGCATCACAGGTATTCGGTGTCCCTGTTGACAGCGTTACGGCTCTCCAGCGGCGCCACGCAAAGGCTGTCAACTTCGGAATCGTATACGGCATTTCTGAATTCTCTCTGGCGGAGGATATTGGTGTCAACCGATACCAGGCCAAGGAGTATATCGACAATTATCTGAGCAACTACCACGGTGTCCGCGATTATATGATGAAGGTCGTCAACGATGCAAGAGATATTGGTTATACCAAGACCATGTATGGCCGCCGCAGATACATTCCGGAGCTGAAGAGCAGTAACTTCAATATCCGTCAGGGTGCGGAGCGGATTGCACTGAATACGCCTATTCAGGGAACAGCTGCGGATCTAATCAAGCTTGCAATGATCCGTGTGGACGCTGCCCTCCAGCGGGAGTATCCGGATGCGAAACTTTTGTTACAGGTACACGACGAGTTGATCGTTGAGTGTCCGGAAGAAATTGCGGTACAGGTAGCGCTGCTTGTCAGCAGGGAAATGGAGCAGGTTGCTCAGCTTAGCATTCCCTTGCAGGCGGAAGCTAAGTGGGGCAGCAGCTGGTATGAGGCTAAGTGATGGAATATATACGAATGAATAAATCCCATGCCGAGGCTATTGCTGCCCTGGAAAAGGAATGCTTTTCCGATCCCTGGAGCGTGAATGCTTTTTTGTCTGAGGCAGACAATCACTTATCCTTGTGGCTTGTAGCTATGGACGGGGACCGCCTTGCGGGCTATGTAGGCTCTCAGTCGGTGCTTGGCTGGGCAGATATGATGAATCTGGCTGTTGCGCCCGATTACCGTCGCAGAGGCATTGCCAGGGAACTGATCATAAGATTAATTTCCTGCCTACAGGCAGAAAAGGTCTCCTGCCTCACTTTGGAGGTTCGGGTTTCCAATATGCCGGCCATAAGTCTTTACACGCAGATGGGATTTGCAGAAGTTGGACGTCGCAAAAACTACTATCATGACCCAAGGGAAGACGCACTGATTTTAAGAAAGGAGTGGCAGATTTGAATATTCTGGCTGTAGAATCATCCTGTGACGAAACTGCCATTGCCATCGTACGGGACGGCAGAGAAGTTTTAACGGACTGTATTGCGTCTCAGGTGGATCTGCACCGCATTTATGGCGGTGTTGTTCCAGAGATTGCTTCTAGAAAGCATATTGAGGCGATTTATGCCCTTGCAGACCAATCTCTTGAGCGAACAGGGCTTTCCCGTAAGGATATTGAGGCGGTTGCCGTCACCTATGCTCCTGGATTGATCGGTGCGGTTTTGGTTGGCGTGAATTTCGCGAAAGCTGCAGCCCTTGCTTTGAATGTTCCACTGATACCCGTGCATCACATACGGGGACATATTGCCGCAAATTACCTTGCCTATCCCGAACTTGAACCGCCATTTCTCTGCCTTGTAGTTTCCGGGGGCCACACCATGATTGTGGATGTCCGGGATTATACGAAAATGCAGATTCTGGGAACTACGCTGGACGATGCTGCCGGCGAATGCTTTGATAAAGTCGGCCGTGTGCTTGGTATGCCATATCCCGGTGGCGCTGCTCTGGATAAAGCAGCTTCCCGGGGCGATGCAGAAAAGTATGTTCTTCCCAGATCCAAACCGGGACAGAATCCATATGACATGAGCTTTTCCGGTTTGAAGACAGCTTCATTAAATCTGATCCATCATGCGGAGCAGGTAGGGGAGACCCTGGACATTGCCAGCCTGTGCGCTTCCTTCTGTGCAGCGGTCTCTGATACGCTGATTCCCCGTGTTGTAATGGCCATTGAGAAAACAGGCCGTAAGAAGATTGCAGTTGCAGGCGGCGTTGCCGCAAACTCCAGGATCCGGCAAGATATACTTTCTGCGGTAGAAAAGCTTGGCGTGGATGTCTATATGCCTCCGCTTTCCTTGTGCGGCGATAATGCTGCAATGATCGGTTCTCAGGCATATTATGAATATCTTGCGGGCAATACCGCCGGTATGGAGCTGAATGCCTACGCTACGAAATCCATTCTTGGAGAGACAATTTAATTTAAATTGCAGGAGAGGTAGCTCTATCCTGCAATTTTATATACAGGCGCTATGCAGCCTGTTTGCATAGCCAGTTATACATCAAATTTATACCAATTTATTTTGTTTAGATTTCCCGGATTAACTGAGGATTCTTCTTAATTTAGTCATAATTTTAATGGATTCCTTGTGGAAAAGCCTGTGGATAGTGTGTATAACTTATTGTATACATTGCAAGAAAGGCTTCTTTTTGTTGATAACTTACTTTTAAAAATGAAATTTCCCTTGAAATTTACTGCCAATGGGTGAAGCATATGCTCAAAATTTGCAAGAGTTTTCATGAATTGAATACCACTGAGCTGCTGGATGTTTATCATCAATCTATCGAAAACACCATGGAGCGATACTCAGTCAGCAGATTTCATGCAGAGAGCGAGTTTGTTTCTTACCTATCAGATTGCTTTTTCAAAGAGAAAACTTCCTTTTGTGCGTTACTGATAAAGGATGGACATTATGTTTGTGGGTTGCGTATGGAGCGATTTCACGACGGCTGGCTTCTCTCTGCTTTGGAAACGGCACCGGATCAGAGAAGGAAGGGGTACGCTTTTGAACTTGTGAGGATGATTTTGGAACACTATCATCCAGTGTACTCCCATGTTGATAAAGATAACAAAGCCTCTCTGGCGGTTCACCGCAAATGCGGTTTTATGCAGCTTTATGATTATGGAAGACTCCTTGACGGAACGGTATCCAACCGATATTGCACATTGATTGCGAAATGAAAAAGCCCACTCATTGAGTGGGCTTTTTTTATGCGTATTTCTCTTTCAGGTAACGGATCGCCTCAATGTAACCGTTTAAACCATGGCCTTTAATTGTTTTTTCGCAATAAAGCCCAGGATAGGAGACCTGGCGGAAGGATTCACGGGCAGCAACATCGGAAATATGCACTTCAACTGCTGGAATTGCAACCGCCTTCAGGGCATCCAGAATAGCAACAGAGGTATGGGTATATGCCGCAGGATTGATCACAATACCATCATAATCTCCGTAAGCTGACTGGATTTTATCCACAATGGCGCCCTCGTGATTGGACTGGAACTGTTCAATTTCAATTTGGAGTGCCTGCGATGTTTCTTCCAGCATTGTCAAAAGGTGCTGAAAACTTTGTTTACCGTAAATATCTGGTTCTCTGATTCCCAACATGTTGATATTGGGGCCGTTAATAACAAGGATCTTCATAAGGAAGCCTCCAGTTTTAAGATTTTTTTCGCAGTATGTTCTGGTAAACCATTGTTGACTACAGCAAAGTCTGCAAATTGACTGTATAACGGCTGACGAATGGCAAACAGGTCCTCCAACTTGTTCAACTGTGAGAGAGGTCTTCCGTCAATCGGAAGAAGGGAAATGTCCCGCTGCAGCCAGAAAATTGTGCCGTTTTGATGCAAGAAATTGTAATTTTCCTTCCGTGTAACGCAGCCTCCACCGGTGGCGATCACAAGACCCGATTCCTTGCCGAGCTGCTTCAACACTTCAGTTTCAATAGTACGGAAACCTTCCTCAGTATACTTTGCGAATATTGCAGGAATGGTCATTCCTGCGTATACTTCTATGGCAGTATCAGCATCAATAAATTTCTTACCGCTCAGTTCAGCAAGAATTCTTCCAACCGTGGATTTTCCGCACCCGGGCATACCGATCAAAACGATATTCTCTGTTTGTCTGCAAAGGTTGCTGTGTATCTTTTCGATGACTGTATCGTCAATTGTGTTCCCGTTGAACCATTCAGCACTTTCCTTGGCCTGAGCCACAAGCATCCACAGACCGTTAACAGCGGTGATTCCAAGGGCCTCAGCATCCAGAATGAGTTGTGTCCTGGCGGGATTGTAAATCACATCAATTACACCCTCAATCTTGGGGAACTGTGAAAGATCAACAGGACGGAAACCAACATTTGGATACATACCAACCGGTGTTGTGTTTACGATTACAGCTGCATCATCATGTTTTGAAAGGTTGGTATAATTGTTTTCACCGATTCGTGACACAACAATTACAGCTGCACCAAGCTCCTGTAAGACAGCAACTGCGGTTGCGGATGCTCCGCCGCTTCCAAGCACAAGTACTTTCTTGCCGGATACCTGTAAACCGCTTTTTTTGAGAAGTGACTGAAAACCAAAATAATCCGTATTGTGACCGGTCAGTGAACCGTCCTGATTCCGTACGATTGTATTGACTGCGCCAATTGCTTTTGCGCGGTCAGATAAATGATCACAGAACGCCATGACGGATTTTTTATATGGAATCGTAACATTCAATCCTGTAATATCGCTGTTTTTAAGAAAATGTTCCAGTTCATCAGGATTTTTCTCAAAAAGGGCATAGGAGTAATCTGCAAGCTGACTGTGAATTTGGGGTGAAAAGCTGTGTCCAAGCTTACCGCCCAATAGTCCGCATTTCATTAAACCACCTCGGTGTAGCTACCTAGATATTTAAATTCCTCGCAAAGGTCGTCCAGCTCACACATTAGCTGCACAAATTCTTCAGAATAGATGGATGTTTCCAGATCAAAGTAGAACATGAACTCAAAGTCGCGGTCGGGAATCGGACGGGATTCCAGCTTGGTGACATTGATTCCCAGCGTATACATTCTGGCAAGAACCTTATACAGTGCACCGGGTTTGTGGGACAGCACCATCATGATACTGGTCTTATCAGATCCCGGATATATCTCAAGGTTTTTGCTGATGCAAATGAAACGGGTACGGTTATTCCCCTTATCCTGAACGGAGTCGGCTAGGCTCACAAGGCCATACAGCTCTTCGCAGACATGGCTTGAAAGGGCAGCCACATCCTTACGCTGAGACTGCGCCACCATGCTTGCGGCTACTGCAGTGTTTTCAACGGGAATGATCTTAATGTTGGAATGCTTCCCCAGGAATTCAGAGCACTGGCTGATTGCCTGTTCATGAGAGTAAACTTCTTTAATATCATCGATCTTTGTTCCCGGATTTGCCAGAAGATTATGATCGATCTTCAAACGGAAGGTCCTCACGATGGAGAAGTTATGACGGATCATCAGGTCATAAACCTTCTTTACAGAACCCGCTGTGGAGTTCTCAATGGGAAGGATACCATACTGACACAGGCCTTGCTCGATGGCGTTAAAGATCGCTTCAAAATTTTTGAAGTACATGATGAAAGGATTTTTAAAAATCTTTTCACATGCTATCTGGGCATAGGCACCCTCGACACCCTGGCAGGCAACCATTGGCGCCTGCGGGAACAATTTTGCTGTGTTTTCAATGGATTCTGTAATTTCCCGGTACAGTGGTGTAGTCTCCATGGTACATTTGCTTTGATAGCTTCTGCTCAACTCAAAAAGCATGGAGTAAAGAACACGGGTATAATTTGACATATCGGGACCGGCAAGCTTCGCAACTTTCTGGAGAATTTCCCGTTCCCGAGCCGGGACGTAAATGGGCATATTGTTTTCTTTTTTAAATGCCGCAATATCGGCGGAAAACTGCATCCGCTGTACAAATAATGAAACCAATTGCTGATCGATGGCATCGATCCGGTTTCTGCATTCTTTCAGTTCCATTTTTGATCCTCCAATTTAAGAAAGACTGGCATCGAAGATGGCGATTGCTGCCGCTGCTTCTATAACAGGTACCGCTCTGGGGACGATGCAGGGGTCATGACGGCCCTTAATTTCCAGAGTGGTTTCCTCCATATCTGTCAAGGAAACGGTTTGCTGGGGCAGGGAAATGGACGGTGTGGGTTTGATCGCAACCTGGAAAACCAGAGGCATACCGCTTGTGATGCCGCCCAGGATTCCGCCTGCATTGTTTGTCAGTGTAACGATCTTTCCGTCCTTAACACCAAAGGGATCGTTATTTTCACTGCCAAGCATGTAGCTTCCGGAAAAGCCGCTGCCAAAATCCAAGCCTTTCACAGCAGGGATACCATAGATGATCTGCGCGATACGGCTCTCCATACCACCGAATATGGGCTCACCGATCCCGGCAGGAATTCCGGTGGCAATACACTCAATAAGGCCGCCCACGCTGTCGCCGGCTTTTTTGGCTGCGGTAATTTTTTCCTGCATTTTCTTTCCTGCTTCCGGGTTCAGAACAGGGAAATCCTTTCCAATTTGCGTAAAATCTGGGGAAACCCAGTCAAGATAGACAGGTTCATCTACGACACCGCCAATTGCAACAATATGAGCTCCGATATGCATGCCCTTATCCGCAAGCCACTGCTTGCAAAGCCCGCCTGCGATGCAAATTGTCGCTGTGAGCCTTCCAGAAAAATGACCGCCGCCGGCAGCATCATGATGCTCGCCGTACTTCACCCGTGCGGTATAATCGGCGTGGCCGGGTCGCGGAAGGTTTTTGAACGCTTCATAATCACCGGAGCGGGTGTTTGTATTATAGATTATAGCGGTAATGGGCGCGCCGCAGGTGTATCCGTTGACAATACCGGAAAGAAACTCCGGAATGTCTGCCTCCCGCCGGGGAGTAGAATAAGAATTCTGGCCGGGCGCTCTTCTGTTTAAGAAACTTTGCAATTCATCAAAGTCTACCTTCAGTCCTGCAGGAACACCGTCGAGGGTCATACCAATGGCATGACCGTGGGACTGACCGAATACGGTCAGTTTAATATTTTCACCGTAAGTACTGCTCATAGTATCCTCCTAATTTTTTGTATTCCTGCCAGAATGCGGGATAGGATTTTGCAACACATTCAGCGCCATATATGATCACGGGGGCATCCGACCTCGTTACCGCAATAGCCGCGGCCATTGCGATGCGGTGATCATTACAGGCATCTACGATCCCTCCACGGAATTGACCGGGATAAACAGTTAATGTATTTTCTGTCGACTTCGTACGAATACCCAAAGCTGATAACATGGAAATGATCGCTGCTACTCTGTCAGACTCTTTCAGGCGCAACCGTCCAATCTGCGTGAATGCAGCACCGTGATTTGCTGCTGCAACAACAGACAGAATCGGGATCAGATCCGGAATATCTGCTGAATGGATTGTAAGGTTATGAACCATAAGCTCCTGTAACAGTTGAGAAACCAGCCGGTCACCCTGAGGAGAATTAGGCGCTAATCCTGCAACGGTTATACTGTTACCCAATGTGTTTGCTGCAAGGAAAAAAGCGCCGTTACTCCAATCGCCCTCCACGACGATCCTACCGGGAGAACAAAAGGGTCGGCCTCCTACAACTGAATAGCCATTTGTTTCCTTACCGAATGCAGACAGAGCAAGCTGCGTCATGGTAACATAGGGCTGTGATTCCAACGCACCGGTGATCGTCACTGTGCTGTGCCCATCCAAAAGCGAAGCAGCAAATAATAGTCCGGAGATAAACTGGCTGGAAACATTTCCGCTGATAGTGTATTCACCGGCAATAAGTTTTCCGTTACACCGAAGCGTATTTTCCGTTTCCCATGAGAGTTTGCAGCCCATGCGCTCCATCTCCTCCCAAAGGGGAGAAAGAGGACGCTGTGGGAGTCTTCCGTGCATATGAAATACAGCGTCCACGCCAAGTACGCCGACAACTGGCAAAAGAAAACGCAGCGTAGATCCGCTCTCTCCGCAGTCGAGCTCGGCAGAAGAGGGAATATTTTCTGCAGGAAGAATGGAATAGCCGTCGCTCGTGCGATGAATAGTTGCGCCAAGAGTATTCAGACAGCCAGCTGTTGCTTCTATATCCCGGTTTGTCTCCGGACAGACCAAATATGTTGGCTTGTCAGAAAAAGCAGCACAAATCAACAGACGGTGCGCCTGCGATTTCGAAGGAATTGCTGTAATTTCCCCGGAAAGCTTTCGGGGATAAATGATGATATCCATAATTATAAGCCAGCTTTGATAAAGATTTGAAGTTCATTAACGGGTATGGATTGGATCCTGCAACTGCCGATTTCCTCCGGCAGAATAAGGTTGATCCTACCACCGGAACGCTTTTTGTCCGAAAGTGCAGAATCAAGGAGTTGTTCTGCGGTAAAAGAAGTTTCAACCGGCAGATCGAATTTTTTTAAAAGCGCACATATACGCGTTGCAGTATCGAGCGAACAAATCTGCATCGATGAAGCGGCGCGTGCAACTATCGCCATACCGGCTGCCACAGCCCGCCCGTGAGATACAGTAAATTCACTTTGCTTTTCAATTGCGTGACCGATGGTATGTCCAAGATTCAGCTTTTGGCGTACACCTGTATCAAATTCATCATCTGCAACGATATCACGCTTTAATTCCACGCAGCGGGAGATCACTTTTTCTTTGTGGAACCTACTACCTTGCTTCTCCAGATGCTGAAACAGATCCCGGTCAAACAGCACGCCGTACTTGATAACCTCGGCACTGCCGTCAGTAAAAATTGTTTCAGGGAGTGTATCTAATGCAGTAATGTCGCATAAAACAAGGGAAGGCTGGTAAAATGCACCTGCAAGATTCTTGCCGGCAGGCAGATCAATAGCTGTTTTTCCGCCAACAGAGGAATCAACCATAGCCAGCAGGGTAGTGGGAAGCTGTATATACCGAATACCACGCAGATAGGTAGCGGCCACGAAACCAGCCATATCGCCGACCACGCCGCCACCCAAAGCAACGATCAAATCAGAACGGGTGATTTTATTTTCCGCAAGATAGTTCAGTATGGATAAATAGGTTTCTCCTGTTTTACTGGCTTCACCGGCAGAAAACACGAAGGATAACACTTGAAATCCAACATGCGTAAGACTATCTTGTACTGCCTTTCCGTATAAAGGCCAGACATTGGAATCGCTGATGATCACACATTTGCAGGGGGCCGTAACTTGGACTGCATAGCTTCCTACGGAAGTGAGAAGATCAGAATCGATGATAACCCGGTAGGTTTTTGACGCAGCAACGGTAATGCTTTTCATCCGTCTACCTCCTCCTTACGCCTGCGGCCTTCATCCAGCAGCGCAATAAGACGCTGCTCATCATTCTCAGAGAGCGCCTTGTGATACTGCTCAAGGCAACTCATGTAAGATTCCAGTTCAAATAGCATATTCTCTTTGTTTGCAAGGAAAAGCTCCGCCCACATTTGCGGATTCAGCCAGGCGACGCGGGTCATATCCTTATAGCTTCCCGCGGAAAAACCTTTATGCTCCAAAGCGGTGGGGGATTTGATATAAGCATTACTGACCAGGTGTGCCATTTGAGAGGTGAATGCAATGATCTTATCGTGTTCCTGAGCAGTAGTAACAGAGAAGGAACCAAAACGGCAAGGGGAAAGATAGTTCTTCACTTGCTCCAGAAGCTCGGGGTCATCATAACGGGGAGGGACAAGAACCATTGGTGCACCCATAAATAAATTGGAACGGCTGTATTTAAAGCCTGAGTTATGAGAACCGGCCATAGGATGTCCACCTACAAATGTAAAACCGTACTTTTCTGCAACAGGAAATGCTCGGTTACAAATCTCTGTCTTAATACCGCAGCAGTCTATCACAAGAGCATCCGGAGAAATGTGCTGTCCGTTTTCTTCCAGCCATGCTGCGGAACCGCCGGAATAAATAGCCAGCAGGATCAAATCACAGGAGCCTATTGTATCAGGGTCCAGTACTCCATGAACAACTCCTGCGAGATCAGCAAAGCCAAGAATATTCTCATTTTTTTCACTGGCAAGTACACTATGTCCGGCCTTGGCATAGGCGCGGGCAAGGGAGCCGCCGATCAAACCAAGGCCCAATATTCCAACGGTCATAAGACGGCCTCCCGGACTCTATTGATCTTCTGTTGGAGGATACGGAACTGTTCGGGTGTCAGGGACTGAGGACCATCACACAGAGCACAAGCGGGATTGTTGTGAACCTCCACCATAATGCCGTCAGCGCCTGCAGCGGCAGCAGCAAGGGCCATTTGAGGCACCAGGGAAGACTTGCCAGTCGCATGGCTGGGATCGGCGATTACTGGTAAATGGGACAGTTCGTGAAGTACGGGTATCGCGGACAAATCCAATGTATTTCTGGTGTAAGTTTCATAGGTGCGAATTCCTCGCTCGCAGAGAATAATGCTCTCGTTTCCTTCGCTCATAATATATTCGGCACTCATGAGTAGCTCCTGAAGGGTGTTTGCCAGACCCCGCTTCAGGAGAATCGGCTTATTTGTCTTACCCAATTCCTGAAGAAGATCAAAATTCTGCATATTTCTTGCCCCGACCTGAATGATATCAACATCAGCAAACAGATCGAGGTTGCGGATATTCATGATCTCTGTCACAATGGGCAGACCGGTTACTTTCTTCGCCTCCAAAAGTAAACGGATGCCTTCATCCTTCATGCCCTGGAAAGCATAAGGGGAGGTACGTGGCTTAAATGCACCGCCGCGCAGTATGCTGGCACCTGCAGCTTTAACAGCGGTGGCTACTTTAATGATCTGGTCTTCGCTTTCCACTGAGCAGGGGCCTGCGATCATGGCAAAGTGACCGTTACCAATTTTGACATCGCCGATTTCGATGACGGTATTATTGGGATTAAATTTACGGTTAGCCTGCTTAAAGGGCTCGGACACACGCTTCACGGTCTCAACGATGTCAAGGCTTTTCAGCAGCTCAATATCCACTCTGGTAGTGTCGCCGATCAGACCAAGGATCGTGAACTCATGACCCTCAGAGATATGAACATCGAGATCCATATGTTTGAGCCAATTTACAAGGTGGGCGGTCTGCTGGGGTGTGGTTCCGCTTTTCAGTACAGCAATCATACTCTCATCTCCTAAAATGAAAACACCGCACAGACGCGATCCTGTGCGGTGCCTGAAAAATTACGAGCCGGGGAATTGAAGACAGCACAAATCGCTATTACCTTTTTGTCATAAAAAAGTAATAGTAGCTATAGAAAAACTTTACGCTTGCATTCACAGTCTTCATAGCCTGCCTCCAATAAAGTTTATACCAATATAGCACGGTGCGTTGTATTTTGCAAGTCATATATTTGCAAAAAAACTAAAAAAGTCACCCCATCAAAGGATGGGGTGACTTAGAAGATTATTCTTCAATTACTACAGCCTTGTTCGTTACCAATTTGCCGTTAAAGTAAATGGTGAGCGTGTATTCACCGGTTTCAGCGGGAACCTGCTGAATATCGAACTCGCCGTAATACTTGGACCACATGGTGTTCCAGGGAGCCTCGCTGTAGCAGTAAGATACAACATTATTCTCTGCGTCTCTGAAGACAAACATTGTAACGATGTTGTCGTCATGAGTGCCGTAAATGTCGTGAAGCTGACCCACAACAGAAATCCGTTCACCGACCTTGAAGACATTGGTGTAATCGGAGGAAGACACATCATCATGAGACCAATCGGCCTGCTCAGGAGTTTCCAGCAGGGTGTAGGTCATGGAGGAGCGGGTCATTCCGTAACCGCTGAAGTCTGCGGCTCTGCCGGTGGTGTAGGTCAAAGGCTGCGTCAAAACGGCATCACCATTGGCGCGCTGGATCGTGAAGTGATAAGTAGCAGCAGGAACAACAGGAGCGATGATCGCAGTATTGTCATCACACACAACAGAAGTCTGCGTGGTGGAATTTCCAACGCTGTAGCGCAGGACCCAACCATCAGCAGGTACGCCCTGATCGGTCACCCACTCCAGAACAAGCTGATTGCTTGCGGTTGTGCTTGCCTTAAATTCGGTAATAGTGATAGCGTTTGCCGGCATATATGCACGCTTACTGACGCTCATGCCTGCAGCTGTTACATCTACCGTGTACTTGAAGGCAGGATCGATGTTGTCAAAAGATGCGGTAGTGTCAGCGGTGATCGTGGTTTCGTTATAATCAGAATCGTTATAACAGCGAACCGTCCATTCGGTAACATCCACATCCTCGGGTGCGTCCCATTCAACAACAAGCTGATTGTTCAGACAGCTGACAACATTCACATTTTCTGCATATACAATTTCACTGGCAGTAAATTTCAGCTCTGTCTGGCCAGTTACATAGGTATCATCGGCAGGGATAAGGGTAAAGGTATATTCCTTACCAATGGTCAGACCCGACAAAGTAGCCAGGTTTGCGTCCAATTTGATTACTACTTCTTCTTCACCATCAGCGGAATACGACAAAGACCAATCGGTTGCATTATCGTTATCGGGGGTAAACCGAAGTATGACGCTGCCAGCTTCTGTTCCGGTTACTGCATTGAACTGAACGATGTTGACCTGCGGTGGAGTGGAGTAGGAAGCGCCTGTTTCACCTGTAAGGCGGTGGAATCCTTCAACCAGGATCTGAATATTATAAGCAGTATCCGGTGCAAGGTTCGCAAATGTTGCTGTGCCGTTTACAACAGGAGCAGAAATCTGATTTCCGTGAGAATCGGAACAAACAACACTCAGTATGGATTCGTCAACATCGCTTTCCAGATGGACAACCATGCTGGTTTCGTCACCGGTGACAGTAACATCATTAATGGGCAGTAGATAAATATTCTGGTAATAGAAGAAACCGACAGCCAAAATTGCAAGGATCAGCAAGATCAGAATTGCGTTCAGCACCCAAATAACCGTACTCTTTTTCTTCTTCTCAGGCTCGGGCTTGGGATATTCTGCTTCCGCTGCAATGGTTGATTCCTCTTCATTGGAATCCGGTTCTGCTTCAACCGCTTCTTCCTCGGCCTGACCGGGTACAGAAATAATGACCGTTTCTTCAAGAGAAGTTTCCGTGGAAGTCTCAGATGTTTCCTTGTCACCGGATTGTTGCGGAGCTTCGTCAGTATCGACGGCATCTTCTACAGTTTCTTCTACAGGAGGCAGCTTGACCTCAATCGGTTCGGGAGCTACAACCGGATCAGGAACAGGATGCGCCACCAGCTCATCTGCTTGAAGCAGCATCTCATTGAGTTCATCTGTCACCTCTGCATAGTCAACAGCATCAATGTTGTTCTCCGGAGAGGTCTCGTCCAAGGACACATCGTCGATAAAAGCAAGTACCGCATCCGCAGGCTGCTCGGGTACATCCTCAACAGCAGCAAGATCTTCAGATTGCTCCAAGGTGTCTTCAGTGCTGTCAATTTCCGTTTCAGCATTGGAGACGATTTCTGCATCTGGCTGCATATCTTCAGCGATATCGTTTCCAACTTCAGCATCGGTGATATCCGCAATATCCAGCCCCTCAACATCCGGAACATCAGAAAGGTCGATGTCAGACAGATCAATATCATCCACATTGGTCATCAAAGAATCCAGATCAACGGGTATAATGGGCGGTAGAATGGGCGTGTCATTTGCACCGTTACGCTGCATATAACCCACCAACGCCTGACCCATCTGCACAGGATCCTCCCAACGACAGTTGGGGTCTGGATGACAGGCCTTAAGAATAATTTCAGCCATTTCATAATCCGCATTGACGGGAGCGGGGAAGTTTTCCTCGGATTCAGAACTCTTTCCGGGCAGCTGTCCGCTGTTGTAGATCTGATAGAGGATCAAGCCAAGCGCATAAATGTCAATTGTGGAGTTAAGAGATGCAAATGCGTCCTGAACTTCCGGTGCAGTATACTCGCTGAGATATCTGTCCGGCAGACTGGCGTAGCTAAGGGAGCTCATGGGAACAAAGCCAAGGTCACCAATGCGGAATTGCTGATTGTCTGTAAGGAAAATGTTATTGGGCTTCAGATTCGCAAAAAGGAAGCCGGAACGCCGGCAGACAGATAATGCCGTGCAGATATCCAAGCCCAGGTTGATCGCAGCCAAATGCGTCATCGGCTGCTTTTGTAAATTCTTGCGCAGCGACTTTTTGTATGGGCTGAGCATACACACTTCAAAACCAATGCTATCGCACATGGTAGAAACCTGCCAGCTTTCATAGGGTATGAAGCCCTCCACCTGGGATAAGCGGCGCAGCAACTCCAGTTCATCGACCACGCTGTCAGCCAGTTCCTTGAAATAGGAAAGTGCCGCTGTCGCATCCGGGAAAGCACCCGTCAAAAGCAGCGCGTCCAGGCGGGACTGAGATGCGGGAATCGATACAGTTTTAACTATGTATTTGTCGTCGGAATCCTTACGCATAGCTGGATAGCAAACTACACCGTTATGCTCGCTGATAGGACCACCGATGTCATAATTATCCAATAATGGCGAAATCCGCTTTATTTCAGACATGCAATCGCCTCCTTTTTATATGTATAGTATATAATAAAATAAATTTCACAAAATTGCAACTGCTTTTGTAGTTGTTTTATTGCGAAAGAAGTGCTATAATCATAAAAAACCAGTGTGTCCTTTTTTGGGTCACCATTCAGGAGGTTTACTATGAGTAAAGTAATCTGTGATGTATGTGGTACATCCTACCCAGAAACATCTACGCAATGCCCAATTTGCGGTTGTGTTCGTCCTGCAGACGCGCCTGTGGTGCAGGAGGAGAGTGCCGCGGTAGCGGCTGCCGGTACATATCAGCATATGAAGGGTGGCCGCTTTTCCAAAGCTAATGTCCGTAAGCGCAACGCAAGCGCAGCCGCTGCTGCCCAGGCCGGCAACTCCGGTGGAAGGAAGTCCGGAAAGAAGAAAGACTCTAAGAAAAAGAGCAGCAATCTGGGTCTGGTTATTACCATCATTGTTTTGCTGTTGGCTATTCTTGCTGTAATCGGTTATATTGTCGTGAAATTCTTCCTGCCGGTAACCCCTGCTGAGGATCCTGTTTCCGATACCATTAACACTGGCATTGTTGACACAGCGCCCCCAACCACAGAGCCTGATATTTGCTGTGAAGGAATCGAACTGTATAAGACCGAGCTGATCCTGAATGAGATCGGTGCGCAGTACGCCTTGGGAGCCAAAGTCACACCTGAGGATACCACAGATGCTATTGAGTGGTCCAGCGACACAGATGCTGTTGCCACCGTTGATGACGGGCTTGTTACTGCAGTGGATTTCGGTGAGGCTGTAATTACTGCTAAATGCGGCGATTTTAATGCAAAGTGTACTGTGATTGTTGAAGAGAAATTCGTTCTCAGCACAGATGCAGTCACTCTGGATACTGCAGGCGCTGCAATTTCTATCTACTCCGGTACCCTAGATATGGAAGCAATTGAGTGGACTTCTGACGATCCCTTCGTTGCTGTAATCGCTGATGGCGTTGTTACTGCTGTGGGCAGCGGCAATACAATAGTTTCCGGTGAATACAGAGGTACGATTCTCGAGTGTGCGGTTTCCTGCGATTTTGATGTTGTAGCTGAGAGCACTGAGGCGCCTGACCCTGATGTAGCTCCCGGTCCCTACACACTTAAGAACCTTATCGGTGTTAGCAACTCTGATGTTTCGCTGAATGTCGGTGAGAGCTTCCAGCTGGCACTTCTAGATGCCAACGGGAACAAGATCAGTGATGCAACATGGACAATAAAGGGAAGCTGCTGTACCGTAAATAACGGTACGATCAAGGCAATTTCCTCTGGCGTTGTTACGGTTATCGTTTCTTATAATGGCGAGACCTTTGAGTGTACGGTACGCGTTCGGTAATAAATGAGTGAAAGCAGCACAATGGGGATTCCCATTGTGCTGCTTTTTGTTTTATTCTCCATCCACACAGGGACGGTTCTTGCGAAACAGCAGCGTGATGCACCAAAGGCCGGCCAGGCCGACAATACCGTAAATGATCCGGCTGAAAACAGCATCCTGTCCGCCAAAGATCCATGCCACAAGATCAAATTGAAACAGACTGACGAGTCCCCAGTTGATAGAACCGATAATAGAAAGTATCAGCGCAATGGTATCCATATCGTTACCTCCATTCGTTATTGTGGATAATTCTATCATTTCCATATGTGTGCTGATTATGCATGGAATTTGCCGATTGCAAATTTATTGCATATTGGCTATAATAAAAAATAAAAACAATTTGGAGGTACAGCTTACATGACTACCTTATATGAAGGCGCTTTTGCAAAACTGAATCTGACTCTGGATATTCTGGACAAGCGCAAGGATGGTTATCATGATATTAAGAGCATCATGCAGACAATTTCCGTTCGCGATGACATTGAGATCGATGTCGGGACCGGAAAGCCCTGGAAGCTGTTATGTACTAATCCTGATGTTCCCACAGATAAATCAAATCTTGCTTGGAAGGCAGCCAAGGTTTTTTTCAACACATTAGGAAAAGATCCCGACGGCTTGGAAATCCGCATTCACAAGCGTATTCCTCTTCAGGCAGGTATGGGCGGCGGAAGTGCTGATGCCGGTGCGGTCCTGCGCGCGCTGAACCGTCATTATGAATACCCGCTTTCTGTTCTGGCACTTGCAGAACTTGGCAGCAGCGTTGGAAGTGATGTTCCATTCTGCACCGTTTGCGGTACTGCTATGGTGGAAGGAAGAGGCGAAAAGCTGAGAAAGCTGCCTGACATGCCGGATTGCTGCTTTGTGATCTGCAAGCCCGAATTTTCCTGCTCAACACCGGAACTCTACAAAAAATTTGACGAGAGTGCGGTCGCTAAAAGACCCGATCACCAGGGGATGGAAAGTGCGCTGCTGGCGGGCGATCTTGGTAAGGTTGCCGAAAACATCTGGAATGTGTTTGATCCTATCGTTACGCAGGATCATCTGGAGCTTAATTACATTAAATCCATTTTTAATACATACGGATCTGTGGCGCAGCAGATGACCGGATCCGGTTCTGCTGTTTATGCCATCGTTCCGGACTTTGAATTTGCCGCTGTAATCTGCAATATGCTGAAGGAAAACTATTCCAATGTGTTTATTGCCAAACCGGTATAACTGAACGAAACCGTCCATGCTGTCTTTTTGCGGTATGGACGGTATTTTTATGATAATGTTTGAGTAATCCCTTGAAAATTTATTATCAATTTACGAGATAGTTCTGTAAAATGCGTTATGATTATGTTATAATATTAAAAAATGAAGGGGAGGGAATCGCATGCTGACATTGCTGCTTGGCTCTGATTGGGTCACCAATCGCAAAAGAGTGCTTGATATGATCGCAAAGGATGTGGCCGCAGAACAGGGCGGACGGATATTGATCGTACCGGAATTGATCAGCCATGATACAGAGCGCAGACTTTGTGCGGCAGCGGGTGATACAGTTAGCCGTTTTGCGGAAGTGCTCACCTTCACACGCCTTTACCGGCGAGTCTGCGAAGCCGTGGAACACGGCAGAGACGAATGCCTGGATGACGGTGGCCGCGTGGTTGCTATGGCTTCAGCCGCCAGACAGCTCCACAGTAAATTGAAAGCGTATGCTTCTGTTGAATCCCGCCCCGAATTTTTAACGGGTCTTATTGATGCAGTTGATGAATTTAAGCGTTGCTGTATTTCGTCTGAAGATCTTATGAATGCTTCCAGACAGACCGAGGGCGTTCTCGCACAAAAACTGGAAGAGCTGTCCTTGCTGCTTGAAGCTTATGATGGTCTATGCCGACAGGGAAAGCGTGATCCCGGCGATCAGATGACATGGCTGCTGGAACAGCTGGAATCATCTGATTTTGCGCAGAATCATGTGTTCTATGTTGATTTCTTCCCGGATTTTACCCGACAGCATATGGCTATTCTGGAGCACTTGATCCGCTTCAGCCCAAATGTAGTGGTAAGCATCAACTGCGACACCATTGGTTCTGTAAATACGGCTTTTGAGAAGGCTTCCAATACTGCATCTGCAATTTACCGTTTTGCCGTTAATGCCGGAATAAAGGTACAAGTAGAGACCGTCCCCCACAGAACGGACGCTCTGCAGCCTGTTCGAAGCAAGCTATTCCAGGGTACGACACCTGCCTTACCGGAGCTGAGCGGTGTACTCCGAGTACAGCGTGCCCAGTCTGTGTATGAGGAGTGTTTGGCTGCAGCTGAGCGAATCATGTCTCTGGTGCGGTCCGGTGCCCGTTACCGCGATATTTCTGTTGTGGTATCTGACATTGGCAGTTATCAAAACGCTGTTAGCATGACCTTTCAGCGCTGCAAAATACCTGTCTATCAGTCCGGTACGGAAGACGTTCTTGAAAAATCTGTTATCACTACGGTGCTGTCTGCAATTGATGCCGCCTTGAATGGATTTGATAGACGGGATATGTTCCGCTATCTCAAATCCATGCTTTCACCGCTGGAGATTTCCATGTGTGACCGGGTTGAGAACTATGCGATCCTATGGAATATTTCCGGCAGCAGATGGCAAAATGAGTGGACGAACCATCCTGGTGGCCTTGGTGAAAAGTGGAGCGATGCGGATATCCATGCTCTTGAGGAATTGAATGCAACACGGAAAATGATCATGGAGCCGTTGCTTCGTCTGCGGAACGGATTCCGCAATGCAATCAATGTTGAGCAGCAGGTTAAGGTACTGTATTCATTTCTTGAGGAACTGCGGTTTTCCGAACGCCTTGACCGGCTGTCTGTTCAGATGCTGGAAGCGGAGGATTACCGCAATGCACAAATTCTGGACCAGCTATGGGAGATCCTTTTGACTGCGCTGGAACAGCTGCATGATATTTTAGGAAATACCAGTTGGGATGCGGAAACCTTTACAAGGCTTCTTCGCTTGCTTCTCAGTCAGTACAATGTGGGTACGATTCCTTCTGTCCTGGATGCGGTCATGGTTGGACCAGTCAGTGCAATGCGCTGCCAGGAAACAAAGCATCTCATCGTTTTGGGTGCACTTGAAGGGAGACTTCCGGGGTACGGTGGTTCTGTGGGCGTTCTTACAGACCAAGAGAGGGACCTGCTGCGCCACATAGGTGTGCCCTTGACCGGTGGCTCCATGGAAGGTGTGCAGGCTGAATTTGCCGAAATCTACGGCGTATTCTGCGGAGCTACTGAATCCATTTGTGTTTTCTGTCCACCTGGTCAACCGTCCTTTGTTTATCGCAGACTGTCTGAGCTTTGCGGCGGCGACGGTCCGGTTGAAGTGTTTCTCGGTGCTGCACGGACCGACCGGTTGGAAGCAGGAGCTTTCCTTGCAAGATGGTCAAATAAAGATGCTGCACAGACATTGTCTGTGTCCAGAGAATATGCAAAAGTGGAGGATTGCAGAAACCACACCTTCGGTACGGTCGATAGAGATAATATCTGTAAATTATACGGAGAAAAACTGAAGCTATCGGCTTCGCAGGTGGACCGTCAGGCAGACTGCAGACTGTCTTATTTCTTGAAATACGGCCTTTTTGCAAAGGAGCGGAAGCCTGCAACCGTTGATCCGGCAGAGTTTGGCACATATGTCCATGCGATTTTAGAGGAGACTGCTAAAGAAGTTATGGAAAAGGGCGGTTTCCGTGTGGCCTCTTTGCAGGAAACTCTGGATATAGCGGAAAAATACTCTGAGGCCTATATTCAGGAGCATTTCCGTGAAATCGATTCCGAGCGCCTTCGTTATCTGTTTGCAAGAAACCGACAGGAGCTGGCAATGATCGTCCGGGAGCTTTGGGACGAAATGCAAAGCAGCGACTTTGTACCGGTAGGCTTTGAAGTAAATTTCCGCTCCGGCGGTCTGGTGGATGCGATTCAAATACCGGGGCATACCATGGATGCGGAGCTTCGTGGCTTTGTGGATCGTGTGGACGCATGGCATGACAATGAAAGAAGCTATTTCCGTGTTGTTGACTATAAGACGGGGAGGAAGGACTTTGATTACTGCGATATCTTTAATGGGTATGGCCTGCAGATGCTTTTATATCTGTTCGCATTGGAAGATTCCGGCGAAAGCATCGTAGGTAGTAATCCGGTTCCTGCGGGTGTACAGTATTTTCCCGCCAGAGCGTCCCTTATATCCGCTGATGGTCTGATGACAGACGACGAGGCAGCATCCGCCCGTGAAAAGGCATGGAAGCGCAAGGGATTACTGCTCTCTGACGAAGCTGTGCTTCAAGCGATGGAACCCGGTGAAAGCCCCTCCAGACTAAACTATACAAGGAAGAAGGACGGTACGATTTCCGGAGACCTGGCAGATGCGCAGCAGTTCAAGCTGCTGAAGGCGTATGTCTTTACACTACTTGGCAGGATCGTTGATGATATCGCCTCCGGCAGTGTGGAGCCAAATCCGTATACAAGAGGCTCAAGGCACAATGCCTGCGCGTACTGCCCATATGGCGCTGTGTGCCATGAGAGTCAAGTGGAGAGCAGACGAAATTGTAAAGCGATGTCGGCACAGCAATTCTGGGAGGAAGTGGGAAAGGAGATAGAGCATCATGGCTGAAACCCTTACACCGCAGCAAAGAGAAGCGGTCTATAACCGGGGTGGGAGACTCCTTGTTTCAGCAGCTGCGGGCTCCGGCAAAACGATGGTTCTGGTGGATAGACTTCTTTCTTACTTAACAGATACCGCGGATCCATCCAACATTGATGAATTTCTGATTATTACTTATACGAAGGCAGCAGCTGCTGAGCTTCGCGGTAAAATCGCCGCAAAACTCTCAGAACGCATTGCTGCATCACCGGGTAACAGACATTTACAGCAGCAGATGCAGCGGCTGTATTTAACAAAGATATCTACCGTTCACGCATTTTGTTCTGATCTGCTGAGAGAATACGCATATTACCTGGATATTCCTGCTGACTTTCGTGTGGCTGATGAGAATGAATGTCTGGAGATCCAAATTCAGGCGCTGGATTGTGTTTTGGAAAATGCTTATCAGAATGATTCCATTGATAAGGATCTTCAAATGTTCATCAACACCCAGGGCTTTGGTCGCGATGACAGATTGCTGCCTGAGATCATTTTAAAGGTTTATAACAGTTCGCGCTGCCATCTAAATCCGGACGGATGGCTTACCTGGTGTGTTACCGGAGCCGATACAGATGATCTGTCAGACGGTTCGCAAACTGTGTGGGGCAGATATTTGATGGATGACCTTAAGCAGTATCTGGCGCTGCAGTGCAGCACACTAAAACGCTGCGCAGAGGCAGCAGAGGCGTCTACAGTAATGGAGAAGCCCGCTGCGCTTCTCAGATCAGTCATTTCTCAGCTGGAGTATCTGGCAGCGGCAGATACTTGGGATGAGGTGGTTGCCCGAAAGAATATAGATTTTGGCCGTTTGGTTTTTTCTAAAAAATGTACGGATCTTGAATTGGCTGAGCGCATTAAGGCCATTAGACATGTCTGCAAAAAGAGCTTAGAGAAGAAACTGCGCAGTTTTGCTGCGAACAGTTCCCAGGTATTAGCGGATTTGGATGACTCTGTATCGGCAGCACGGGGACTCGTGCGCCTTGTACGCAATTTCGAAAAGGAATACGACCGCAGAAAGCAAAGCCGCCGTGTGCTGGATTTTGGTGACCTGGAGCATAAAACCCTGGATCTACTGATCGGTAAAAAACGCACAGGACCGACATCCCTTGCAAATGAGATCGGCAATCGCTTCCGCGAGATATTGGTAGATGAATACCAGGATTCCAACGCCGTTCAGGATGCCATTTTTGACGCATTGACCCGTAAAAGGCAGAACTGTTTTATGGTTGGTGATGTAAAGCAGTCCATCTATCAGTTCCGTTTGGCGGATCCCGGAATATTCCTAAAAAAGTATAATACTTATGTTTCTTCCGAAATAGCACAAGCTTTGCAGGGGAGAAAGGTTCTGTTAAGCAGTAATTTCCGTTCCTCTGATGGCATCTTACAGTGTGTCAACGATGTATTCTCTTACTGCATGTCTCCGGAAGTCGGCGGTCTGTTGTATAGCGAGGATGAAATGCTGCGGGAAGGTCTGCCCCATGTATCCCTGCATGAGCCGGAGGTTGCGTTATACGGTATCGAAGTCCAGGAAGATACATACGCAGAGGAAGCAGCTTTTACAGCAAAAAAAATCCGCCAGCTTCTGGATGGAACTCATATGATCCGCAACGGTGATGCGTTAAGACCAATTCGTCCTGAAGACATTGTAATTCTTCTTCGGTCACCCAGTTCGGTGAGTGGCGAGTTTGTGTATGCATTGGAACAGCTGGGTATTTGCTGTACTACCGGAAGCAGTATTGATCTTCTCAGGACTGAGGAGGTTTCAGTGCTCCGCAGTCTCCTTCAGATCATTGATAATCCGCTTCAGGATATACCGTTGATTGCAGTTATGGCCAGCCGTGTTTTTGGCTTCGATGCCAATGAATTGGCAGCTATCCGCACCGGAAAACGCTGGTGCAGTATGTATGAAGCTGTAACAGCGCAAACAGACGATAAATGTATCGCATTTGCAGATCTTGTGAATGCCCTTAGACAGGACGCACGACTTTATAATCTGCCGCAATTGTTGCAAAAGATTTTGATGCGCACCTCTATGGACAGTATTTATGCTGCCATGGAAGACGGTATCGAAAAGAAACAAAACATAAATACCTTCTGTCAATTGGCTGCAGATTTTGAATCAGCCGGTCGCCGTGACCTGGGGCAGTTTATTGAGTATCTGGATGCTCTGGACGAAAAGGGCTTGAGTTATGCCGGTGAACAGCAAAACCAGAGCATGGTAACGATCATGAGCATACACAAATCCAAGGGACTGGAATTTCCGGTAGTATTCCTGTGCGGCCTTTCCCGAAGCTTTAATATGGAAAGCGCCCATGCTCAGGTTTTGTGCGATAAAGAGCTTGGAATCGGCCTGAATTGTGTTGATACCACAAACCGTGTGCGTTATCCTACAATCGCAAAACGCGCCATCAGCGTCAAAATCCAGCAAGACAGCATTTCTGAGGAAATGCGGGTTTTGTACGTCGCTATGACCCGGGCAAGAGACAGACTCATCATGACCTATGCCGCAAAGAATCTTGCCTCTGATATTTCAGACATCGCACTGCAGCTGGATATGACCGAGAAGCGCTTGATGACCGGCCAGGTCAATTGTCCCGGTGAATGGATCCTGCAGGCTGCGATGCAGCGCACAGAAGCTGGAGCGCTGTTTCAGTTAGGTGGGCATCCGGATTGTGTATCCTTCAAAGAGCCGGTCTGGAAAATCCGCACTGTTGAAGGTAAACTGAATCAAGACACCGTTTCCGCTGACGCAGTCCCTGCAGCGGAGCTTCCGACGCAATATATTGAAGAACTTGCTGCTTCCTTGCGTTACACATATCCCTACATCTCCGCAACGCAAACACCTTCCAAGCAAACGGCTACCCAGCTTAAAGGCAGAGATAAGGACCTTGAGGCAGCGGAGGATACCGGTGAGCGACTGCCGGTAATTCGACCCTTTAGAAAACCTTCCTTCGCAGGACCTTCTTATGATGGTCGTATTAAAGGAAACGCTATTCACGCAGTGATGCAGCATATCCGTTTTGAGGATTGCACTACAATACAGCAGATCGAACACGAGCTTATGCGTCTTAAAAATGAGCTCATGATCACCGATGAACAGGTGGAGTTAACAGATCCCGAGAGAATTAAAAAGCTTTTCGATACTCCGTTGGGAAAAAGAATGCAAACCGGAAAGAATGTCCTGCGGGAATTCAAGTTTTCAATTCTGGATGACAGCAGTCGGTATCGTGCGGATCTTATTGATGAACAAGTGCTGCTGCAGGGTGTTGTTGACTGCGCCTTGATTGAACCGGAGGGTATTACGGTTATTGACTTTAAAACTGACCGGGTGAGTGCGGACACCATTGATGAAGTTATCCTGCGATACACCGGCCAGATCAACGTGTATGCCCACGCTTTGGAGCGGATATTCAAGCAAAAAGTAGTCGCAAAATACTTGTATCTTTTTAACGCAGACCGCTTCGTTTTGATTCCATAGAAAAACGCCGAAGGAAATCCTTCGGCGTTTTTTTCAGCGGTTGCTCTGCTTGTACTGGTTGTTCTGATTCTGGTTCTGATTGTTGTTCTGATTTTGATTCTGATTCTGGTTGTTACTCTGGTTCTGATTGTTGTTCTGATTCTGGTTCTTATTCTGGTTATTCATAGTTTTGTCCTCCGTTAAATCATTGCGGCAATACCGCTGGTATAGTTTGCCCGGTTAATCAAGATTTATCCTTCGCTTTGAAAATCAACCCGGCCAACAATCCGGCGATGATTGCGGCAGTGATTCCACCTGCAGACGCTTTCAATCCGCCCGTGAGAATGCCAATGAAACCTTGCGTGTCCACTGCGTCCTTTACGCCCTTTGCCAGATTGTAGCCAAACCCCGTAAGCGGGACAGTCGCTCCAGCTCCCGCAAACTCAACAAGAGGTTTATATATTCCAACTGCCCCCAGAATCACACCGATTACAACATAACTGACAAGAATCCTTGCCGGTGTCAATTTTGTTTTATCTATGAGAACCTGGCCGATCACGCAGATGATTCCACCGACTATAAAAGCTTTCAAATAGTCCATATTAACCTCCCTGAATGGATACTGCGTGACATACGCCTGGAATTGGCAGACCTTGTTGCGCTGAAGTAGGGGACAGGAGTGCGCCCGTACCGCAGAACAGAATGCGTTTCAGTTTCCCGTTCTGCAATTGCGGCAAAAGATAGGAGCAAAGTGTAACTGCGCTGCAGCCGCAGCCTGAGCCACCGGAATGCACATCTTGTTTAAGGATATCGAAGATCAGCGTTCCGCAGTCTGCAAGCTTACCTCCAAGATTCAAGCCATGACGCTGAGAAAGGGTAAGCAGTATATCTTTACCTAATTGACCTAGATCTCCTGTGACGATTAGATCGTAATCCTCTGCTGAGAGATTTAAATCTTCAAAATGCGCTTTGATTGTTGATAATGCCGCCGGCGCCATGGCGGCTCCCATATTGTTGGCATCTTTGATTCCTAAATCCGTAACTGTACCGATGGTACATGCTGTGATTTTTGGCCCCTTACCAGACCCACTGACAAGGGCTGCACCGGAGCCGGTAACTGTCCATTGTGCTGTCGGGGTTCGCTGTCCGCCATAACCGAGAGGGAAGCGGTACTGCCGTTCTGAGGAGGGAAAATGAGAGGAGGTCATGGCCACGACATTGTCAGTAAAACTGCCTCCAACAGCCATAGATGCCATCAGAAGGCTCTCTGCCATTGTTGAGCATGCACCGTACAGACCCAAATGGGGTATCCCCATATTTCTCAGCGTAAAGGATGAGCCAATGCATTGATTCAGCAGGTCACCGGAGAATACAACGCCAAAGTCCGACATGGAAATGCCTGCTTTATTTGCCAGGGTCTCAAGCGCAATCTGCTGCATGCGCTTTTCGCCCTGTTCCCAGGTTTTCTGACCGAAATAGGCGTCAGTTTCCGTGACATCAAAATATGCAGACAACGGACCTTCAGACTCTTTCTTTCCCGCAACACTAGCCCAACATGTAATCACCGGGGGTTCTTTTAAGACAAAGCTTTGTTTGCCCTTTCTCTGGGATTCCATACTACAGCACACTCCTTTTGCTGTAGTATGTGTGTTTTTTTACAAAATATAAATGCACCATTCCATAATGGAATGGTGCATAAATGCGATAGTGTATTATTTGCCAGCCAGGGCTCTTTCCAGCCAGACACAACCGAAATCCAACGCGGTGTAAAGACCAGCTTTTTCACCCTTCTTGACAATACGGTCGCGGCTCTTCGCAGCGGGATCCGTTAACTGAAGCTGAACGGAAACACGGGTGGCAATATCCACATCGTTGACCTTCTTGGTCTCCAGGATCTGGAGCATAACAATGTGGGAATCAGCCATAGAGCCGTAGTAGATCAGGTTATCCTTACGCATCAGAGGATGACCTTTATATGTCAGAACCTTATTTTCGTCTGCCATAGTAACCTCCTTAAAAATAAATCGGGAGGCCTTTGCGGTGGCAAAAGCCTCCCGGAACATTAGGACTTTTCGAACAGATAACAACGAACCAAATCCTGAAGAAGCTCATCACGGTCCAGCTTACAAATCATGCTGCGGGCATTATTGTAGTTGGTGATGTATGTGGGATCTTCAGTAAGAAGATACCCAACGATCTGATTGATGGGGTTATAACCCTTTTCATTGAGAGCATCGAACACATTACGAAGAATACGATGCATGTTGTCCTTTTCATCGCCTGGAACAGTAAACTTAATGGTATTTCTGGTATTGTCCGTCATGGGAACGCCCTCCTTCCAATTGATGATTTTATTATAGCCCAATTTTAAATCTGTGTAAAGACCTTTCGTGGGAAATTTTCTTGAGATTTCCTTAACGCAGAACGGCACCAAGCTGTGCTTGCAAGGCGGCAAGGATCTTGTTTATGACCTGCTCAGAATCAGCATCGGTCAGTGTGCGGTCATCGGCACGCAACGCAAGGGAGAATGCCATACTCTTCTTTTCCTCGGCAATACCGGTACCGCGGTAAATATCGAAGAGATTGATGGAACGCAGCAGTTTGCCTGCAGATTCTTCAATAACGGATTCAGCTTGAGCTACGGTTACGCACTCGTCACAGATAAAGGAAAGGTCGCGGGTGACAGAGGGATACTTGGGCAGAGGGGTATAAGTGGGATCGGGCAGCTGCAGATCAAAGAGCTTTGTGAAATCAATTTCACAGCAGTAGACCTCGCACTCAAAACCGTAATTCTTGGCTACCAGAGGATGGACCTGACCGATGTATCCAAGATCAACGCCATCAATGGTGACCTTTGCGCAGCGGCCGGGGTGGTAAGAAGGATTGTCGCTTACAGCTTCATAGCTGGTTTTTTTGACCCGCAGACCGGCAAAAACCGCTTCCAGTTCACCCTTCAGGGAGAAGAAGCTTACACCGCTTCCGTATGCACCCAGTACAAGGATCTTGGGCTCTGTGGGCAGAACCTCACCCTCAACGGGCAGGTAGATCTTAGCAAGTTCATAGAGCTTCACGGATTTGTTGTGGTAAGCATTATTGCGGGACAGAATATCCAGCATGGAGGGAAGGGCAGTCGTACGCATCACGGAAGTATCTTCGCCCAGGGGGTTCTGGATCCGCAAGGGATTGCGCAGGGGAGACTCCTTGGGAAGACGGATCATATCGAAGATTCCGGGAGAAACAAAGGAATAGGTGATGATCTCACTGTAACCCAGGCTGCGGCATACAGAGCCTGCTTTTGCCTCAAACTTCATGACGGGAGTATAACCGCCCTGTGTGGAGGTCTTGAAATCAGTAGTGGGAATCTCGTTATAACCGTAGGAACGGCCAACCTCCTCAGCGATATCAGCCATAAGGTTCAGATCGGGCCGGAAAGAGGGTACGAGAATGGTATCACCCTCAACAGGAACTTCCAGCAGCTCCAGGTACTTAACCATATCTTCTCTGGAGATCTGCGTGCCCAGAAGAGCGTTGATCTTCTCTGGCTCCAGTACAAGCGCCTTGGGGGCGGGAACGTAGTTGACGATATCGATGATGCCGTCCAAAACATCACCGCACTGCAGCAGCTCAACGAGCTCACAGGCGCGCTGCACGGCAGGAACTGTCATCATGGGGTCAAGGTTCTTCTCAAACTTACCGGAGGACTCGGTACGCATGCCAAGAGCCAGCGCTGTCTGACGGATAGAAGTGCCGTTGAAGTTTGCAGATTCGAAAACTACGGTGGTGGTATCATCCAAAATCTCGGAATTCTCACCGCCCATAATACCGGCAAGACCGATGGGTTTGCTCTCGTCAGCGATGACAAGCATTCCGGGCTTCAGATTCCGGATATTGCCGTCCAGGGTGGTCAGAGTCTCGCCTTCTTCAGCCTCACGCACAATGATTTTGCCGGAAGAAACATAACGGTAGTCAAAGGCGTGCATGGGCTGACCATACTCCAGCATTACATAGTTGGTAATGTCAACGATATTGTTGATGGGGCGTACACCGTTGGCGCGCAAACGATCCCGCATCCACTTGGGAGAGGGAGCGATCTTCACATTTGCAACCATACGGGAGGAGTAGCGGTTGCACAGCTCGGTTGCAGGCACCTCCACATCCAGCATCTCGTACATGGAACCTGCGTCACTGCCATGAACAACAGGCTCGTGATGCTTCATTTCGAGGCCAAAAGCAGCCGCGGATTCACGGGCCAGACCGATAATAGAGTAACAGTCGGGACGGTTGTTGGTGATCTCAAAATCGACAACAGTGTCATCATTACCGATAACAGTATTGATGTCATCACCGGGCCTACAATCCTCTTCAATGATCCAGATACCGTCTTCAATTGCATAGGGGAAATCGCCCGGAGTCAGATTCAGCTCTTTTAAAGAGCAGAGCATGCCGTTTGAAACCTCACCGCGGAGCTTACCCTTGGTGATATGAATGCCGCCGGGCAGCCAGGAATTGTGTAGCGCAGCGGGAACCAAGTCACCCTCCCGGACATTCTGTGCGCCGGTAACGATCTGAATGGGTGCATCCTCACCAACATCGATCTGGCATACCCACATGTGGTCGGAATTCTCATGTCGAACGATAGAAAGCACCTTACCCACGACAACATTCTTGATCTCGGCATCAAGGCGTTCATAGGTTTCAACTTTCTGGCCGAAGATGGTCATCTTTTCCACATACTCTTTATCGGATACATGGGACAGATCCACAAATTCTTCATTGATCCATTTTCTGTTCAGTTTCATGGTCTGTACCTCCTTAGAACTGATTCAGGAACCGTACGTCATTGTCAAAGATCAGACGCAGGTCGTTGATGCGCATACGGCCCATAGCCATACGCTCCAGGCCCATGCCGAAAGCAAAGCCGGAGTACTTTTCGGGGTCGATGCCGCAACAGGCCAGAACATCGGGGTGCACCATACCTGCACCCAACAGCTCGATCCAGCCTTCACCGTGACAGGTGGAGCAAACCTGACCGTCTACTTCGCCGGTGCCATGGCACTTATGGCACTGCATATCCATTTCGCAGCTGGGCTCAGTAAAGGGAAAGTGATGGGGACGGAAGCGCATGACAGCATCCTGTCCATAAATGCTCTTCATAACCTTGGTCAGTGCACCCTTCAGGTCACCCATGGTGATGTGCTCATCAACTACCAGACCTTCGATCTGATGGAACATGGGGGAATGGGTAGCGTCAGCCTCATCCTTACGGAAAACACGGCCGGGAGCCAGCATGCACAGGGGAGGCTTGTTGTTCTCCATAAACCGGATCTGCATGGGACTGGTCTGTGTCCGGAGCAGAACTTTGTCTTCATCATCAAAATAGAAGGTATCGGAACGGTCTCGGGAAGGATGACCTTCCTCGATGTTCAATCTGGTGAAATTGTAGTCTGCCAGCTCCACTTCAGGACCGTCAACGATTTGATAGCCCATGCCGACAAACAGATCTTTGATCTGCTGCAGCACCTGGTTCATGGGGTGTTCATGACCCATTACTACGGGATCACCGGGGATGGTAACATCCAGTTTTTCCAATGCAAGCTTTGCTTCAAGAACGGCTGCGCCGATCTCAGCCTTACGCTGCTCCAGCTTTTCTTCAATAACCGCGCGAACTGAGTTTGCAAGCTGACCCATAACAGGGCGTTCCTCAGCAGACAGCTTACCCATCTGCTTCAAAACAGCGGTCAGTTCGCCTTTTTTGCCAAGAATGCGTACACGCAGTTCGTCTAAAGCAGCAGGTGTATTCACATTATCCAGTTCTGCCAATGCCTGCTGTTTGATCTGTTCCAACTGTACTTTCATTAGGAGGACTCCTTCCGTATTTTCACTAATAAAATCTTTAAAAATAGTAGCATAATCACCATTAAAATGCAAGACTATTTTTGTTTCGTGTAACCTTGACTGGAAATTTCTCCGGTGTTATGATGAAGCAAAATCAAGGAGGCGACGGTTTTGGATTTTATGGAAATAAATGCCGATTGCATAGCCAAAATGCTACCGGAAAGACGAGTGGATGCGCACAAGGGCAATTTCGGTAAAATACTGTTGTTGTGCGGCAGTCGTGGATACACCGGTGCTGCTGCTCTGGCCGCTATGGGAGCACTTCGCTGCGGTGCCGGGTTGGTATACTTGGGCGTGCCGGAAAGCATATATGCAATTGAAGCGGTCAAACTAACAGAACCCGTTGTATTCCCATTACCTGATGAGAGTGGAACGCTGTCTGTATCCGCCGCCCGGCAGATTCTTTCAAAGGTTCAGGGAATGGACGCTGTGTTGATCGGACCGGGACTGGGGCAGTCAGAAGGCACATTGGCAGCTGTGACCACCGTTCTAAATCATTTTAATGGGCCGGTTGTATTGGATGCAGACGGAATAAATGTAATATCCGGGAATATAAATATTTTGCGCAGCAGGACAAACCCTACTATCCTTACACCACATCTTGGAGAGTTTCAAAGAATTGGCGGAAGCATACACTTTGACCGGATTGATGCGGCAACAGATTTTGCCCGCAAGAACAATTGTATCGTTCTTTTAAAAGGTCACAGAACCGTTATTACAGATGGGACGCGTTGTTACATCAACCCAACTGGAAATCCCGGTATGGCTGTGGGTGGAAGCGGAGATGTTTTGGCAGGAATGATCGTCAGCCTGTTGGGGCAGGGACTTCCTGCTCTTAAAGCCGCAGCCTGTGGTGCATGGCTTCACGGTCGAGCCGGGGATGTCTGTGCTGAGGAGATCGGTCAGTATGGCATGCTTCCCACAGATATGTTGAATGTCTTGCCGCGACTATTGAAATAAGGCGGGATTCTATGAAAAAAATATTTACCGTATTCATGATTCTGCTTCTGATCCTTACGGGCTGTAATAACGGCACAGAGGGTTTGGATCGAGCAATGACGGTGCGGCAAAATTTACAGCAAAAGGCTTGTTCCTTTGAAGCGGAGATTACAGCGGATTACGGTGATCAGGTATATACATTTGTGATGCTTTGCAATGTAATCCCCGATGGCGATCTTGAATTTACAGTATCCTCGCCGGAGACGATCCAGGGAATTACAGGCATTATCGATGGTACCGGTGGCAAACTGACTTTTGATGATACGGTTCTTGCATTTGAACTTCTGGCAGACGGACAGATAACGCCTGTGAGTGCACCGTGGATTCTCATCAGAACATTACGCAGTGGCTACATACACGCCGTACAGGAAACGGATACCGGATTAAAACTGGTCATCGACGATTCTTATGAAGATGACAGTCTGCAGCTTGACATTTGGCTTAATGCGGAGGATATTCCCCGGGAAGCGGAAATTCTCTGGCAGGGAAGACGGATCGTGTCAATTGAGGTAAATAACTTTTCTTACATGTAGCATCCTGTCGCTTTCTGCATAAGATAAATTGACGGCGCTGCCGTATAATTTCCTTTTGTGCGTGGGAGAATATTTTTAGCCGCGTTACATATGGAGAATTCCGGTAGCGCAGGCAATGATTTCTCACGGAGCGTGAAACGCATGGATGGTACAGTCAAGCGTGGTGACATTTTCTACGCAGATCTGTCACCGGTGGTAGGCAGTGAACAGGGAGGAACCAGACCGGTCCTAATTGTTCAAAATGACACCGGAAACCGACATTCTCCTACGGTCATTGCAGCGGCAATAACAAGCCAGACCGGCAAAGCAAGGTTGCCCACGCATATCAATATTGCCGGAGGGAGCGTTGGACTGAGTAAAGATTCTGTTGTCCTTTTAGAGCAGATCAGAACGATCGATAAACGCCGTCTGCGGGAGCATATGGGGCATTTGGATGAAACACAGATGTCCATGGTTGATGATGCAATCGCAGTCAGCTTTGGGCTTAATGACAACAGAGGCGTATGAATGGAGCACCCCCTTACCGCATATATTGCGGCAAGGGGGTGTTTTCGTGATAGAAACCTATCCTGTTATACTGGATAATAAGAGAATCGGAACAATGGAAGTTGAACAGCAGGGGCTCTATGCCTGCTTCACTTGTCAGTGCAGCTTACCAGACGATGGGATTTACACAATTAACGCTATTTGCGGAGATCAATTACTGCCTCTGGGTGTTTGCATACCGGAAAATGAAAAGTATAAATTAACAAAAAATGTGCCATTAAAGAGCATTCCGAAAGGAGCAATGACATACATAGCTGTGCTAAAAGATTCAAAGCAACACACAGGCTTCATTCCATTGTCCAGTAGTGAACCTTTCGCATACATTCAGGAGCTTGAGAATGCAGTTTTCCAAAATATCGGCGGACGAAAAGGGATCAAGATTCGCTTTGAGAACTGTTATCCATCAAAAGCAGATCACCGTGGCTGATCGTTACCGCATGGTTGCCGTCAAGCAATGTATCCGGAACGGAAATGGAAACACTCTCACATGGCGTAAATTCTATCACCGTACGGGCAACACAGGCACAGGCTAAAGACAGCTTGATCCCGTTAAGCTCGGCAAATTCCTGACTCAGGGTAATGTTAACTTGCGTTCCCTCAAAAGATATAGACTCGACGACAACTCCGGCAGGAAAAGGGGAGAGGCAGGCGTCTGTAACGGGGCCTTCTAAGTATAGGCATATAACCTCTTTAAGGCTATATCCGGCACCTTCGCGCACCTCACCAAGCAACACTGCATTTTCGTTGTTGTAGCTTTCTGCGGCGTTGCGATAATAGAAAGTAACCGGCTCTGCAAACTCGTTGTTCTTGTTCTTACACGCAAACAGTGAAGTCATCAGCAGAAGGGCGATGATGCAGCAAATCAGTCGTTTCATGTCTCATCCTCCACATCAAAAGCAGGAAAGGTCACAGTGAAGGTCGTACCCTGTCCAACAATGCTGTCAACGCGAATACTACCGCCGTTTCGTTCCACCATGTTACGCACGATGGACAGTCCCAATCCGCTGCCACCGGATTTTCTGGATCTGCCTTTGTCAACACGGTAGAAACGTTCAAAAACATGCTCCAGAGAGTTTTCCGGTATGCCTACACCGGTATCTGCTACCTGCAGAATTGCGTTATCCTCAATGCGGTGCAAACGGATAGTTAAGGAGCCGTTTGAAGTATTGTATTTAATACCGTTTTCCACAAGATTGAAGATGATCTGATAAAGATCATCCTCCAATATCAATATGGAGCAATCATCGGTAAGATCAGTTTGAATTTCTATGCCGTTCTTGGCGGCCTGCGGAGCCAGCATACGGACCACTCGTTCAACAGTAGGTGCAATATAAACAATCTCACAGTCGCTGTCAGCCTGTGTCTCAATTCGTGACAGTGTTAAAAGTTTTTGAGACATTCTGTTCAGCCGATCCGCTTCATTGCCAATGTCTCCGACAAATTCACGAACGGTGTCAATATCCATATCATTCTGCAGAATGGAGTCAGACAGCAGCTTGATTGAGGCCAGGGGTGTTTTTAATTCATGGGATGCATCAGAAACAAAGTTGCTTCGTTTTTGCTCGGAGGTCCGCAATCTGTCCACGAGATCGTTGAATTCATTGCCAAGAACCGTTAGTTCATCATGGCCACCCATCTTCACCTGGTGGGAGTAATCACCGCTGCGGATGATCCGCATGGACACCATAATGCGGCGCAGGCGGCGGGTAAAGGCTCTGGAAAAGGTCAGCGAGAACAGGATCACAGCAATCTCCAGAATTAGTGTAATGGTCATCGTGTTCTTTTGCAAAGATTGGATCAGCGCTCCTTGCTCAGCATCATACTCCATCATATAGACGCTGCCTATAAGGGTACCATAAGAATAAATAGGAGTAGCGGCACGGGACTGCAGCGCACCGCTTTGATAATTTCCGCTGAATACATCGTTGCCTTCCAGGGCCAGAACCACTTCAGGGAGGAGTACATACTGATCTACTGCACTATCCTGGGCAGCTGAATCATAAATTGCCAGACCCCGCTGGTCGGTAATGATCAGACGGGTAACACGGGAATTATCAATAGATGATACCGCTTCAGCAACGGTGGTGGTGTTCATAACATCCAGTTCCGCTATTTCAGAAGCCGTCAGCAGGCATCGCTCCACCATGGAGGTTTCCTTACTGTTAAAAAAAAGCTTCTGGCTGATTTCAAAAGAATAAATGTTCAAGAACACCAGAACCACAAAGGTTACGATCACATAAGTCAGCGCATAACGAAATTGCGTGCTTCTGTAATGTATACGGTTCTTGAAGTTATTTTCGGAAGTAATAGCCAACGCCCCATTTCGTCAAAATGTATTGCGGATCGGCAGGATTCTCCTCCAGCTTTTCACGCAGACGGCGAATATGTACATCAACGGTACGAATATCACTGCGGTACTCATAGGCCCAAATCGTATCAAGGAGAGCCTCACGGGAGTAAACGCGGTTGGGATTACGCATTAAGAATTCAATCACATCAAACTCTTTTGCGGTAAGGTCTGCCATCACACCGAACCGATAGGCATTTCGCGCATCCAGATCCAATGTAATGGAGCCAATGGTCAATGTCTTTGTTTCCGATTTACCGTAGCCGTTTGCTCTGCGCAGCAAAGCGCGGATTCTTGCTTTCAATTCTAGAATGTTGAATGGCTTTGTTAAATAGTCATCCGCACCCTGATCAAAGCCCATCAGTTTGTCCATATCCTCGGTTTTTGCGGTTAGTAAGATGATTGGAATATCGGAAAACTGCCGGATTTCCCTGCAGGCAGTCAGTCCGTCCATTTCCGGCATCATCACATCCAGAACAACGAGATCCGGAGCTTCCTTGCGTACCAGATCAACGGCCTCCAGTCCGTTGGAGCCGGTGATGATTTCGTAGCCGTCGTTTTGTAAATTAAAGCGAATACCCTTAACCAAGAGGTCTTCATCATCAACAATCAGTATTTTCATGTTATCCTCCTACCGTGATGTAATCGCGGATCTTTTCAAGCCGCGTCTCGCCAATTCCTTTTACAAACAGTAATTCATCTACCGTATTGAAAGAACCGTTTTCATTCCGATATTCAATGATCCGTTTTGCCAGTGTTTCACCAATATCAGGAAGTAGTGTCAGCTGCTGAATACTTGCCTTATTGATGTCAATTTTACCGCTTTCAGTAAACGCGCCGGCCGTTTCATCCGTTGTGCGATCAGAAACAGAGGAATTGCGTCCTGCTGATCTTTCGAATGAAATGATGATGCGGTCTCCTATGGTGTTCCTACCGATTAAAACACCGGTGATGAATATCAAAAAAACGAGAAGCGCGAGGGGAAGCAACCATGAAGCTTTTTTCATGATCCCTCACACCTCCCGGATTGACTACAATGTAAATTACTGTTATAATTTAATATATTATACACAAGTTTTCATTATTGGACAAGACCGATGATGTAATATTGAGGGATAAACATGAAAAAAATTTGCAGACTTCTTATAATACTATGCTGTATTGTTTCTCTATTACCTGTCTCAGCTCTTGCAATCGAAGTAGAATCCGGTGACCGTACAATCACCAGTGGCTGTTATTCTCTTGATGCAGCCCAGACCTTCCTTGGTGATATAACGATTACAAGCAACGCTACATCCATCCTGCTATACGAGACCCAGAGTCAGACCTTGATGTATGAGTACAATGCAGATGTCAGGGCTGATCCTGCCAGTCTTGTCAAGATCATGACCGGCTTGATCGTCGCGGAAAAAGGAACCATGTCCGACGCGGTCACCGTCACAGAAGCCGCACTGGAGGGCATTTCCACTTCGGCAGCTACCTCTAAGATCAAGGTAGGGGAGGTGCTGACGGTGGAACAGCTCATGCACTGTATGCTCGTCAGCTCTGCAAATGATGCGGCAGCAATTCTGGCCTGCTATGTTGCCGGAAGTACAGATGCTTTCGTTGAAATGATGAATACCTATGCGGCCAATCTGGGCTGTACAGAAACGAATTTCGTGAATGTTCACGGTCTGTACGATGATAAGCAGTATTCTTCTGCTCGTGATCTGGCTAAAATTTTAGATGCCGCTTTAAAAAACGAAGATTTTCGCAGGATTTTCTGCACAACTGTTTATACTGTACCCGCTACCAACTTATCTGAGATCCGCTATTTGAGTACCGGTAACTACCTGATGAGTTACGATGATGTTAAAGTATACTACGATCAACGGGTTATCGGCGGCAGAACCGGTATTACAGAAACCGGTCACCGTAATCTAGCCACCCTGGCACAATCCGGCAACATGGAGCTTATTTGCATCTTGCTGGGTGCTGCATCTGAGCTGGACGACAACGGATATTCCATTAAGGTCTTCGGTGGTTATGATGAAACATCTAAGACGCTGACGAAAGGTTTCAGCGGTCTTCGTCTGACAATGGTAACCCGTGAGGATCAGGTGCTTGCACAGCACAGTGTCATCAACGGTGAATGCGATGTGGTTCTTGGTCCTGTTGAGACTGTCTATGCAGTCTTGCCCAGAAATCTGAATCTGGATAATCTGCGGTTTCAGTATGCCGAGGAGGTTGCACTGAAGGCACCCATTCAGAAGGGCGACATTGTAGCCTTTGTTGATATCTGGTATGAAGATATATGTGTTGCCCAGACAGAGCTTTATGCAATGAACAGTGTTGATGTTCTGGCTGTACCCATGGATGGTACGCAGACAGATGTCAATGAAACGGAAAAGAAATCCGGTTTTGCATGGTGGATCCTGCTGGCAATTGCATCTCCTGTTATAATTCTTATCGTTGTTTTCAAAGCGATCAACCGTTCCATTCAAAAGCGGAACCGTGACCGCAGCAGACAATACAGAAGAAACCACAGAAGGAGTCGGTAATATGCTCGGTTGGTATCAGTTGGAAAGAACCTGTCATTCCTGTACTGCTTGCTCCCTATGCAGGACCCGTAACAATGTTGTTTTTGGTGTCGGACGCAAAAACGCAGATATTTTATTTGTTGGCGAAGGCCCAGGTGAGCAGGAGGATTTGAAGGGAGAGCCTTTTGTTGGGGCTGCGGGACATCTTCTGGATGATATGCTGTCTATTATCGATTTAAACAGAGAGAATGTCTATATTGCCAATATTGTTAAATGCCGTCCGCCAAGAAATCGTGATCCCGAAGAAAATGAGCAGGAAGCATGTATCGGTTATCTGCGCAATCAGGTTGCGTTGATCGAACCCAAGATCATCGTGTGTCTAGGTAGAATTGCCGCCAAAAAGCTTATTGACCCTGATTATCGCATTACACGTGAGCATGGAACCTGGATCTGCCGTAACGGCATCTGGATTACCGCGATCTACCATCCGTCCGCCTTATTACGGGATGTATCAAAGCGCCCTGAGACCTTTGAGGATCTGCTGTCCATCCGTGGAAAGTTAAAAGAAGTTCATGCTGATATAAAAGAAACTCCGGTCTGACGACCGGAGTTTCTTTATTCCATGATTTCCTTTGCAATGTATATGGGACGTTCCTTGCTTTGCTCAAAGGTTCTTCCCACATATTCGCCGATAATACCAATACAGAACAGCTGCATGCCTCCAAGTAGCAGGATCAGTACAATGATCGTAGCATAACCGGGAATATCAATACCCACGATCAGCTTCTGCAGTACAACGATCACCAAATAAACCAGCGCTACAATGGCAGTAAAACCGCCCAAAAATGTAGCGATCCGCAGGGGCTTTGTAGAGTAACCGATGATGCCTTCAATCGCGTAATTCATCAGCTTCCAGAAATTCCACTTACTTTTACCGGCGTATCTGGGCTGCGCTTCATAAGAAATGAAGCAGGTGTTATACCCCACCCAGGCAAAGATGCCTTTTGAAAAACGGTGGCATTCACCCATGGAGATGATGCTTTCAGCAACACTTCTGCGGAAAGTGCGAAAATCGCTGGCATCCGATTTCATGGAGATATCCGACAGACGATTAATGATCGCATAGAAAGCTCTTTTAAAGAAAGACAAGAACTTACCTTCATTGCGTCGGTCCTGATAAGCGGCCACGATATCAAATTCCGGCTGCGCCTCAAGGGTCTGCACCATCTTGAGCACAAGCTTGGGATCCTGCTGTAGGTCGGCATCAATGAGGGAAATATACTCGCCGGAAGCATGTTTTAAGCCAGCATAAAGAGCGGCTTCCTTGCCAAAATTCCGTGATAAACTGATTACCTTCACAGGGCAAAGCTGATTCTTATGAAGCTTGCGCAGCTCATGAAGCGTGGCATCCCTACTGCCGTCGTCGACAAATACGATCTCATAGTCAAAACCGCAGCCGTCAAAAGCCTGTATTGTTGCTTTCTGGAATGCTTCGACATTCTCTGCTTCATTATAGCAGGGAACTACAAGGGATAATTTCAAAATGATCATCTCACAAATATAGTATCTCCAATATTATATGCAGCTTTGCGATTTGCGTCAAGTTAATCCTTAAATATGTTGACAGAATGTTTTAAATGTGGTATTTTAGCACAGTAATCAGTAAATGCGCTGATGGGGAGTTTTCGCCTGTTATCATGTCAGAGAGCACACGGTTGGTGAAAGTGTGTATGGTGCTTGCGGAATGTCGCCCCGGAGCAGACTCTCTGAAGGAAAGTAGGGGAGTACGGGTAAGCCCGTTATAGCTTTTAAGTGCCCGCTATGCGGGAATTCAGGTGGTACCACGGAAATGTAGTTTTTCGCCCTGAGCCTTGTGCTCCGGGCGTTTTTTCATGAAAAGGAGTGTTAATAATGGCAAGAGAACTGCCCAAGGTGTATGAACCCCAGCAGGTAGAAAACAAGATCTATCAGATGTGGGAGAAAGGTGGATACTTCCGTCCTTCTGATAATCATGATGCAAAGCCCTTTACGATCGTAATGCCTCCACCCAATGTTACCGGTCAGCTTCTCATGGGTCACGCAATGGACGCAACGCTGCAGGATACATTGATCCGCTTCAAGAGAATGCAGGGCTACAATGCCCTGTGGCTTCCCGGTGTCGACCATGCCGGCATCGCTACCCAGATCAAGGTAGAGGAGGAGATGCGTAAGGAAGGCCTGACCCGTTACGATTTGGGTCGTGAAAAGTTCCTGGAGCGCGTTTGGGACTGGAAGCACAAGTATGGCAACCGTATCGTTGAACAGCAAAAGAAGCTGGGTGCCTCCTGTGACTGGGAGCGCGCCAGATTTACTATGGACGAGGGCTGTTCCCACGCTGTCCGTGAGGTCTTCGTTTCCCTGTATGAAAAGGGTCTGATTTACAAAGGCAGCCGTATCATCAACTGGTGTCCTCACTGCGTTACGGCATTGTCTGATGCCGAGGTTGAGTATGTGGACAAGCCCGGTCATCTGTGGCACATCCGCTATCCTCTGACCGACGGAAGCGGTGATGTAGTTGTTGCCACCACCCGTCCTGAAACGATGCTTGGCGATACAGGTGTGTGCGTCAACCCCAATGACGAGCGTTATAAGGACATCATCGGCAAGATGGTCACGCTGCCCCTTGTCAACCGTCAGATCCCTGTTGTTGCCGATGAATACGCTGAGATGGAATTCGGCACCGGTTGCGTCAAGATGACCCCCGCTCACGACCCCAACGACTTTGAAGTCGGTCTGCGTCACAATTTGGAGATCATTCGTGTTCTGGACGATAATGGAGTTGTAAACGCCTACGGCGGCAAGTATGAGGGTCTGTACCGTTACGATGCAAGAAAGCAGATCGTTGCTGACCTGCAGGAGCAGGGCTTCCTGGTAAAAATCGACGATCACGCCCATAATGTCGGCACCTGCTATCGCTGCCACAATGATGTGGAACCTATTATTTCCGCGCAGTGGTTCGTCAAAATGAAGCCTCTGGCTGAGGAAGCGATCCGTGTTGTGAAGGAAGGCGAGACCAAGTTCGTACCGGAGCGCTTCAGCAAGACTTATCTGAACTGGATGGAAAATGTTCGCGACTGGTGTATCTCCCGTCAGCTCTGGTGGGGTCATCAGATCCCTGCATGGACCTGTGCGGAGTGCGGTCATATTACTGTTTCCCGGGAGGATCCCTGCAAGTGCGAAAAGTGCGGATGCACCGACATTGAACGGGATCCCAATGTGCTGGACACCTGGTTCAGCTCTGCTCTGTGGCCTTTCGAGACCCTGGGTTGGCCCGAAAAAACTGAGGATTTGGATTACTTCTATCCAACGGATGTTCTGGTCACCGGATATGATATTATCTTCTTCTGGGTCGCAAGAATGATCTTCTCCGGCTGTGAGCACATGCATAAGACTCCCTTCCACACCGTGCTCATTCACGGCCTGGTTCGTGACGATAAGGGCCGCAAGATGTCCAAATCCTTGGGTAACGGTATCGATCCTCTGGAAATGATCGAAAAGTACGGCTGCGATGCGCTGCGTATGAACATGGTTACCGGCAACTCTCCCGGAAACGACATGCGTTTCTATGTGGAGCGCTGTGAGGCTATGCGTAACTTTGCTAACAAGCTTTGGAACGCATCCCGGTATGTCATGATGAATCTCAGCGACGATGCAGTAAATGCACTGCCCGCAGCTGATAAGCTGGAAATTGCCGACAAATGGGTACTGTCCAAGCTGAACACTTTGATCGCTGAAGTTACTGAGAATATGGACAAGTATGAACTTGGTGTAGCGATCCAGAAGATCTACGATTTCATTTGGGACACCTACTGTGACTGGTATATCGAGCTGACTAAGGCCCGTCTGTACAGTGAGGACGCAGACCGGAAGCAAACTGCGATTGCGGTTCTTGTCTATGTGCTGGATCAGATCCTGCGCCTGCTGCATCCGTATATGCCTTTCATTACAGAAGAGATCTGGCAGTCTATTCCTCATGAGGGTGAGGCTCTGATCGTTGCCAGGTGGCCCGAATACAGCGATAAGCTGGCGTTTAAGGCCGAAGAGAACCTGATGGAATCCGTCATGGAGGCTATTCGCGCTATCCGTAACCGCCGTGCCGAGATGAATGTTCCTCCCAGTAAAAAGGCAGCACTGTATGTACTGACCTCCAAGCCCCAGATCTTTACCGAGGGTGAGGGCTTCCTGCTCAGACTGGCATATGCTGACGCTGTTACCATGCTGGATGGTGAGCCCGAGAATCTGGACGGTATGGTAACCATTACTACAGCAGACGCAAAGCTGTATATTCCTATGGGACAGCTTGTGGATGTCGAGAAGGAGATCGCCCGGATCAATAAGGAGCTGGATGCAGCCAAAAAATTCCTGAGCTCTCTGGAAGCCAAGCTTTCCAATGAGAAATTTGTTTCCCGTGCTCCCGAGGCGGTTGTTAATGCCGAACGGGAGAAGGCCGTAAAGCACCGTGATTTGATTGCACAGCTTGAGCAGAGCGCAGTAGCTCTGATGAAGCTGTAATTACCAAACTATAAAGTGGAGTGCAAACCTACAGTTTGCACTCCATTTCTTTTTTTATCCTCCCGAATACGACTGTAAATCCAAAGCGTGTTTTTTATACTATCTACAGCACAAAGGAGGAACCGATATGAAATTAACAAGTTTCTTGCAGAATGGACAGTTAACTGTGATGCTCACGGGAGAGATCGATCATCACTGCGCAAAAGGGTACATTCAATCCATTACTGCAAAATTGGAAGCCTATAATCCTACCGCTTGCATACTTGACTTTCAGGAGGTCACATTTATGGACTCCTCCGGGATTGCCATGGTGATCAACGCATTGCGCTATATGAGAAAAATAGACGGCAGGCTCTTCTTAAGCGGCTTAAAAGAGCAGCCTATGAAGGTATTTAAAGCATCGGGTATAGATAAATTAATTGAGATCAAGGAGACGATGGTATGAAATTTGAAAACTATATGACAATTGAATTTCCCAGCAAATCCACCAATGAGGCCTTTGCAAGGTCAGCGGTTGCGTGTTTCGCTGCACAGCTTGATCCAACCCTGGAGGAGCTGGGGGACATTCGCACAGCTGTCTCAGAGGCAGTAACAAACTGTATCGTTCATGCCTATCCGGAGGGACTGGGCATTATCATGCTGCGCTGCAGGCTTTTGAAGGATAACACACTGGATATCGTCATAAAAGACCGGGGGGTCGGTATTGATGATGTGGAAAAAGCCCGCAGACCGATGTATACCACAGGCGGCAGCGAGCGCAGCGGAATGGGGTTTACCATCATGGAGAGCTTCATGACCACATTTTCTGTGACTTCAGTTCCCGGTAAAGGTACAACGGTACATATGCGCAGAAAGCTGCAGCGCAAACGATGAGCAGGATAGAAGAGTTGATCGCATTGAGTCAGGCCGGAGATGAAAATGCCAGAGCGCAGCTGGTAACAGAAAACACCGGTCTTATCTGGTCTGTAGCGCGCCGCTATACGGGCAGGGGAACGGAAACGGAGGATTTGTTCCAGCTTGGGTGTCTTGGGTTTCTGAAGGCGGTGGACGGCTTTGATTTGAATTTTGGAACGCAGTTTTCCACATACGCCGTTCCAAAGATCGCAGGGGAAATCAGAAGATTTCTCCGGGACGACGGTGCCGTAAAAGTTTCCCGGGGAATAAAGGAACGCGCAGCAACCATAAAGAATATCCGCCATCATTTGATCTGCGCCCTTGGAAGAGAACCTACGGTGCAGGAAATTGCGGAGCACTCCGGATTTACTGCAGAAGAAATTGCTGTGGCTGAAAGCGCAACTGCAAGTATTGATTCCATTCAGCAGCCGGCTGGGGAGGATGGATTCTCCCTGGAGAACATTCTAACCGACACAGAGTCCGAGGAATCAATGCTGGAACGCCTGTCTCTGCGTCAGGCAATCGATCGCTTGCCGGATCGGGAGGGGATCGTTATACGCCTGCGGTATTTCCACGGCTTGACACAGGACCGCGTTTCAAAGGTTCTCGGCATCAGCCAAGTACAGGTATCGCGAATCGAAAAGAAAGCGCTTGCAAAACTTCGGGAGTTAATGGGCTGATTTTTTACTTTACCTTTTGGAGATAATGCGGTAAAATATATACATCAAAAGATAAAAGGTGTACTTATGACGAATGAACTGATCTCCCGTTTTATAACTGCCCGACGAAAATATATCGCGCAGCAATTCTCTGATCTGAATGCTATGCAAAAAGAAGCGGTTCTGACTACTGACGGCCCGCTACTCCTCCTGGCAGGTGCAGGCAGCGGAAAGACCACAGTGCTGATCAACCGCATCGCCAACTTGCTCCGTTATGGCCGCGCCAGCGACAGCTGCGATGTTCCGGATACCGTTACGACAGAGGATGTGCTGTTCCTTGAAGGGCTGACTGAACCGCTCAGCGATCTGGATAGAAGGCGTGCTGATTATTTGTGCGCTCTTGAGCCCGTGGCGCCCTGGAGCGTGATGGCTATTACCTTTACAAACAAGGCTGCCAATGAACTGAAAGAGCGTCTTACAGCCATGCTGGGGCCGGAGGGTAACGATGTATGGGCGATGACCTTCCATTCCGCCTGCTGCAGAATTCTGCGCAGGGATATTGAGCGACTTGGCTTCAGCAGAAATTTCACCATTTACGACGCGGCGGATTCAGAGCGTGTTATGAAAGAGATTATCCGGGACATGGGCCTGGATGACAAAACCTTTCCTGCCCGTTATGTGCTGAGCATTATCAGCCGTCAAAAGGACAAAATGATCGGGCCTTCTGAAATGATGGCGAACATCGAAGCTTCCAATGACATCAAAATGCTGTATATCGGGCGGGCTTACATCCGTTATCAGCAGCGCCTTACCGAAAATAACGCATTGGATTTTGATGATATTATTTTCAAGACTGTGGAGCTGCTCCAACAGCACGAGGATGTGCGTACATACTACCAGCGTAAGTTCCGTTATGTGTTGGTGGACGAGTATCAGGATACCAACCACATGCAGTACCTGCTCACATCCTTATTGGCAGGCGGCTACGAAAACCTCTGTGTTGTGGGTGATGATGACCAGAGTATTTACCGTTTTCGCGGTGCCACAATTGAAAATATCCTGAATTTTGAAAAGCAATACCGCGGCTCCAGGATCATTCGTCTTGAGCAGAATTATCGCTCCACACAGTCGATTCTCAGTGCTGCCAATGCAGTGATCGCGCATAATGTCGGCCGTAAAGGAAAGCGGCTCTGGACAGCAAACGGTTCCGGTGATCCTATTACTGTTTACGAAGCATTTGACGAAGGAACAGAAGCGACTTTTGTCGCAGGACAAATCATATCCCGCTCAAAGGGTAAAAATTTCAAGGACTACGCTGTGCTGTACCGCACTAATGCCCAGTCCAATGCTTTGGAATTTGCCTTCAAGCGCAACGGCATACCTTATCGCGTTATCGGCGGCATGCGCTTCTTTGATCGCGCGGAAGTCAAAGACATGCTTGCATATTTGTGTGTCATTAATAACCGCAACGATGACCTGCGCTTGCACCGCATCATCAACAACCCACCCCGTGGACTTGGCGCCAAAACCATCGAGCTTGCTGACCGTATGGCACAGGCGGAAGGGAAGGGACTGTATCATGTGGTATCTGATCCTTATTCCTACGGACCCCTTGAGAAAGCTGCCGGAAAACTCATGCAGTTTACGGTACTCATCGAAGAGCTGGCTCAGCTCTTGGAGGATGGTCTAAGTCTGCCCGAATTCTATGAAGAGGTCATGCTCCGCACCGGATATATTTCCATGCTGGAGGGAAAACCTACGGAAGAAAACAAAAGCAAGCTTGAAAACATCCGTGAATTAAAATCCAGCATCCAGGCTTATGTACAGGAGGCTGATGTTCCCACTCTGGCCGGTTTCCTGGAGGAGATCGCACTTTATACAGACATCGAGGAGTATAACGAGCGTGATGATGCCGCTGTTATGATGACCATGCACTCCGCAAAGGGCCTGGAATTCCCCCATGTGTTTATCGTTGGCATGGAGGACGGCCTTTTCCCCGGTATGCGTACCATTGGCGAGCCTGAGGAGATGGAAGAAGAACGCCGGCTTTGTTATGTTGCGATCACCAGAGCAAAAAAGACACTGACGATCTCGTACGCAAAACAGCGAATGCTATACGGCCGTACCAACGCCGCTATGCCATCCCGTTTTCTGAGGGAGATCCCCGAGGATATCATCGTCCGTAAAGGCGGTTATCATTCCACATCCGGCAGCAATCACGGCAGCCATTTCCAGAAATGTGGGGCATATCCTTCCGTTCCGTCTTATCATACGCCAGCAAAGAGAGAATTCTCTTCTGTTGCGACTGCATCCCCAAAGGCCGCTTATCTTGAGTTAAACAAGGGTGACATGGTGCAACATACTGCTTTCGGCAGGGGAATGGTACTTTCTGTAATGAAAATGGGCGGTGACGCACTGCTGGAGATCGCTTTTGACGGAGTGGGCACCAAAAAGCTTATGGCAAAAACCGCCTCTGCGCACATGAAACGACTGTAATATCGGCATATTCCCTGCATAGACTCCCTTGGGGGGATACTATGCGCCGCAGATTTTATCGCTTTTTAACACGCGTTCTGATCTTACTTGCGGTATTGCTGCTCTTTTTTTGGGGGTTCCGTTATCAGTACCGCGATACGATCCGGGTTCTGGCCGAAACGCAGGTGCGGAATTCAACTTCAGATCTGATCAATGATGCCATCGATCGCCAAATTGAGGACGGTTCGATTCAGTACGACAGGATCGTCTATTTTGAGAAAGACCTGAACGGCAGAATAACGGCGCTGAAAACCAATATGAGCGAAGTTAACCGGTTAAAAACGGACATTTTGAATCTCATAAATGATGAGATTTTGGCATTGGATACGACGGATCTGGGCATCCCTGTCGGAAGTCTACTACTACCGGAATTTTTTTCCGGCAGAGGACCGAATATACCTGTGCATATTATCTCTATCCGAAACTCAGATGCCGCATTTTACAGTTCTTTTTCAGAAGCTGGAATCAACCAGACGCTGCAACAGCTCACCATGGATGTAAGTGTGGATGTGGCAGTCCTCGTATTGGGGCAAACCAACAATTTTACTGTAACCAGCCAGGTAGTGGTGGCAGAAACCATTATCGTGGGACAGGTACCGGAAACATTTTTCCAAACCGGAGGGTATTATGGAAGCAAGACAGAGAATCCAGGAGCTGACACAGCTGCTCAATAAAGCAAATCATGAATACTATGAAAACGATTTCAGCATAATGTACGATTTTGAGTACGATAGTTTGCTTCGCGAACTCGAAATTTTAGAAGCTGAAAATCCAGAACTTGCAATGCCAGATTCCCCTACTAAACGTGTTGGTGGAAAAGCTTTAAGTAAGTTTGAAGAAGTTCAACATCAAGTGCCTCTCATGAGCTTACAGGATGTTTTCTCAAGAGAAGAACTTGATGACTTCCTGCATAAAATTCTGAAGGACTATCCAGGTACAGCATTTACCGTTGAACCGAAAGTGGATGGTCTGTCGGTTGCCCTGGAATATGTAGATGGTCTGCTTATAAAGGGTGCAACACGGGGTAATGGTACCATCGGTGAAGATGTAACTGAGAATTTGAAGACGATTCACTCCATTCCTCTAGCAATTCCTAATGCACCTCACAGGCTGATCGTCCGTGGTGAGGTCTATATGCCCAAGGTAAGCTTTGAGAAGCTCAACGCACACCAGGAGGCCGAGGGAAAACCTCTGTTTGCTAACCCCAGAAATGCCGCTGCGGGCTCTCTGCGGCAGCTGGATCCGAAGATCGCGGCAAAGAGGGGACTGGATATTCTTGTTTTTAATGTCCAGCTTGCAGAAGGTGTGACCTTCACAAGTCACGCCGAATCCCTTGAATATTTGCAGAAACTGCAATTTAAAGTTGTGCCGTTTACCACTTTGACATCGGTAAGCAGCATTAATCAGCAGATTTTATCAATAAACGAAAACCGGGAACAGCTGCCATGTGACATTGACGGCGCAGTGGTCAAGGTGAACGACCTGTCTCTTCGGGAGGTCCTTGGTTCCACCGCAAAATTCCCCAGATGGGCCGCTGCGTACAAGTATCCTCCGGAAATCAAGCCTGCTGTTGTGGAGGACATTATCGTTCAAGTGGGCAGAACCGGTGTTCTGACACCTAAGGCCGTCGTGCGTCCTGTTCGGCTTGCAGGAACCACCGTAACAAATGCGACACTGCATAATCAGGACTTCATATCACAGCGCGATATTCGGATCGGCGACACCGTGCACATCCGTAAGGCAGGCGAAATTATTCCCGAGATCCTGGATGTTGATCTGAATAAAAGGCCTGCAGGAACAGTGCCCTACAGACTTCCCGAGACCTGTCCTGTGTGCGGTGCAGCCACAAGTCAGGATGAAGACGGTGCATTCCTGCGGTGCACAGGTGCGGAATGTCCTGCCCAGCTTGCGAGAAACATTGCCCATTTCGTCAGCAGAGACGCAATGGATATTGAGGGCATGGGTACCGCAATCGTTGAAGGTTTGATCGCTAAGGGTCTTTTAAAATCAGCGGCTGATCTTTATTATTTGTCTTTGGATGATATTAAAAGTTTGTGGCGGAGCGGTGAATTGGCTGCTCAAAAATTACTTTCTGCCATTGAAAACAGCAAGCAGCAGGATGTGAGCAGGCTGATTTACGCCCTTGGTATCCGCCAGGTCGGTTCCAAAACCGGTAAGGTTCTTGCCGGTGCGTTTGGCTCTTTGGATGCACTGATGCTTGCAACGGAGGAAGAGCTCACCTGTGTTCCCGATGTCGGCACGATTACCGCAAAATTTATTAGGGATTGGTTTTCTCAGCCGCAATCGCAGCACATGCTTCAGCGTCTGCGGGACGCAGGAGTGAATTTTGAGAGCAAATGCGTTATTACCGATACCCGCTTTGCAGGGAAGACCTTTGTCCTTACCGGTGCGCTAAGCAAATTCACCCGTGATGAAGCCACGGAAAAGATTGAATATTTCGGTGGCAAGGCTGCTGGTTCTGTTTCCAAGAAGACAAGCTTTGTGGTAGTGGGTGAGAATGCCGGCTCTAAGGAGCGTAAGGCAAGGGAGCTGGGGATCCCGATCCTCACCGAGGATGAATTCCTGGAAATGCTGAAATAATAAAAACACCGGAAAGTGATTACACTTTCCGTTGTTTTTTACAGGGAAAAATCTTCCTCTTTGTATTTATTAAAATCCAAGGCCTTGGCCTTTACTGGCGTTCTCTTGCAAGGGTCGTAGGTAAATTTGCGGCATTTATAATACACGGAAACTACGCCGTATTTGGTGCACAATACCTGATCGTCACTGATCATCGTTCCGTTGGCGCAATAGCTGCAGGAACGGGGCATCTTTTTACGGAAGAGCATAAGTTTTCCTCCTTGTAAACAATCTTGTATTATTATACAACACTTTTTTTCATAATGCTACTACTTTTTTTACCGTATAGACCAAGCACCAACAGCAAAATAATGATTACCGCTGTCATTAAAAAGGGGAGGAGTCTGTTGTTTTCACCGGGATAAAGAAAAGGCAGTAATATTGCAGCCAGTACAAGACTAAGCACTGTCTGCAGCAGTTTACCGGGCAGATACATACCAACGCCAAGTTCCTTCGTTACGCTGACAGTCTGAAGCGTCACACATAATCCGCCGAAGGAAAGCATGCAGCAGCATACTAGGAAACGCAGGCTCTCCAGAGGTATGGACGAGAGATAGCTACAGCCGTTTGTCAGCTCTAATATACCCGTTAATACAACCTGAAATGATGATGGAAGAAATTGTAAGAACCAACGACCGAAAAAAGAACATACCACACGAAACAGTATAACCCAGCCGCAAACAGTCGCCGTTGTTTTGACGGCTTTTTCCAAAGCATCAGGTAGCGTAATGGGTTTTGAGGCTGTGAGTATAGCTGCGGTTTCTTGTTTGTTTGGTAGTAATATGCCTACCAATATTGCAGACAAAATATGTATACCCCATATGATCCAGACAATTTTTTGTGTTTGAAATTGTGACGATAGAATGCCAAATATAAATGACGGTCCGGCATTATTGCAAAAGCCAAGAAGACGCCTGGCTGTAATGCCATTAATCTTTCCGCTTTCGTATGCATTATACACAGCCTGAGCGCCGACTGGATAGCCGCCAAGCAATCCTAAAAGCAGCAGCGACTCACACCCTTTTGGTATGCCGCACAGGTACCTCAGTGGTCGTAAAAAAGATATTTTCTTACCGGTAACACTTGAATTGATAATTGCTGATATAACAAAGAACGGAAACAGCGCCGGTATAACGGTATTCATGCACAGCGTTAATCCGTCCCGCGCACCAGTCAGCCCTGTTTTTGCGTCCAGTATTAAAACGCACATTGCTATAAATGCAATAATGCCTGTCCAGGCACTGCATCCTTTATTCATTTCCATCACCTCATAAGAAACTATGTGCGCAAGGTTCACTTCATCACTTACTTTTCATAGACTTGACAAAGGAGTGATTCTATGGGACAGCGGGAAACCTTACTGGAACGATTCACAAGAAGCCTGAATCTGCATACAGAGCCTGTACCAGGATTACCGCTTGCGGAAATTGCCGGCAGCGGCCGTGTGCTGATCGAAAATCACAAAGGGATCGTCCAATACAGCTGTAATGAGATTCTGACAAAGGTGTGCTTTGGTTATCTGCGTATTTGCGGAAAGGATCTAAATGTATTGCAAATGACGAAAGAGCAGCTGGTGATCGGCGGCTGCATTGACGCAGTGCAGCTTATCAGGAGGGGATAGGTATGGATTTGTGGAGGTCATTGTCGGGTATTGTGCAAATTGAAATTACAACCGCCGATCCTGCGGCAACACTGCAGCGCATAAACAGGAACAATATTCGTTTGTTTAATATTGATTATGAAGATGATTTTACAGTCAAAATAAATGTGGGCAGAACGGATCTGCCTGCAATTAAAAAAATTCTTCATAAGGCAGGAGAAAAATTTTGCATTAAGCGCAAAGTTGGCTTGTTTTGGTACTGTAAATCCCTTTGGCGCCGACCGGTTTTCTGGATCGGAATTCTTGTATTGACCGCTCTGACTCTGGGATTATCCAGTCGTATATTTTTTGTGCAGGTTGAGGGAAACGCCAGACTTGCAGACAGCATAATCCTTGAAAGGGCGGAAGAATGCGGAATATATTTTGGTGCGTCACGCAGACAGGTGAGAAGTGAAAAAATGAAAAACGCACTGCTATCTTCCATACCGGAACTGGAATGGGCCGGTATTAATACCTCCGGATGCTTTGCTACCATTCGGGTAAAAGAGAAGGAACAGAGCGAAACCCAAGCGGAAGATTCCGGGACGGTCAGCAGTATTGTTGCTGCACGGGATGGGATCATCGTCTCAAGTACAGTTTACAGCGGAAATCCATTATGTACCGTGGGACAGGCAGTCAAAGCCGGGCAAACGCTGGTTTCAGCATATACGGATTGCGGATTATTGATCCGGGCAACGGCTGCGGATGCCGAAATTATGGCCCGGACATTCCGGACTGCAAAAGTAATCTCACCTGTTATAGACCTGGAGAGAGAGGAGAAAACGGCTGTTGAAAAGAAGTACGGTCTGCTGATTGGAAAAAAACTCATAAATTTCTATAAAGATAGTGGAATTTGTGATACCACTTGTGTTAAAATGTATAAGGAAAATTATATGACCTTGCCAGGCGGTCTTCAGATTCCGGTAGCACTTGTCACAGAAGAATGGATCTATTACAATGTCAGCACAGCCGAACAGGATGAAGATCTTGATTATACCTGGCTGGAGAAATACGGGCGGGACTATGTCTTCAATCAGATGGTATCCGGACAGCTTCTGTCAGAAAGCAGCTCTCTGCATTCTATGGACGGAATTTACTGCCTTGAAGGCCGATACACTTGCCTTGAAATGATTGGACAGGTTAGAAACGAGGAGAATATATACAGTTATGGAGAATACAACAGAGAAAATCGTTAATGCGGAACGGGTCGAAGATCTGATCGCTGTTTTCGGTTCCTTTGATGAGAATATCAAGCGAATCGAAGAAGCATTGAACATACAGATCATTAACAGGGGAACGGACTTAAAAATAACGGGTGATAGTGAGGCCGTTGACAAAGCCGCCCGTACTCTGGAAGGACTGCTCTGCCTTGCTGCCAAGGGGGAAGTGATCGACGAACAGAGGGTGCGTTATCTTATCACCCTTGTCAGCGAAGGTAATGATGCCCTTGTTGCGAAGATGGCCAAGGATGTGGTATGCATTACCGCAAAGGGAAAACCCATAAAGGCCAAAACTGTCGGCCAGCAGGAATATATGAAGGCCATCAGTAAGAATACCATCACCATCGGTGTCGGTCCTGCCGGTACAGGCAAGACATATCTGGCTGTTGCCGCCGCTGTTGCTGCTTTCCGGGAAAGGACTGTCAATCGTATTATTCTGACCCGACCTGCTGTTGAAGCCGGTGAACGGCTGGGTTTCCTGCCGGGAGACTTGCAAAACAAGGTTGATCCCTACCTTCGTCCACTTTATGACGCACTTTATGATATGCTGGGACCGGAAACATTTCAAAAATACCAGGAACGGGGTTCTATTGAGGTAGCACCTCTTGCGTATATGCGCGGCAGAACCCTGGATGACAGTTTTATCATTCTGGACGAGGCACAGAATACAACAAAAGAACAGATGAAAATGTTCCTGACCCGTCTTGGTTTCGGTTCAAAGATCGTCATTACCGGTGATGTAACACAAATCGACCTTCCTTCTGACAAAGTGTCCGGCTTGAAGGATGCCGTTCGTGTTCTTGAAGATGTGAAAGATATTGCTGTATGCAAGCTGACTTCTGCGGATGTCGTGCGCCATGCGTTGGTACAGCAGATCATCAATGCATACGAAAAAGCAGAAAAGAAGACTGAGATCAAGAAGCCGGCAACACAGCCGCATGGTCATTACAAGAGGAAAGTATAATATGAAGAACCTAAAAATCAATCTGACATTTCAGTGCCTGTCACTGCAAAGGCCCCTGGTTTCATTGGTGATTACACAATGCATTGAAGCCGCTCTGCGGGAAGAGGGAATCACTGTTCCATGTGAAATCAATGTTCTTGTAACCAACGACAAGGGCATTCAGGCAATCAATAAAGCCTACCGAAACATCGATAAGCCCACTGATGTTTTGAGTTTTCCTATGTTCCAGCTTGAGCCGGAGCATCATCCGGAGGATTGGTCTGCATACATAGACCCTGAAACCGGACTTTGTCCTCTGGGGGACATGGCGATTTCATTGGAACGGGCTGTTGCGCAGGCAAAGGAATTCGGCCACAGTATGCGCCGGGAGGTTGGATATCTTACCATCCATTCCATGCTTCATCTGCTGGGATACGACCATATGGATGACGGTCCGGAGAAGGCCCGTATGCGCAAAAAGGAAGAGATCATCGCTGCCACTATCCCCAGAATGCAGCGTACCTAAAAGAAATAATTTACACAAGGAGAACCGTTATGGCAACCAAAACTGCTATGATCACCATTGCCGGCCGCCCGAACGTTGGAAAGTCTACCCTGACAAACTGCCTTGTGGGTGAGAAGATCGCGATCGTCTCTAACAAGCCTCAGACGACCCGTAACCGTATTTGTGGCATTGTTACCAGAGAGGACACCCAGTTTGTTTTTGTGGACACACCTGGCTTCCACAAGCCCAGAACCAAGCTCGGCGACTACATGGTGAATATTACAAAGGAATCCATTGCGGATGTGGATCTGACCATTCTGATGGTGGAGCCCATTGCATCCATTGGGCCGCAGGAACAGGCATTGATCGAGCAGATCTCTGCCCGCAAGTGTCCTGTGATCCTCGCAATCAATAAAATCGATACAGTTGAAAAGGATACGCTGTTGGAGGTAATCGCGCTTTATTCTCAGGCAGCAGTTTTTTCGGCAATTATCCCTATTTCCGCAAAGACCGGTGACGGCACACGGGAGTTAATGGCAGAGTGCGAAAAATACGCCGTTGAAAGTCCTTTCCTTTTCCCGGAAGATTCTACCACCGATCAGCCTGAACGCCAGGTAATGGCAGAGATCATCCGCGAAAAGCTTCTTTGGTGTCTGGAGCGTGAAGTACCCCACGGAACTGCTGTGGAGATCACCACTTTTTCCGAGCGTGATAATGGCATTATCGATCTGGACGCAACGATCTATTGCGAGAAAGCCAGTCACAAAGGCATTATTATCGGTAAACGGGGAGAGATGCTTAAAAAGATCTCCAGCATGGCCCGGGCTGACTGTGAAAAGTTTATGGGTACCCGGGTTTATCTGACCACCTGGGTCAAAGTTAAGGAAAACTGGCGTGACAGCGATTTCCTTGTTCGCAATTTCGGTTACAGAGATTAATTTCCATGGTTAACCCAGCCTCCTTCTGCAAATCATAATTGCAGGAGGGAATGGTATGCGTTCACAGGACTATTGGCAGATGTTTTTGGAGACCGGGTCACCGGAGATTTATTTGCTTTATAACAACGCACGAAGGATGGAGCGGTCTAATGTATTTGACGATTCAGGGACTGGTGTTACGGGTAACGCCTTACAATGATACAGACGCATTGTTGACTGTGCTTACCCGCGATCACGGTAAACTTACGGTAAAAGCCAGGGGGCTGCGAAGAAAAAACAGCCCCCTTGTTGCGCCCTGTCAGCTTTTGACCTACGGCGAATTTGTCCTGTTTGAATATCGGGATATGTACAGCATCAATGAAGCCCATTCCATCGAGTTGTTTCAGCAGCTCCGCAAGGATCTTTCCAAATTGTCCCTTGGTACATACTTTGCCCAGGCTGCGGAGGTTCTTTCCCAGGAAGATCTGCCTAATCCGGAGCTTCTTTCGCTGGTCCTGAATTGTCTTTATGCATTGTCCAAGCTCGATATTTCAGAAGAACAGATAAAGGCCGTATTTGAACTCAGAAGTGCGTGCATTTCCGGTTATACGCCGGATCTCAACGTCTGCCACCGTTGCGGCAGCACACAACCCAACCGTTTTGATATTTCAGAAGGAAGGCTGGAATGTGACCGCTGCCGGGATTCGTTCTCCAACGGAATCCGCATGCCGGTTACACCCGGTGTTTTGGATGCCATGCGTTATATCTGTTACTGTGATCCAAAGCGGCTCTTCTCTTTTAGCGCAGGCACCGAAACATTGAAGGAGCTTGCGCATGTAACGGAAAGCTATCTTTCTACGCAGCTGGAACGGGGCTTTTCAACTCTGGATTTTTATAAATCACTGCAGAACCCGGCGATCCTCCGGGATTAGGAGTAAACAATGACCACATTATATGAAAAATCATTAAAAAAACTTGAATTGGATCAGGTTCTTGTGCTTTTATCAGAATGCGCCGGAAGCACACAAGGCAAGGAAACCTGCCTTCGTCTGACTCCTTCTTCTGATATAGAGCAGGTCCGCAGTATGCTTGCGGAAACTACCGCTGCTGCTGATTTAAGTACACGCAAGGGATATCCCGGATTTTCAGATGTAAAAGATGTGACGGACTCTTTAATACGTGCAGACCGGGGAGGCAGCCTGCAGCCAAAAGAGCTTTTGCGTATCGCAGGTGTTCTGCGCTGTGCAAGAACCGTGAAAGCCTATATCGCAGAAGACGAAAAAGAAACTGTTCTTGATCATCTGTTCCGTATGCTCGTACCCAACAAGTATCTTGAAGATAAGATATTTGGCGCGATTTTGTCGGAGGAAGAAATTGCCGACACAGCCAGCTCTGAGCTTGCATCCATTCGCCGTCACATGCGTGTACAAAGCGCAAAGGTAAAGGACAGCCTTCAAAAGATCATTTCCTCGCCCGCATATTCCAAATTCTTGCGGGAGCCAATTATAACCATCCGGCAGGGCAGATATGTGGTTCCGGTAAAAAGTGAATGCAAAAATGATGTCCCCGGCCTGGTTCACGATGTTTCCGCCACCGGTTCCACATATTTTGTGGAACCCATGGCTGCGGTAAACGCAAATAATGCCCTGCGTGAGCTTGAACTGGAGGAAAAGAAGGAAATCGAACGGATACTAGCAGAGCTTTCCGCTGACGCTGCCGCCCACGGAGAAACGATCCGTGACGACTTTAAGCTGCTTGTTCACTTGGATGTTATTTTTGCAAAAGCGCGTCTTGCCTTTAAGATGCGTGCGTGGGAGCCTGTCATGAATGATCAAGGCAGGGTAGAACTGCGTAATGCACGCCATCCGCTGATCGATAAGAATGTTGCCGTTCCCATCTCCGTGCATTTGGGAACGGACTTTGACTCCATGATCATAACGGGTCCTAATACCGGCGGCAAAACGGTTACGCTTAAAACCATTGGTCTGTTGACTTTAATGGCTGAGTGCGGTTTGCACATACCCGCCGGTGCCGGCAGTTGTCTGTCTACCTTTGATGCGATCCTTGCAGACATTGGCGATGAGCAGTCGATCGCACAGAGTCTTTCTACATTTTCCGGTCATATGCAGACCATCGTTGAGGTGGTGGATCAGTGCAACGACAGAACCCTTGTGCTCTTTGATGAGCTTGGCGCCGGTACGGATCCCGCTGAGGGTGCAGCTCTGGCCATCGCTCTTATTGAGTTCTGCCGCAAAATGGGAAGCCATGTTATTGCAACCACCCATTACGCAGAGCTAAAAATGTACGCAATGCGTACTGCCGGCGTTATCAATGCCTCCTGTGAGTTTAATGTTGAAACTTTAAAGCCCACTTATAAGCTTTTGATCGGCATTCCCGGAAAATCCAACGCCTTTGCCATCTCCAGAAAGCTTGGCTTGTCAGAAGAGATCATTAAGGACGCAATGGATCTTGTCAGTCAAACTGACAAAGATTTCGAGGATGTACTTTCCCAGCTGGAAGCCCAGCGGCAGCAGATGGAGTCTGCCCGCAGTGAAGCTGAGCGTCTTCGCCGTGAAACTGCAAAAATCAAAGAACAGAGCGAAGCATACAGTGCACAGCTGGCAAAGGAACGGGAAAAGGCCATGGAGCAGGCTCGGAGGGAGGCCCAGTCCATCATCGACGATGCCCGTCGCACCGCAAATGCTGCAGCTGAAGAAATTAAAGCCTTGAAAAAGCAGCTGACTGACGGTGCGGATACACAGGGTATTAATCAGCGACAGGCTGAGCTGCGCCGTAGCCTGAATGAGGCGGAAAACAAACTTCACGCCGGTCAAAAGGAAGAGAAGCGCCCGGAGCCCAAGCGCGCTATTCTTGTTGGCGACACGGTGGAACTGTTAAAGCTTGGAACCAAAGCCAGCGTTATCGCCATCAATAACGACGGTTCCTATCAGCTTCAGGCGGGCATTTTGAAGCTTACCGCCAAACCCAATGAGGTTTACCTGCTGGAGCAGAACAACCCTTATAAGGAAAAGGGTGGCCGTCCGGCACATTCTGGAAGGGAAATGAAAATGGCTGCAATGGCTTCTGAAGTGGATCTGCGCGGTATGGATACGGTTGAGGCCATCAGTGTTCTTGAACGCTATCTGGATGAAGCAATGCGCTCCAACCTTGCTTCCGTACGGATCATTCACGGTAAGGGAACAGGGGCTTTGCGTAGTGCGGTCCAGCAATCTTTACGCAAAAATAAATTTATAAAGAAATTCCGGCTTGGCCTTTACGGAGAAGGTGAAGACGGCGTTACGATTGCTGAATTTCGATGATTTCACCATAATCGTCCCGCAGATTGCTTAATGGGTTGTTACATCGGTGGAAATTACTGGAAACAGGTTGACTTTTGCGGTAATTTTCAGTATCATATACGCATAAAGTCACAATCATATGGTGTGACTAGAAGGAGTGAATGATATGTTCAGCAAAGAAATCATCGTCCGCTGTGAATCTGGCTTGCACAATCGGCAAGCTACATACTTTGTTCAGAAGGCAAATGAGTTCAGCTGCAGTATTTGGCTGGAGTCTGACAACCGCAAAATGAATGCTAAGAGCCTTCTGGGTATTATGTCTCTTGGTATTGTAACAGGTGCTGTTGTAACCCTGTCCGCTTCCGGCAATGATGCTGAGGAAGCTGTAAACGCTCTGGAAGTACTGCTCCAGCGTGATGTTTATTGATTTTAACTGATAGCCGCCTCAACCGGTGTAAACTGTGTTGAGGCGGTTCTTTCATGGAGTCTCCTATGATGTTTAAAGATTTAAAGGAAAAGGCATCAGCTTTGCCGCTGTCACCGGGTGTTTATATTATGCATGACCGGACAGGGCAGGTCATATATGTAGGGAAGGCAAAGAGGCTTAAAAACCGTGTCAGCCAGTACTTTGTGAATTCTGCTGCCCATACCCCGAAGACCCGAATGATGGTCAGTAAGATCCATGATTTCGATGTGATCGTTGCCGCTTCTGAATTCGAAGCGCTGGTGCTGGAATGCTCGCTGATCAAGCGGCACCTTCCAAAGTATAATATCCTTCTCAAAGATGATAAAGGCTATCCTTACCTGCGTTTGGATATGAATGACGCATACCCCAAGATCACCCTCGAGAACAAGGTTTTGAATGACGGCGCGCTGTACTACGGACCTTACGGCAGCCGGGGCGTTACCCAGGAGGTTCTTGCGTCCATTAGCTCTGTTTTAAAACTGCCAAGCTGCGGCAAGAAATTTCCCAGGGATTTCGGTAAAGATCGTCCCTGTCTGCACTACCACATGAATCAGTGCAGCGGTTGGTGCCAGGGAAATTTATCCCGTGACGCGTATTTAACATCTGTAGAGCAGGCCAAACAGCTTCTTGCAGGCAATTTTAAGGCTGTCTACGATGAGATGAAGCAGCAAATGCTGGCTGCTGCCGAGGATTTGAATTTTGAGCTCGCAGCCAACCTCCGGGACCGTCTGCGTTCTCTTGAAGTATTGAGCAAAAAACAGCTTGTCGCTGCCGGTACTGCCGCTGATACAGATGTTATCGGCTTTGCGCAAACGGAATCTAAGGCATGCTTTTCTGTGCTGCACTACAGCGGAGGAAATCTGCTGGATAAGGACTATGAGATCCTTGCTGTTCAGGACGATCCTGCTGCAGCTGTTTCCAGTCTGTTGAAGCAATATTATCTTGCCCGCGGATATGCTCCCAAGATCATTCTTCTGCCCTTTGAACTGGAGGACAGACAGCTGTTCCAGGATCTGCTCTGCCATACCTACGGCAGAAAGACAGCCATCAAAGTACCCCAGAGGGGCGATAATGTGCGTCTTGTGGAGCTGGCACAGGTAAATGCTCTTGAGGAAGCGCAGCGGGTTACTACCCGGGAAGAGCGTCTTAACGGCGCTTTAAACCTGCTTGGAAAGATGCTGGGTATCGATCCACCTGCAAAGATCGAAGCCTTCGACATTTCCAATATTTCCGGTACTGATACGGTCGCCAGTATGGTGGTTTTTCAGGACGGAAAACCGAAAAAACGGAGCTACAAACGCTTTAAAATCAACGGTCTGGAAATACAGGACGATTACGCATCCATGCACCAGGTCATTACCCGCCGTTTCACACATTTTGTAAACGGCGATGCTGGGTTTGAAGCTGCTCCCGACCTGCTGCTGATCGATGGCGGCGCGCAGCATGCCACGACAGCCATCAGTGCCCTCTCCGCGCTTGGTTTATCTTTCCCGGTGTTCGGCATGGTCAAGGATGACAAGCACCGCACGCAGGCACTTATTACCCCTGAAGGCCACCGGATCGATATCATCGGGCAGCAATCCGTCTTTGCACTGATTGGAAACATCCAGGAGGAGACACACAGATTTGCCATCAGTTACCACCGTGAATTAAGAAGCAAACGGCTGCGGTATTCGGAGCTGGATCAGATCCCCGGAATTGGGACTGTCCGCAAGCAAGAGCTTTTAAAATCGTTTCATTCTATTACAGCCATTTCCAATGCGACACTTCCTGAGTTGGAGCGTGTGCTTCCGAAGGATGCTGCCCATAATGTTTATGATTACTTTAGTAAGAAGAGGGGGTAGGGGAGCGTATGCGCGTTATCACCGGAAAGGCCCGTGGTACTGTTTTAAAGACTCCGGAGGGTTTGGCCACAAGACCCACTGCTGACCGTGTCAAGGAGGCGCTTTTCAGCATTATACAGTTTGATATTCCCACCGCAAGCGTCCTCGACCTGTTTGGGGGCACCGGTCAGCTTGGCATCGAGGCTCTTAGCCGCGGCGCGAAATCCGCTATTTTTGTTGACCAGAGTGAAGCAGCCTGCCGTCTGATCAAAGAGAACCTCAGGCGCACAAAACTGGAACAGGATGGCCGCATTATCTGCTCTGATTATCTTTCATATTTGAAAAGATGCCGAGAACGGTTTGATATTATTTTCCTGGATCCACCATATGCAGAAGTTTTTTTAGAAAATTCATTAAAAATGATAACAGAAATTGACATTTTGCAAACTGGTGGTATAATAGTTACTGAGCGCCCCCTTGGAAAGGAACTTCCTTGGGAATTTTCCGGTTATGTCCGTTCCCGGGACTATAAATACGGCAAGACTCTTTTGACGATCTACCGCAAAGGATAAGCGTTGGAGAACATTACTATGAAGGTCGCAATTTATCCCGGCAGCTTTGATCCCGTCACCAGCGGTCATTTAAATATTATTCGCCGCGCTGCGAATATTTTTGATAGACTCATTGTTTGTGTTATGGTCAATGCTTCCAAATCTCCTATGTTTTCTCTGCAGGAGCGTTTGGATATGGTGCATGCTGTAACACAATCCATTCCAAATGTTGAAGTTGACGCATCCAACGAGCTGTTGGCAGAATACGCCAGGCGGAAGGGGAGCTGTGTCATCGTTAAAGGCCTTCGCGCCGGATCGGATTTTGAAAATGAGTTCCAAATGGCATTGATCAATCATAAGATCAATCCAAATCTGGATACAATGTTTCTGACAGCAGAACATCAATATATGTATCTTAGCTCCAGCACCGTTAAAGAGTTGGGTAATTATGATGTAGATCTCTCCGACTTTTTACCGGAAGAGATTATTCCCGTATTCAAACAGCGAATTGCTGATATCCGTCAAGGAGGAGATAGAAAATGAACGAACAAACTGTTGAAGATATCATTTCTGCGCTATATGATATGGTGCAGGACGCCAGATCCATGCCTCTGTCTGCAGACAAGTGCATTCTGGAACGCGACAAGGTCCTGGATATGCTGGATGAGATCATCGCACAGCTGCCTGTGGAACTGAAGCAGGCTCGCACAATTGTTGAATCCCGCAATGAACTGATCGGTCAGGCTCGCCGCGAGGCTGAATCCACCATCCGTCAGGCTCAGGATAAGGCTAATAAGATGGTTTCCGAGGAAGCTATTTACCAGGAAGCAAAGCGTCAGTGCCAGGAAATGGTGCTGCAGACCCAGAACCGTATGACCGAGCTGCGTAGAGTCAGCAATGACTATATGGACGATGCTTTGCGCCGTACTGAGGAAGCTATTTCTCTGTCCCTGGACGATGTCCGTGACACCCGCGCAAAGTTCAAAGCGTTGGTCGACGCACAGGAAAAGCGCGCTAGCGTTTCTACTCAGGAAACTGAGCGGTAATTAAGTGTAAATAGAAAAACAGCTCAAGTATGCTTTGAGCTGTTTTTTTGAGTAATCACAGGGGGAATTATTATGAACTATATGGATCGTTATGATTTTTGGTGCAACGCAGGGCTTCCTGAAGATGTTCAGCAAGAACTGTTTGCTATTAAAAATGATGAAGAAGAACTCAAGGGCAGATTTGGAAGTGATCTGCAGTTTGGTACCGCCGGTATGCGCGGTATCATGGGCGCAGGCAGCAACCGTTTAAACCGCTATACTGTTCGCAGAGCCGCACAGGGTATGGCAGCATGGCTTGCTTCGACAGATCTTCCCCAGAAGGCTGCTATCGGTTATGATTCCCGTCACAACTCTCAGCTGTTTGCCGAGGTTTGTGCTGTAGCATTTGCGGAGCTGGGCATTCATACATACTTATATGACCGCCTTGCTCCTACACCTATGCTGTCCTATGCGGTTCGCGAACTGGGTTGCGGTTGCGGTATTGTCATCTCTGCCAGCCATAATGCTGGCGCATATAACGGCGTTAAGTGCTACGGTCCTGACGGATGCCAGATGACCGACGAGCCCGCTGCCATCGTAACGGAGAAAATCAGCACCATTCCTTATTTTATTCCTGAGGAAAAACCTTTTGCAGCATTCATAGAGGATGGTCTGATCAGCTACATTGGTCAGGATGTTTGGGAGAAATACTATGTTACCGTCCTTGCAGAGGCTGTTGACCCCGAAATGATCCGTTCTGCTGGTCTTGACATCGTTTATACGCCGCTTTGCGGCACCGGCAACGAGCCTGTCCGTGAAATTCTGGGTCGCCTGGGAGTGAATATTACTGTCGTATCCTGTCAGGAAAAGCCTGACGGCGACTTCAAGACTTGCGAGTACCCCAACCCCGAAACCGATGCTGCACTGAACGAGAGCTACAAGGTCGCAAAGAACGCTCCCTGCGATGTGATACTGGGCACAGACCCCGATGCTGACCGTGTCGCCATCGCTGTTCCCTGCGGTAACGGATTTAAGAAGCTGTCCGGTAACGAGCTGGGTTGCCTGCTGCTGGATTATATTTTGAAGGCACGTGCAGCGCAGAACACGATTCCCGAAGGCGCAATTGCCGTACGCAGTATCGTATCCTCTCCTCTGGCCGACCAGATCGCCAAGAAGTACGGTGTTACCATGAAGGCAGTGCTCACCGGCTTTAAGTACATTGGTGGCGAGATCCTTGAGCTGGAGCAGAAGAACGAGGAGCATAAATTCATTTTTGGTTTTGAGGAGAGCTGCGGATATCTGAAGGGCACCTATGCCCGGGATAAGGATGCCGTTATTGCTTCCATGCTGGTTTGTGAAATGGCTGCCAGCCTGAAGAAGCAGGGTAAGACCATTCTGGATGCATTGGACGAAGTTTACGCAACCTATGGATTCTACCTCGCATATGTACAGAGCATCGAACTTACCGGCTCTGATGCCATGGAAAAAGCTGCCAAGATGATGGCAGACCTGCGTGAATCCGTTCCCGCATCCATCGGCGGGGCCGCTGTCACCGGCGTACGGGACTACAGAAGCAGTGTGGATAAGAACATGGTCACCGGTGAAGCGTCCCGGATCCTTCTGCCTAAGTCCAATGTTCTTGAGTTCCTGTTGGGGGACAAGGGCAGTGTGATTGCCCGTCCGTCCGGCACAGAGCCCAAGGTCAAGTTCTATTATACCGCTGTTGCTGAGGATCAGGCTTCCGCAAAGGAACTTTTGGATGCTATGGTAGCACAGATGTCCAAGTAATAATTTATCATATGATACAGGGGCAGACACAGGTCTGCCCCTGTTATATTTTTCGGCTTGTGCGAATAATCTAAAGTGAAAGGGGAGGGGATTATGACCGCAAAGTATAAGAACACACCTTCATCACGGAGCATGCTTACCACAATTACAAAGGGTTCAGCATTTTCGATTGCAGCCAGCTTATTATTAGCAGCAATAGCTGCGGTATTGATCACAGACGGAAAACTTAACGAAGACACTATGAAATTCATACCCTATGCCATAACATTCATTAGTCTGGCGACCGGTACAATTCTGTGCAATATAAGAACAGAAGGGAAGTACGCCATTATCAATGCAGCGATAGCGCTGATATACCTGTTTGTGCTTGTGGCGTCAAATATTATCTTCTTTGACGGAGAGTTCAATAATTTATGGATAGTGTTACTGACAATGGTCGCAGTGATCGTCATATCAAGTTTAATATCAATAAAAGCACATAAACCGAAAAAAAGAAGACTTTACGCCAAATAGGATGTTGTACAATTTCAACAAATAGGTAAGTATAATTTACCCTTTGGCAAAACATTGCAGGATTCAATGCAAAACTATATCTTGTATATCTCTGGAAGTGCGCACAACAACATCTTGAAAATAAGCGAAAATGATAAAATTTGCCACCGCTTTGGTTTATTTGGTTGACATAAATGCGTTAACATAAAATGTGTACATAATTTACAAAAATAGTTGAAATATCCAAATATACTTGCCAATATTCATTTTTTGGTGTATACTGTTTATGAAATATGATATTTGGGATTGTTTACTTTTACATATTCCGGTTGCCAGTATACTACCTGTTATCAACGGTTTTTTATAAGGTGGTGTAAGATTGCAGCCATATTTTAATATTTCCCGACCTCATCTGCTGCAATGCAAGACCTGCATATTTATTCTTGCATTTTCATGGACCGTTTCGATCATTGCAGGTGCACTGCTTGCTGCAAGAACCGGAGATGCAATTATACCAATCGTTCTTAATGCTGTTCGCCAGCAGCCGTCCTTGGAAGGCTATATCTTTATACTGCTGTTGCCGATTGCCGCCTCAGCAGTCTGTATCGGCATAAATTGCCGTCGGTTAATTTGGTTCTTCTGTGGCATCAAAGGATTGACCGTTGGATTTTGCCTCTACGCTGTCTTATGCGCTTTTAATTCAGCCGGATGGATCATCTGGCCTATGCTGACATTTGCTGACTCTGTTATGCTGATACCTTTGTTCTGGTTTTGGCTTCGATCCTTCAAACACAATGCATTTGTATTCTCAGATTTAATCCTTTGCCTAATTTGTGCGGTGGCAGTCGGTTGTCTGGATTATTGTATGATATCCCCGTATTTAATTGAGATCACAAATCTTCTTTAGAAAGGTAGCACAAGATTCATGTTGGATTTAATTAAAGCCTACGAGAATTACCTGTCAAAAGTTAAGCAGGCCTCGTCCAACACCATATCGTCCTATCTTCGTGACATTCGCCAATTCTCCGATTGGCTGCAGGATAACGAGGAGCTGGATATTCTGGATGTTACACAACTGAATATTAGTGCTTATCTGCGTTCTTTGGAAGAATACGGCAAATCCGGTGCAACTGTTTCCCGTTGCCTGGCCAGCTTGAAGAACTTCTATTCCTACCTTGTATCTTCTGGCTTTCTGGAGAAGACTCCCGTTACCGACATTCAGATCGACAGGGGAGAGAAGAAGCTTCCACAGATTTTGAACGGCAAAGAAATTGAGCTGCTTTTGCAGCAACCGGTTTGTGTTGACGCAAAAGGTTACCGCGATAAAGCAATGCTGGAGGTGTTGTACGCCACGGGTATCCGTGTCAGTGAGCTCATTGATCTTGATCTGGATGATGTGAATCTGGCACATGGTGTTATAAAGTGCAGCAAAACCAAGAAGAGCAGAGTCATCCCGCTTTACCCTTCAGCGCTGCGTGCATTAAGTGTTTATATTCGCGAAGTCCGTGACTCCATGGTTGCTGATAAAAACGAAACCGCACTGTTTGTTAATGTTAGTGGTACCAGAATGAGCCGTCAGGGCTTCTGGAAGCTTTTAAAGCATTATCAAGCTACCGCACACATCAACAAGGAGATCACCCCACATACTTTGCGGCATAGCTTTGCAGTACATCTTCTGGAAAATGGCGCTGATTTAGGCTCCCTGCAGGAATTAATGGGCCACAGCGATATCTCCTCGACACAATTGTACACACAGATGATCAATCAAAAGCTTAAATCCGTATATGATAAGTGCCATCCCAAGGCATAAAAAAGAGCACCTTTCGGTGCTCTTTTTTAATTACATCTTGTTGTGATAGCCTGTCATAGCAGCCAGGAGTTCAATCTCCATCTGCTGAATATCTTTGACCATTGCAAGTCCTTCATCAATATCAACATCAGTGTAGCGGCCGTTATTGGTACAAACGATACGGTTATTCTTTCCGGCAAGCAAAAGCTCAACCGCCAGGTAGCCCATTTTTGTAGCATTGACACGGTCACGGCCGGTAGGGGAGCCGCCACGCTGGATATGGCCAAGTACTGTAACGCGAGGATCCAACTCAATTGCATTACGGATCTGCTCTGCGATCTCGGTTGCGTGACCGGCGCCCTCAGCAACAACGATCATGTAATGGGTAAAGCCGTGCAGTCTGGCCTGACGGAGTTTTTCAATAACATCCTTTTCAAAGTCAATTTCTTTTTCCGGAACCAATACAGCAGTCGCACCCACAGCAAGGCCCACATACATGGCAAGGTAGCCTGCATTGCGTCCCATAACCTCCACCACGGAACAACGCTCGTGGGACTGCATTGTGTCGCGCAGCTTATCGATGCACTCAATTGCGGTATTGGCAGCTGTATCAAAGCCGATTGAGTAGTTGGTACACACGATATCGTTATCGATGGTTGCCGGAATGCAGATTACATTAATTCCATATTTGGATAATGCGCGGGCACCACGGAATGTGCCGTCGCCGCCAATGGCCACTATACTATCCAGGCCCAGGAATTTACAGGTGGATACCGCGCGTTTCTGACCTTCCTCAGTCATAAATTCTTTACTGCGGGCTGTGTAGAGTATCGTGCCGCCACGATTAATCGTACGGGAAACGCTGCTGGCATCCATCTTGATCACATCACCATGAATCAGACCGTTCCAACCGCGGCGGATACCATAGACCTCAATACCGTGATACAGACAGGTACGCACCACTGCGCGTACAGCAGCATTCATACCTGGGGCATCTCCACCACTTGTAAGTACACCAATGCGTTTTACATTCATAGTTCATTCCTCCAAAACAGGATGTATACTTGTATTTTACCATTATACGGCTTTCTTGTAAAGTAAAAAAAATTCATATAATCCGCGTTTTAACTCTTGACTGTAAACTGGGTTGATAGTATATGATAAGTTTAGAAAGGCGGTGTTTGCATGCAAATTCAGGATGTTGAACGGGAAACCGGTCTTGACAGAGCGACTATTCGCTTCTATGAAAAAGAAAGAATTGTTGTTCCCAAACGAATGGATAACGGATACCGAACTTATAGTGACGACGATATTGCACTTTTGCTAAAAATTAAGCTGTTGCGTCTGCTTGGAGTTAGCCTATTTAACATTAAATGTCTGCAAAATGGAACCGGTAATTTTGGTGAAATCTTATCAGAACAGGTCAAAGCTCTTGAAAACCAGATCCGTTTAAACGAACAGGCAAAATTTGTTTGTGCAGAAATACAGCGTGACTGTGCTGAATATGAAAACTTAGATACTGTTTATTATCTTAGGCTTTTGGAATCTCCTCTTGTATCTGCTTCTCACAGTTTTCAGGAACCTGTTAAAAAGCAAGCACATCCCTGGCGACGATACTTTGCAAGAATGCTTGACTATTCATTGCTTGGCGCACTGCTGGAATTTATCCTTGTTGTTGTACTCAGAATCCGTCCTTTTAATGATGGCGCTGAAGCTTTAGTTGGCTTTGCTACTTACTTTATTGCTATTCCCGTTTTTGCAGCGCTACTGCATTTCTGGGGCACCACACCAGGAAAATGGGTAATGGGAATCAAAATTGAGAACATTAACGGCGGTAAACTGTCGTACTATGATGCCTTTGTCCGTGAAAAAGATATTATTTGGCACGGATTGGGTTTCTTTTTTCCAATTCTTTCCTGGTGGCGCCTTTATGCGTCTTACAAGGAGGATTCGGCAGGGGAGGAGAACTACTGGAACCATACATCTGAAATCATTTATGTAGATTGGTCCAATTTAAAAAAGTGGTGTCTTGCCGGATTATACTGTGCTTCATTGGCAATTGCCCTGATCACAAGCATGCAAGTAAATATGCCAAAGTATATTGGTAACAAACTAACGGTCAAAAGGTTTGCAGAGTGTCATCTTGACTATGAGAATATGCTCCAAGCACGCACAGAACTGGTTTTGAATGAGGACGGTAGGTGGGAAAAAGATATCGAGCCTTATGTCTTATATTCTACATTGGATTCTCTCGCAGAAACCGTCAGACCGGATTTTCAGTATAAGCTTGTAGATGGCTATGTAAGAGGTGTTCATTATAATAACACTTGGGTAACAGAATATATGTTCAGCGCCATACCGGAGTACTACATAGCTGCTATGTACACCATCGTCGGCTCAAGACCCAATACTACATATTTTGACCTTGTTAAAATGGAGGATGCTCTACAAAGCACATTTAATCAGCAACTGTTTGATGCCATATCAGAAGGGGAGACCTCGGGATCTATAACAGTTAAGGATGTCGAGATTTCCTGGACGATTACTCTTGCAAATTGCGAATGGGTTCATGAGGATCAGCTGTTTGCCGCAGACGGTCAAAAATTTTGCTATACACTTGATATTAACACTGAGATCATTGAATAACGAACAAATCCCGACCGATTCGCTTTTGAACCGGTCGGGATTCTATGCATTATAAAAAGGGAAGCAGAATCGTGGCCTTTATAAAATCCTTTCATCATTCCCTGTAACGAACGCAACAAAATAAAAATTTTGTTGCGTTTTTTCGGTATTTATGCTATAATATAGATACAAACCATTTTGGAGGTACAAAATGAAGCGATATTCAGACTGTCCGCAAATTCTGCGTGAATTTCTTACCTATCACGAAACAATCAAAGGCCAATCACCCAGAACCATTTCTGAATACTATTTGGATTTAAGAATGTTCATTCGTTTCATGAAGCTGATGCGTAATGATATGCCCATTCATTCTCGTTTGGACGAAATTGATATTTGTGATGTTGATCTGGATTTTGTCCGTCAAATCACCACTTCCGATGTCTTCGATTTTCTTTCTTATCTGGCAAATGACCGTACGCTCGATCCTGCCGCTTCTTATCCTGAATACGGAATCTCGCCGGCAGCCCGCGCGAGAAAATTATCTGCATTAAAGTCCTTTTATAAATATCTGACTGTGCGCACAAAACAGCTTACAGAAAATCCCGTTGCTGACCTTGAATATCCCAAACTACGTAAAAGCCTGCCAAAATACCTTACCTTAGAGCAATCAGCTGCACTTTTAAAGGCTGTAAGCGGACCAAACGAAAAACGTGACTATGCGATCATCATGCTGTTTTTAAATTGCGGTATCCGCCGTAGTGAGCTTGTGGGACTGAATCTTTCAGATGTCTACGAGGACAGAATCCGCGTTGTTGGTAAAGGAAACAAAGAACGTTTCGTTTATTTTGGCACTCCCTGCCGAAAGGCCATCGACGCATACCTGCCCGAACGCAACAAAAAAGTATTGTCTGACAATCGCGCTCTATTTGGATCAAGAGATAATAACAGGATTAGTGTCTCTGCAGTACACCGTCTGATCAAAAAGTATCTTTTGATGGCCGGACTTGATGCCGATAACTTTTCAGCGCATAAACTGCGTCATACAGCCGCTACGATGATGCTGTCCGGCGGTGTTGATGTTAAGACAGTTCAGGAAGTTTTAGGCCACGAAAACTTGAATACTACGCAAATTTATACCCATATTGAGAACACTGAACTTAAACTTGCGGCACAGGCAAATCCCCTGTCTAAGTTGGATTACCTGAATGAGGATGCCCCCTCCCCTTCTGAATGATCAAATTGCTATTTCAATCGCTTCCCGGAGGTTTTTGACCCTATAGACGGTCAAGCCTTCGGGAATTTCTAACTTTTCATTGCTGTTTTTGGGTATAATACACTGTTTAAATCCTAATCTTGCAACTTCTCCTATGCGCAAATTCATCTGTGAAACAGATCGTATCTCCCCTGTCAGACCAACTTCACCGATTGCTACTAAATCATGAGAAACCGGTTTATCCCGATAAGAAGAAGCAACCGCCAAAACCATGGGCAGGTCTGCACCGGGCTCGTCCAGTTTTAGTCCACCAATAACATTAATATACGCGTCAAATGCGCTCAGCTTCATATCAGCACGCTTTTCCGCAACTGCCAGTAAAAGGACTGCACGGTTAAAATCGAAACCATCAGCGGTTCTACGCGGAACATTAAATGTGGTTTTTGCAACAAGCGCCTGTACCTCTGCTAAAACCGGCCTGGTACCCTCCATGACACAGGCTACGCAGGTACCAGTTGCACCATGAGGACGGCCCTCCAACAGCATTTGTGAAGGATTCGGTACCTCTACAAGGCCATGCTCTGCCATCTCAAACACACCAATCTCGTTAGTAGAGCCAAAACGGTTCTTAGCGGCTCTGAGCAAGCGGTAAGAGGAATTGGGATCTCCCTCAAAGTACAAAACGCTATCTACCATATGTTCCAGAACCTTTGGACCAGCAATTGCGCCATCCTTATTGATATGTCCCACAACAAATACAGCTACACCTTCAGCCTTGGATAACTGCATCATTGCCATAGTGCATTCTTTGACCTGTGATACACTACCGGGTGCAGACTCATTCAATTCGCTGTACATTGTCTGAATAGAGTCAACGATCAGAACATCCGGTTTCAATACTTCCACAGCTTCAAGTATGTCAGTGAGATGTGTTTCAGAAAGCACAAACAGTTCCTCGGGGGCTACACCCAGGCGTTCAGCTCTCAGCTTCAGCTGCTTTTCACTCTCTTCTCCGGATACATATAGTACTTTTCTGTCGTCGCATAAGCGGTCGCATATCTGAAGGAGCAGTGTAGACTTTCCAATACCGGGGGCACCGCCTACCAGGACGAGAGAGCCGGTAACAGCGCCGCCGCCCAGCACCCTGTCAAGTTCGCCGATACCGGTAGAAAAGCGCGTCTCAAGGTCCGTTTGAACCTCATAAAGGCGTTGCGGTATGCGGCTGACACCGACGGGTGCAGACTTTGCACGACCGGAAGCTGTCGGCTTTTCAACATGTTCGATCAGCGTATTCCATTCACCACAAGCCGGGCATTTTCCCTGCCACTTTGGTGTTTCGTTGCCACAGGCAGTACAGTAAAATACAGTCTTCGTCTTAGCCATATGATCACCCATTCTCTTTTTTCTGTATTATATCAATCATTTGTTTGCCAGTCAAGAAGCAAGATACCTGCTCAGTAGCGAAGCCACAACACAGCACAACTTATTCTGATATTCGTTGCTGCGTAGCTGTGCTTCTTCAGCTGGATTTGACAGAAAGCCGCATTCAATTAACACTCCCGGGCAATTAATGTGCTGCATCAAATATATACTTTCAGCTATTTTGCTCTTCCGGTTACTACCAGGGTTCAGGGAAGCAACTAATTCAATTTGCAATTGTTCGCCTAACAATTTGCTTTCGTTATTGGGCGCATAGAAAACCTGCGCACCGGAATATTGGCTGTCACTGAAGGTATTCTGATGGATGCTGATTAATATGGCATCTTCTGTTCCATTCACAATGCGGACCCGCTCCTTTAAGTCAGACACCTTTTTCTGCGCAATTGAATTCCCGTTTGTATGTACTGATGTATCGGTGGTCCGGATCATACTTGTATTGATCCCAAGTAAATGGAGCAAATCATCAAGCTTCAACGCAATCTCAAGATTGATGGTACTTTCCAATACCCCTGTGCAGGATGTTGCACCGCCGTCTACGCCTCCGTGTCCTGCGTCAATTACCACTGTTCTTCTGTTTTTAAGAGGAAAATTCTCTGTAGTAACAATAATTGCCCTACTGCCGTAGATAACGCTGAGCAAAAGACCACACAACACAACACAGTAAACAGGAGCCAGCACCCATAAATTTCTGTAACGATTCATATACAACACCTCAGCATATTGTATGCCGCGTCAATATCTTACTGAACCATATCCTGCAATACGGCATAGTATGAGTTGGAACGACCGTTCCCAGTATTTTATGACAGGAGGCATGACACTTGCAACAACGAAATCAATTTAGGCGTTGCGGTTTAGGCAAACTGCCTGCCTTGGCACCGCTGGCAAATCCGTATGTGCCGTTCCAGACAGAGGATCCAGCCATGTACGAACCCAGAAAAGCATTAGTCCGCGGCACATTATATGAAGGATTGGATCTTCCGTTTAAAGGAATGGTCAATAAGAACGAGAAACCTGCCACCCCTCTTCACGATCTTCAGGCAATCGCTTTTGTGATCCAGGATTTGGCGCTTTATCTTGATACACACAGAAACGATAAGAATGCGTTAGCCATGTATCACAGATTTCAAATGCTGCATGAAAAAGCCAAAAAGGAGTACGAAGCAAAGCACGGACCGCTCAGCCACAAGTCCCACATGGACGGCGAATACCGCTGGTTGGATGATCCGTGGCCTTGGGAATATGCCAAGAATCGGGAGGTATAAATAATGTTTATCTATGAAAAGAAACTGCAGTATCCCGTAAAGATCGACAAACCAAATCCCCGGCTTGCATCGGTGATCATCTCCCAGTACGGCGGTCCCGACGGAGAGCTTGGCGCATCGCTGCGTTATCTTTCACAGCGTTATTCCATGCCCTTTGATGAGCTGAAAGGGCTTTTAACGGATATCGGAGTTGAAGAACTCGGCCACCTGGAGATGGTCGGCGCAATCGTTCATCAATTAACAAGAAACCTAAAGGATTCCCAGATCCAGGATTCTGCCTTTGCGCCCTATTTTGTTGATCATACAACAGGCGTTTATCCCACATTCGCATCCGGCACACCCTGGACCGCTGCAACCATCGCTGTGAAAGGCGACCCAATTGCCGATCTGACTGAAGATCTGGCCGCTGAGCAAAAAGCTCGCGTGACTTATGACAACATCCTCCGTTTGAGCGATGATCCGGATGTGAACAATGTGATCAAATTCCTGAGACAGCGGGAGATCAATCACTTCCAGCGATTTGGCGAAGCTCTTCAGCTGTTGCGTGAGAAGCTCAACCAAAAGAATGTCTATTGCATGAACCCAGCTATCGATATTTAAAATAAAACTGGCACTCACTGAGTGCCAGTTTTTTATGCGCTTCTTCGCTTGATTTCGGCAAGGATCTCCTTGTCCGCCGGGCAAAAGGAATAGCTATCGATCTCATTCGATCTAATCCAGCGCAGATCATTATGCTCCAAGAGCTTAGGTGCACCTTCAATGATCGATGCATTATAAAGAACAAGATGTACTTTCAAGTCCGGGTATTCATGCAAAACATCCATCATAATGCTATGGACCCCGATTGTAATATCCAATTCCTCTTTGCACTCACGGATCAATGCCTGTTCCCCGCTCTCCCCTGCCTCGACCTTACCGCCAACAAATTCCCAAAGCAAGCCTCGGGACTTATGGGCAGGTCTCTGGCAGATCATAAAGCGATCCCCATTCCAGATAAGTGCCGCAACAACCTCTGTAATTTTCATGATATTTATACCGTTCGGTTCACAAGCTTATTTGCCAGCTCAATCATAAATTTATTGTCATAGAATGTATGGAGCGCAGCAATCGCCTGATCTGTATGTTCACTTACCATGCTGCTGCAGGTTTCAAGACCGTACAGCTGCACAAAAGTATTTTTTTCCACATCCACGCCAACCGCCTTGCCAAGCTCTTCCGCATTGCCGATGACATCCAACATATCATCTCTGATCTGGAATGCAAGACCGAGATGATCAGCGAACGCGGCAGCGGCAGAAAACTGCTGTTCGCTTCCACTGGCAGCCAAAACACCAAGCATGCAGGCAGCACGGATCAATGCTCCGGTCTTTCTGCTTTGAATATCAATGACCTCCTGCTTACTACACTGCCTTTCCTCGCTCTGCATATCCAGAATCTGACCGCCAACCATGCCGGTCTCACCTGCGCATTCGGAAAGTATCTCAACGGCCTTAATGCGAATCTGGGCAGAAAAATCAGATCTTGCAATTGTGGAAAAAGCCGCAGTTAATAAAGCATCACCTGCAAGCACCGCAGTTGCCTCACCATACACCTTGTGAGATGTGGGCATGCCGCGTCTGAAATCATCATTATCCATGCAGGGCAGATCGTCGTGGATCAAGCTGTAGGTATGCACCATCTCAACTGCTGCCGCAAAAGGAATGGCAGCTCTCCAGTCACCGCCGCACATACGGCAAAAATCCAGAACAAAAATGGGGCGAAGGCGTTTTCCGCCTGCCAGAAGGCTGTAACGCATGGCCTCAAAAAGTGTCTGCTGCGGCTCATCAGGATAAGAAAAATACGCCTTATCCAAATGATTTTCAATACATTTCAGATACTCAGCATGATAGGCGTTAAAGTTCATAGGAAAAAGCCTCCTCAACTGGGCTTCCGTCAGCCGCTGTGACGATCTTATTTACCTGCAGCTCTGCTTCGTCCAAAAGCTTACCGCAGTTTCTGACGAGCTCAGTGCCTTCCTGGAACAGCTTCAGAGATTCTTCCAGCGCCACATCGCCCCGCTCCATTGCACGGACGATCTGTTCAAGGCGCTGCATATTTTCTTCAAAGGTTTTATTGTTTTGGTTCATAAAACATTCTCCTTTGTTTCAGTTACTACCGCATCAATTCTGCCATCGCTGACAAGAATATTGATTTTATCACCACCGGAAACCTGCATAACAGACCGTACCACTTCCCTACCCTCAGACTGTGTCACAGAGTAGCCTCTGGTCAGGACCTTCAGCGGGCTCATAGCATCCAGTTTGGCGGTGCAGGCGATAAAGCGCTGCTTGCTTTGGTGAAGTGTCTTGCTTTCTGCGGCCGTCATTCGGTTTTGGAGCAGCTGCAGGGATTTCCGTTTTTGATTGATATATTCCACAGGACTCTTCAGCGCAGAGCTGCCGGAGAGTATTTCCAGATGCTTTCTGGCGGCCTTGAGCTGTCTGTAAAGGGCGTTTGCCATGGAGGCAGACACGTTGTCCAGAGTCTGTAACAGCGCCATCTGATCCGGCACCGCCAGCTCAGCGGCATTGGATGGTGTTGCAGCACGGACATCCGCAACAAAATCCGAAATGGTAACATCCGGTTCGTGACCAACGGCAGAAATAACGGGGATCTTGGAATCATAGATCGCCCTGGCGACACGTTCATCATTGAAGGCCCATAAATCTTCAAGGCTGCCACCGCCGCGACCGACAATCAAAACATCGGCAAAAGCATGGTAATTGGCATAAGCAATCGCTGCTGCGATCTCACCGGGCGCTTCCACGCCCTGAACTCGCACCGGCAACAGCCGTACCTTGGTTAATGGATACCGCTTATTTAAGATGCGAAGCATATCATGGATCGCAGCACCGGCAGAACTCGTCACGATTCCTATAGTTCCGGGGTATGCCGGGATCGGCTTTTTATGCGCCGGGTCGAACAATCCCTGGGCAGCAAGCTTTGCTTTCAGCTGCTCAAAGGCGGCATGCAGATCGCCGGCTCCGTCCAAGGCCATCGTACTGCAGTACAGCTGATATGCTCCGTCTCTTGGATAAGCAGAAATCTTTCCCATTGCTATGACCTTCATGCCATTTTCAGGCCTGAATTTCAGCCGCACGGCGTTGGAGCGAAACATAACGCATTTTAAAGCAGCGCCTTCATCCTTCAGAGTAAAATAATGATGGCCGGAAGGATACACTTTATAATTACTGATTTCACCGCAAACAGCAACACCCGCCAGAAGGACATCTGCATCCATCATTGCGCGGATATATTCATTTATCTGCGTGATGGACAATATCTTCAGTGACATGTCATTTCTCCTGCATACGGTAGGTTAAAACGGCAACACCCATGGCGTTATCCGTAGAAAATTCAGGTTTGGCAAATATTGGATCCAGCCATGCAAGCTGGCTGCGCAGCATGGAATTGGAGGCAACACCGCCGGAAAATACAACGGGAAGTCCCGGATATTCCTTACAGGCATTGCAGGTTACAGACGCGACCGCATGGCAGACGCTCATCAGTGCGTAAGCTGCCGTTTCAGCGGGATCAGAACAGCATCCAAAATACTGCTGCACCTTATTCTGCACACCGGAGAGTGAGAAGGTCAAACCGGAACACTTAACTTTAAAAAAGTCCTGTTTTTCTGACTCCTGGCTAAGAGCATCCAAATGCTTACCTGACGGAAACGGAAGCCTTAAAAGCTGACCCGTACGGTCGATCAGCTGTCCGGCAGAAATATCCGTTGTGCCGCCAATGCAGGTACAGCGCACATTTTTGCCCTCCGGTTCCACCAGAAGCAGCTCTGTTGTGCCGCCGGATAAGTGCCATGCCAAGTGAGGGGTATCCATCAAATCCATTCTGCCGGCACTCCAGAGGGAGGCAGCAACATGTCCTTGCTGATGAGAAGATTCGACCAAGGGCACATGAAGCGCTTCAGCAAGGATTTTTGCGTGGGAGTATCCAACCATAAAGCATGGCATATAGCTGCCCTCAGCCGCTCTGGGGCGGGTGCTGACACCGATTGCGGTAATTGTTTCTGCCTCCACATTGGAAAACAGCCTGCCGGAAAGCTCTGGCAGGCTTTTAGTATGGTGAAACACGGCATCGCTTTGGCGCAGTCCCAACTCTCCATCTTTTACAGGCAGAAGTCTGGAAACATTCACCCCATTGGTGCCATCAAAACATGCTATGGATGTTGTGTAATTGCTGGTATCAAACCCGATCACACACATTTATTTTACCTCAGTATTCAAACTTCTTGCAAATGTACCTAAAACGCCGTTAACAAATGCACCTGTATCGTCACCGTCGTACATTTTTGCCAGGCGAACTGCTTCAGAAATGGCAACGCCGGTAGGCACATCCTCAACATAAAGGATCTCAAAAATCGCAAGCTGCATGATCGTACGGGCAAGGCGGGAAATTCTGCTCACATCCCAGCCAATAGAGAACATCTGAATCTGCTCATTCAGTTCATCAGTCCGGTTGGCTACACCGGTAACAACCTGATCAATGTAAACCCGCTGCGCGCGGTTCGGACGCTCCTCATATACCTGATTCTCATCAGCCAGCATGGTATAGTACTCTTTATTCAGCCGTACAGCAACGACCTGCTCCGGTTCTTCATCGGTAAAGCCTCTACCATAGATCAAATGAACAGCCAATTCTCTGGCATTTGCTCTTGTCATACAATCTCCTTACTGGCGTACAATACCGCTCACATTGACATTAACGGCCTTAATCTCAACACCGGTCATGTTCTCAACCGCATTGGCGATGGCATCCTGGACCAGTTTTGCAATGGTAACGACATTCTGACCGTAACCAACAGTAACATTGCAGTCGATATACAGTGCGTCATCATCATCAATAACGACCTTGACACCCTTGCCCCAGTTTTTCTTTCCAATCAGCTCTGCAATATCAGAGCCGGGCTTAACGCACAGGCTGACAACTCCATCAACATCACACACAGCATGGGCAACGATGGTCGCAATGACATCCTCAGAAATCATCACGCTGCCGCTTTCACGAACCTGTGTAATGTACTGCTTGTTTTCTGCCATGGTAATTACCTCCTAAATTATTGTCATGGGCGTAATCATGACATACTTTTGTTTATTGTATCACAATTCTGTAAAATTACAACTGTTTTCTTCAAACAGAAAACCCCCAAGACACAGCTCAGGGGTTGATGCGTTTATTGTACCTCCACCACGCGGATCTCTTCCATGGTAAAATCGGACTGCGTCAAAATTACATCTGCAATCACAGCCACATCCTCCTGCAGAAGCCCACCCTCCGGTGCGGCAACGGCCACAGAAATTCCTTCGTCGCTGATATATGCCACACAGTCGGTATAACCTTTGGCAATGATCAGGCTTTCAATTTGCGCCTCGCATAAGGCAGTCTGAACGATTTCTTCCAACTGTGCATTGGACTGTACATTTTCGGCCTCGTCATTGTAAGCCATTGCCTCCTGCAGCAGCGTAACCGCACCGTCCCGTGCTTCCTGCCGTGACAGACGCACAGCAGCAAAATAATCCGTCATAGTCGTATCACTCTCGTCGAAGATTGCAGTATCATCGCCCATTACCAGCATATCTGCAGAAAGTATCTTATCCGCATCCAGTGTATCGGTCAAATCAGCGGTTTCCTGTGATTGATTGTATTGCCAGTTAACATAGATACCTCCGCAGACTGTCAGCAGTATAGCCAATGCAATGACATTCTTTTTCCAGACTTTCATATATATGCCTCCATTCATTTCATTTTTAAAACAGAAATTCGGTCAGCACCAAGACCTGTGACCTTTGATACTGCCTCAACAACCGCCAGCCGAATTCCCGGCTGGTCGGCACCCTGACATACGATGATCGCTCCCATGTAGGTCGGCGGATTTATTTGACGGATCAAACCGGTCTGGTCTTTTTCGCTTGTAGTGATCGTCACAGTTGTGACCTGAGCAGAATTGGTATCACCGCTTGTGGAGGTTGTGTTGTTTGTTTGATACAGGATCTCCTCCCCTGCTCTGAGTGTGAGTAAAACCTGCACATCACCGGCACCTTCTATCTTACTCAATATGTCCGCCAGCCGGTCGTCAACGCTCTCCACTTGTACTGCCGGTTCCTGCACAATATCCTCCTTGACATCATCCCCCCACTCCGGCAGCAGCATAAGTCCCAAACCAATAAAGAGCACTAAGAATGCATACTTATAACGCTTCAGCAAGCTGCCAATTTTCTTCAGCCATGATGCTACATCCATGTTTGATTCTCCTCCGGTATTGCCAGGTCATTCTTTATAAAACGGCTTAAAATACTTTTTGAATAGGGCGATACAGTTCCCGTGATCGTGACAGAGGCCGGTGTCGGTGGTGTATCGCCGTTTAACCCGACATGTACCTCAACATCCAGTCCAAGAGAAGAGGCTTTGTCCAGAATATATGATTCTGTCTGCTGCTTTATGATTTCTCCCATGTAATTTTGGGCGGCTTCCTCACCGGAAGTCACAGCTGCTTGTGCATCCGCAGAAATGTACTGAGTAATATCCGCTATGTTTAAAAGATTGAATTTTGTCCAGGGGGCAACCAGGGTCAGAACCATAAACAAACCTGTGAGCAGCTTTACAATTTTGCCCGAGGCTTTCTTACTGCCAACCAAACTGTTAATAATTCCGCACAAAAGTGCTGCCGCTATTACTGACAGAATATATTGACGAATACTGTCCATTAAGAAATCCCTTTCATAAAGCAAACCGTGCTAATTAGAATCAATAAACATGTTGTACCGGTCATGGCCAGAATAAACCCCATCGCTGTCGAAAAATCCTGCACAAGTTTCACACATTTCTTTGCTCCCAACACACCACATACAGCAGCCGTCAATTTCAGCAGCAAATACTGTATCCCAACCTTTAAAAATGGTCCTATAAATATTGCAATAACAGAAATCAGTCCATATGTACCTGCGGCGCTTTTCATTACACCCGCACCAACCAGAATGGCTTCAGAAGCATCCGAGAGAATGTTCCCAACTACAGGAACAGCGCTGGAAATTGTCATTTTTGCAGCCTTTAACGCAGATGCGTCAGCTGTACCGCTGACAACACCGGTGACAGTCATGTATCCTGTGAATATATACAGCAAGGTTTTCATACTCCAGGTTATCAGCCACTTCATAAAGTCTTTTAAACCCTTCAATGCTTGATCGCAAATGGCGCTGTCGGCAATACACAAACACAGAAATACATAGATCATGGGTACGATCAGTTTTGAAATGACAGTTGTGAGCATCGAATCAAACACTGCCGTTCCAACATACAAAGCAGCAGATGTTGCAGAGCCGCCCTGTGCCGCAAGTGCTGCAGTCATTACCGGCAAAAGCAACTTCCCATACTCTGAAAGTTCTGTAACGGTATTTACGCCTAACTGAACCAAAGCACTGGAAGGTTGTATCAGTAGAATTCCTATTGCCAGTGCACCCACAGTTTCTGTAACCCTTTTACTGCTTTCAGAAAAGCTATCGAGTAACGAAACAAGTATTACCACAGAGATCAATGACAAACACACTCCGGATGCTTCCGCAACACTGGGCATGGCTGCCTCAACAGCCACTTTAATCACATGCCATAGATCGGCGCCAAAGCTGCTTTGATGATCCGGCATGTACTCTATTACAGAATCAGGAGCCTCAGGCGCAGTGAATTCCATTGCATGTACCGGCATCACCAATAGTAGGATGATTATGCTTATGAGTATAATTCGTTTCATATTGACCCCAATATATTGTCCAGCAACGCAAGCAGCTGTTCAAATAACGGCAGCGACAGCCACAGAATCACAGCTAAGGATAATATTTGCAGACTTTTCCCAAGGGATGTGTTTCCCATATCACTACAAATCATGCTTGTGATTTCTGTTAAAAGTGTAATTCCAACTGCTTTAAAAAGGACACTAATCATTTCTGTATTCAGTTGTCCAATTGACTGCAGGTTCCTGATAAAATCCACAACGGGACGCAAATACGCGATTGCCGTAGAAACAACGATACAGCATACTGCGATCAGTAAAAGAACGGAAATATCTTTTCCTTGTTTTGCTAAAACCTGACACAAAACGATCGCGATTAAAACGCCCGCAATGGCTTTAATTATTACATTCATTACAAATCAAAAAGTGACTTTACCAAATCAAATAGTTCCGCGATTTTCTGTGCTACCATGATCAGCACCACAACAAGGCCTGTCAGCGTGGTCATTGTGGCCTGCTCTTCCCTTCCGGAACGGGCCAGCACCTGATTGAGAATCGAAACGATAATTCCAATTGCTGCAATTTTAAAAATCAGATCAACATCCATAAGCTAAATGAACAAAATCACAAGTGCTGCACCCGCGCAGAGCGCAAGTGTTTGATAACCTCGTAAGCGTGTATCCTTTTCCTTCATTAAAATCTCCAGCTTTCTACGACATGTCTGCCGCACGGACTCAAGACCTTTTAACTGCCCCTGGAGATCAAATCTGCCAAGAGAGCGCCCCAGCAGTTCCAACGACATTGATGTTTGCTTAGGAAGGTGGTCCATTTCTGCAAGTACCGCGTGCATACATCTAGAGACATTGGGTCTAACCTGCTCCTCCAGTTCTTTGGCAAGTCTAAGAAATACCTCCGCAAGCACCTTATCTCCCTCAGCAGCGGTTTGTCTGCACAGTTCCGGTAACGGTGTCAGTTTATACTGTATCTCGCAGGTCATGTAATCCAGCAGCCCAATCAGTTGACGCAACGACCGTTCTTCATATAAATGTGATAATGCGATTTTTACACCAATTCCACCGCAGGCAGTTATGACAAATAACGCACCGAACCATTTGAACATCATTGGTTCATCCTTTCCATTCTCCATGACTTGTCCGGCAGCATAAATACAAGTACATCAAATATACCACTTGTAATGATCGGTCTGTAAACATCCCGGGAATATAAGTCCCTTCGGTTCTCTGCATGGGCTGCGGCAAGCACCTTTACCCCGCACCAAGCAGCATGATGCAGTGCCGCGCAATCTTCAGCGGCAGTGATCTCATCAACCGCAATCATGCTCGGTCCCATATTGCGCAACACCATCTCGATTCCCTGTGGTTTACTGCAGCCCGATAGGATATCTGTACGCATACCAGGCGAAAACCAAAACTTTTCACCTTCCATTGGAAATAATTCACACTTCTCATCCACAACCGCAATGCTACCTGTGCCATTATTGGATCGTCTTCGGATCATATCACGCAAGAGAGTTGTCTTTCCGCTGCCGGGTTTGCCAACGATCAGCACCGATCCACCGATCTTGTCCATTCCGGAAGCAATACCGGGGAAATCCCTTGCGACACGCATACAAACTGATGTGGGTTCACGCACACTCCTTACAGTCCTATCTGTAACAGCAGCAGTCCCGCATATGCCGATTCTGTGTCCACCCTGAGCTGTAATATATCCATCTGCAATGGTAGCTGTTGCCCAGGGAGAATATCGGGAAGCCGCATTGATACAAAAAACAAGGTCAGATTTTGTAACCGGATTGTGAATCCAGAGAGAGCCACCGGATGTAACCAATTCCGGCTGCAATCCCAGCCGTAGACGAAGCTCCAACAGTGTATCTTTTCCATGTGTATTCAAAAAATCATGCATCCATGCCGGTGTCAGTTTTATAAAACTTTGCCAGTCGCATCTCATGTACATCACTCCTGCTTCATTCTATGAACGGAGATGCCCAATATGCAAAAAAAGAGCTGACAGCAAATGCTGTCAGCTCTTCAAACCTTATGTAGTTTATTTATTTCCAAGGGCAATCAATCGAACCACGACCGGTGCAAGTACCAGGTTTACAGCCAATTCAATTAGAAAATTGAAGCCTGCCAAACCAAGGAACATATAGCTTACCGCATCTGTGTAACCGTACATTGCAGCCCACTCGGTAACAATTTCCAGGAAGAAAATTTGACAACCAAGGAGAAATATGCCTGTATTGGTCACAGGGCATATGATAGATGCGGCAAGGACGCCAACGGTTTTATTCCACCGTGCAAATAGTTTATAGACTGCACCGGCAAACAGGCCACACATGATCCCCTTGACAAGTACAACCAGCACCGTACCCATAGGGTTCACTGCCAGAAACGCGCCCGCATCACCAGACAAAAGCACCGTGACACCAAAAGCAAATCCTAGCCACGCTCCGGCTGCCCACCCATAGACCGCAGCACCAACCACAATGGGCACAAGAACTAAAGAAATGGAAAATACACCAAATCTTATACCCCCACCCAACAACTGCAGGACTACGACGATGGCTGTGAACAAACCAATGCCAACCATCCGTTTTGTTTTATTGTTCATAAAATACCTCCCGCTGTCGCTCCGGCCAACCGGATGCGATGCAATATTCTCAATACCTTATAGGTACTGATTACAAGTGTTGCGCTGATTAAAAATCAACAGAATTTTCCTCTTCCAGATCCTCAAAGCCCAATTGCTCCGAATGACCGGAACGCATATTCTCCCATTGTTCTTTTGTTACCAGGATCGTACGGGGCTTGCTTCCCTGGAACGGACCGACAATTCCCTTTTCTTCCATTTCGTCAACGATTCTCGCTGCTCTTGCGTAACCAAGTTTCAGTCGGCGCTGCAGCATGGAAACAGAAGCTTGACCGGTCTCAAGAATTACATCAACAGCAGCGGGCAGCATTTCATCTCCGTCCAGTTCGTCGTTGGAAGGTTCAGGGTCGGACGCAGCCGTTTTGCCTGTTTGTACCGCTTTCCGCTCGATCTCTTCAATAACCTGTTGATCGTAATTTGTAACGCAATTGGATTTCACATAGGTAGCAACCGCCTCAACCTCACCGTCAGAAACAAAGCAGCCCTGCACACGCTGTGGCTTACCGTAACCAATGGGCGCATATAGCATGTCGCCGCGGCCTACCAGTTTTTCAGCACCCTGTGTATCCAGTATAATTCTGGATTCCATTGCAGATGCCACAGCAAAAGCGATTCTAGAGGGAATATTTGCTTTCATAAGGCCTGTAATCACATCCGCGGAAGGACGCTGGGTTGCAATCACAAGGTGGATGCCTGCTGCCCGGCCCATCTGCGCAATACGGCAGATAGATTCTTCCACTTCCTTGGCAGCCACAAGCATCAGGTCTGCCAGCTCATCAATGATTACAACAATTTGCGGAAGCTTTGTTCCATCCACTTCCTGATTGTCAATAATGCTGTTGTAGGATTCCAGATCACGGACACCTACATCAGACATTGCCTTATATCGCTTCATCATTTCAGTAACAGCCCACTGCAAGGAACCGGCTGCCTTTTTAGGATCGGTAACAACGGGAATCAATAGGTGGGGAATCCCGTTGTAAATTCCCAGCTCTACCATTTTGGGGTCTACCATGATCAGTTTCACATCATCAGGACTTGCCTTATAAAGCAAGGAAATAATGATGGAATTCATACAAACAGACTTACCGGAGCCGGTAGTACCTGCAATCAGCATATGTGGCAGCTTGGAAATATCACCCACAATGCAGTTGCCGCTGATGTCTTTACCGACAGCGAAAGAAGACTTGGATTTAGCTTTATTGAACTCCTTGGAGTCAATAACTTCGCGCAAAGAAACAGTTGTGACTGCGCGGTTAGGAACCTCGATGCCAACAACAGAGATCTTTCCTGGCACCGCCGCAATTCGCACACCGGTTGCGCCAAGGCTCAGTGCAATATCATCCGCTGCGTTGGTAAGCTTATTCAACCGTACACCCTTTTCGAGCTCTACCTCATACCTGGTAACGCTGGGACCACGGGTGACATTGATAATATGCGCCTCAATCTTAAAGCTTGTCAGGGTCTCATTCAGCCGTCTTGTATTCTCACGCATCTCTGCCGTGCCATCCATGGCGTTGCTGCCGGGCAGCTTTAAAAGATTCACCGGAGGGAAGCAGTATACGGGCTTTTCCACCTTCTCCGCCATCTCAATTTCCTTGGCGACCTCTTCAGCAGAAGTTTCCGTATCCTGGCGTGTGACCTTCTGCACCTTTACTTTCTTAGTCTTTTCAGGTTGGACAGATTCCTCAGTTACAGCCGTAGCCTCCTCAGAACGCTGGATCTCAAGCTCAGGCATGGTCTCAGGAACAGGTTCCAGTTCCTTTGTAATAGGCAGGATCTCATCATATTCCACCACAGGGGCGGCTACAGAGGCAGCAGCAACAGGCGTTTCAACATCGCTGTCGATCTGCCGCATAATCTCAGAAGCCTTGGACTCACTATTCTTTTGCGCAGCCTCGGCTTCTCGGGCCATTTCCTCCGCACGCTGGCGCTGCATTTCCTTGTGTTCGATTCTCTTCGTAGCAATATGATTCACAACAATAGCGGCAGGCTCCTGCTTCGGCGCCTTTTCTTCCTCCTCCCACTCTGCACGGGGACGGTCCTGAATAGCACGGATAATACTGGGTATAGTGATCTGCATGGCACCAAGCAATGTAAGGATCGCTGCAATGATCAGCACAATGTAGGTAATAACGGTGCCGCAAAGCCACCGAACCAGCGTGGCAACCAGTCCGCAGATTACGCCTCCGGCAGTACCATCGATACCGCCAGTGTAAAGATCACCGACTAACGCCAGACCGCCGGCCATATTCTGGGGATCCAAATGAGTGTGCGCAAGGCAACCGCAGCAGAGTACAAAGCAACCAATACAGATTGAGCGCATAAGCACAGGCCGCTTACCACTGAAAGCATGAATCAGGAATAAGTACAGTAGTGCAGGAATAGAGACGATAAATCCGGCCTTGCCAAACATACCGCGGACAAACTTATCCAGCGCAGTAATGATCGCGCCTTCTGGCGCCAGGAAAATTACTAAAAAGAGAATAAACAGGCCCAGAAATACCAAGGAGCTGATGAGTCTTACGGGAATATGCTGCTCCTTCCCTTTAGCTTCTTGCATTTTGGGAGAAGCTTTACCCGTGGTTTTCTTTTTAGTCGTCTTCGCCGTTTTGGCGACCCTTTCTGCCTGAGACTTATACTTCTTATCTGCCATGATCAAGAAGCCTCCTTTAAGCAATCAAATACAAAACAAACGCAAACAGAGCAGTTCCCCAGGAATAATACGCAAAACCAGAATAGCCTGTACGAACTGTTAAAAAGCGAATAAGCAGAATTCCAAAATACCCTCCAAGATACGCCATGACACCCGAGAGCAGGCAGCTGATCACGCCTCCAAAGGACGAGATCCCAACGCCAATGGAAAACATATTGATAATATCAAACCCCAGAAACAGGACAAGGACCGGCAGCGTTAATACCAGAATCCAATTCAGCGCATGCTGACGGTCAGCACCTCTGACCATAGCATAAGCATTCGTCATCGTAGTACGTGAGATTCCGGGTAATACCGAGCAGGCAGACAACAGGCCCAGAAGCATACTGTCCCAGCCGGTCATGAAACGCGCATCCTTATTGCCGTGCCGGATGTACTCCGGTATGATCAAAAGTAAGCCGTTAAGGGCAAAAAACAGAATCAAGTAAGGAATATCAAATTCATACTTTCGGGTCAAAAGATAGAATAACATGCCTGCCGTTAAAGGAATGCCGGCAGTCTTGATCAGACGCAGATCGTACTGGCTTCTGCGGTCCGTGTTTCTTCGTTTTTTCGACCGGCTTGCCAGCAGCTGTTCTCTGCGGAGGCGCCCAAACAGCTGCTTACAGGAGATCAGCAAGCAAAGCAAAACAGCAATATGTACAAACAAATCCCGCAAGGGTTCACGTGAACTAAGGCCGAACAGTCTGAACATGATCGCCTGGTGGCCCTGGGACGAGACAGGCAGGAACTCTGTAAAGCCTGAAATGAACCCATAAATAATACCTTCCAAGAAAGACATCGTTGCCTGCCCCCTTCCCAAAATACTTCAATTTATAATATCATACTTCGCGTCAGATTTCAAACAAATATTATAATTTAATGTGCCTTGTTTCTGCTCTTTTGTTTATCGATCATTTTATGCAAAGCACCCAATGCGTCATTCAGACCGCCTAGCTTGTCGATCAAGCCTGAAGCTACAGCCTCCTTCCCGTATAGGATTGTTCCTACATCCGTCGCGATCTCGCCCGTAGCCATCATATACTGCTCAAATTTCTCTTTGGAAATACCTGAATTTTCTGTGACAAAATCGGCAATTTGCTCCTGAATACGCTGAAAGTATCTGAAAGTCTGGGGCGCACCCACAACGAGTCCGGTCATTCTCACAGGATGCACCGTCATACTAGCCGTTGGAGTAATAAACGATTTCTTAGTGCACACAGCCAGCGGAATGCCAATGGAATGTCCGCCGCCCAGGACAAGGGACACAGTAGGTTTCTTCATCCCTGCCACCATCTCTGCTATGGCAAGACCGGCCTCAATATCGCCGCCGACTGTATTAAGCAGAAGCAACAGACCGTCAATTTCTTCACTTTCTTCAATACCCGCAAGCAGTGGCAGTACATGCTCATATTTGGTAGTTTTAACCGTTTCTGGCAGAACCTGGTGGCCTTCCACTTGTCCAATAATGGTCAGTGTATAAATATTACCTTTGCTGTTTTTGGATATATCAGACCCTAATTCGACGAGTTGATCCCGCTCCTGCTGTTTAATATCCGCATTTTTGTCGTTACTCATATAATACATCTCCTCTCATTCTGTATTAGAGTAACCTGTTTTAGACCAATAATTCACACTTGAAAGATTTGACCTTCTGTCGTATAATGTTCTAGGTGATTATATGGCATCAAAAACAAATGCTGTACGGCTGCTTCAGCAGGCAGGAATTGCCTGTCGGGAAGTCTTTTACGATTATGACGAAAACAGTCTTAGCGGACTTCACGCTGCCCAGGCAACAGGTCTGCCCGCTGAGCAGGTATTCAAAACGCTTGTAGCCCGTGGTACACGAACCGGTGTTAATGTATTTTGCATCCCTGTTTGCTGTGAGCTGGATCTGAAGAAAGCTGCAAAAGCAGCCAGCGATAAAAGTATAGATTTAATTTCCCTTAAAGAGCTCCTTCAGTTGACCGGTTATATCCGTGGCGGCTGCAGCCCTGTGGGAATGAAAAAGAAATATCCAACGTTCATTGATGAAACCTGTCAGCTTTTTGACGAGATCGCAGTATCAGCCGGGGAACGCGGACACCAGATGCTTGTTCCTCCCATGGAACTTGCTCAGTTCATTAATGCGACATTAACAGATATAACTGTCTAAGAAAGGAAAATAAATATGCAGTTTGAACATAGAACCAAGGGAACCTGTTCTCAAAAGATCTTCTTTGAGATTGAAGACAATAAAGTGAAAAATGTACAGTTTCTTGGGGGCTGTAACGGTAATCTAAAGGGTATTGGCTCTCTTGTTGAGGGAATGGATGTTGACGAGGTCATCGTCCGTCTTGAGGGCACCACCTGCGGTATGAAGGCAACCTCCTGCCCCGATCAGTTGGCTACCGCCTTAAAAAACGCAAAGAAAAAATTAGTATAAAAAAGAACCACAGATTATGCTGTGGTTCTTTTTTTATGAAAATGTATGATCGTCGGGCGCTTGTTGCAGCAATTTGTTCCACATACGCTGCATATACTCCGGCTCATTTGCAGGAGATACAACTTCATCCATATCCTCATCCAAAACCCAGGGCAGCTCGGTAACAGATGTAATCAGTCCAAAGCATGGCTGCGGACACTCAGTAACAAAGTCCAGGTCTTCCGCAACTGTTACAGTCAGCTTCCCCACTACCATCGGTGCTGCACCATACTGCAAAACACTTCCGCATATGCAGTAGGTAGCCTCATAAACGGTCGGCTCAAAGGGCATCAGCTCGTCCGGTGTTTCCACGTGAGAGCCAAAGCGCTGAAGAAACGGCCGAAGTTGTGGATGCACAGAATCAATGGCACTGTAATAATTTCTGCAATATCCGCATTGGCAATGATCAGAAAGAATCCTTCTGCTGTATTGGAGTGTCTTTTCTACATCCACCTGCAGGATCCAGTCATCAACGCTAAATATCATTCCTTACTCTCCTGCCGCCCGGAAAATGTATCTGAGCAATTCATCTCTGCCATCACCCTTCTCCGCGGAAAAGGGTATGATCTGGCAGTCCTCGGGAAGCTCGAGATCTTCTCGAATCACTTCGAGATTTCCCGGGAGCTGACTCTTTTTCACCTTATCCAGCTTATTGGCAACTACAACAAAGGGACAGCCGCTGTCCAGAAACCACCGCGCCATGGTAATATCGTTGTTTGTCGGTGCATGGCGGATATCAACGATCATAATACCAAGATCAATGCGGTTTGCTGCAAAATAATCCTCCATCAGCTTGCCCCAACGAGCCTTTTCCGCCTGGGAAACCTTGGCAAAGCCATATCCGGGCAAATCAACAAAGTAGCACTTTTTATCCACGGTGAAGTAGTTAACATGGATCGTTTTACCAGGCTTTTCGCCTACCCGTGCGAAGTTTTTCCGCATAAGCAGACGATTGATCACAGAGGACTTGCCTACATTGGATTTACCGGAAAATGCAATTTCCGGTAATCTTTCCTTGGGAAAGTCCTTGGTAGCAGCGGCAGAAATCAAAAAATCTACATTGTGCAGGTTCATTGTTTCCTCCTCACTGGCGAATGGTTTGTCTTCGGGATTTGGCTTTTACATCTTTGGGGATGTCATTAAAAATCCCAGGCAGTACATCTGCTTTCTTATTGAGCGCAACTTCCAAAACCGTATCTACAGTCTGCGCGGTAATGAAATTCAGAGAATTTCTGACCGTCTGGTCGATTTGGGACAGGTCCTTTTCGTTATCCTTGGGAATAATAACCGTTCGAATGCCATGACGCAGGGCAGCCATGGTTTTTTCCTTGAGACCGCCAATAGGCAACACGCGGCCGCGAAGGGAGATCTCACCGGTCATAGCAACATCTCTGCGCACCGTACAGCCAGTCAATGCGGACACCATAGCAGTGCACACCGTGATGCCGGCGGACGGGCCGTCCTTAGGAACAGCGCCTTCAGGAAAATGGACATGAATGTCTTTCGTCTTGTAGAAATCCGGTGCAATCCCCAGCTTCTGCACATTGGCGCGAATATAGCTAAGGGCGGCATGGGCAGATTCTTTCATTACATCACCCAGGTTGCCGGTGAGTTCAAGCTTTCCGGTGCCATCCATTACATTGACCTCAACCTCGAGCGTCTCGCCGCCAACTGAGGTCCATGCAAGACCGGTAACCAGGCCGATCTGATCCATACCGGGTATGCGGTCCGGAAGATACTTCCGTACGCCCAGGAATTCCTCAATATTTCCTCCCGTGATCTGAATCCGCTTAACATCGGCAGACAGGATCCGCATATCCACCTTTCTGCATATCTCAGCAATACAACGCTCCAGGTTACGGACACCGGATTCTCGTGTATAGCAGCGGATGATCTCACGGATCGCATCATCCGATATGCGCAGCTGGCTCTTTTTCAAACCATGCTTGGACAGCTGCTTGGGAAGAAGATGATTCTTAGTAATCATCAGCTTTTCTTCATCGGTATACGATCCAAGCTCAATGATCTCCATACGGTCCAGCAGAGGTCTGGGAACAGTATCCAGAGTATTGGCGGTTGTGATAAACATGACATTACTGAGATCATAAGGAATTTCAAGGAAATGATCACGGTAAGTTTTATTCTGTTCGCCGTCCAGCACCTCCAAAAGCGCAGCACTGGGGTCTCCACGGTAGTCAGAGCCCATCTTGTCCACTTCATCCAGAAGCAGCACCGGATTGGATGAGCCGGCCTGGATCAGGGCTGTGAGGATTCTGCCGGGCATCGCGCCCACATAGGTCTTGCGGTGACCCCGAATATCTGCTTCATCGTGAACACCTCCCAGGGCAATGCGCGCCATCTTTCTGTTAAGGCAGCGGGCAGTGGAATAAGCAACAGAGGTTTTACCAACGCCGGGAGGACCCACCAGACAGAGAATCTGCGGCGGCATTTCAGGTGCCATCTGGCGTACTGCAATAGATTCCAGAATCCGTTCCTTCACTTTTTCCAGGCCAAAATGGTCTTTGTTCAGAATGCGGCGTGCAGCTTCAACATCGATCCGTTCCTTGGTTGTCTTATTCCAGGGAAGCTCCAGAACCGTATCCAGATAATTCCGCAGGACAGAGGCTTCAGCAGAACCAAAGTGCTGTTTCTTCAGCCGCTGCAGATCTTTCAGAAGTTTCTGCTCAGAGTCCATATCCAGATTAAGGAGCAGAATATTTTTCTCATATTCCGCAAACTCGGAATACTCATCTGCCTCGCCCAGTTCCTCACGGATCGCCTTCATCTGCTCACGCAGATAATAGTCTCTCTGTTCCTGATCGATATTGGCACGGGTCTTTTCCTGAATGTCAGACTCGATTTGCAGCATCTGGATCTCCTGGCGGAGCATCTGCAAAACCATTTCCAGACGGCGCACAGGATTCAGCTGGCACAGGAGTTTTGCCTTCTCCGGATAGTCAATGCCGGAGGTCTGCGCGATGCTGTCAGCAATAAAGCCACAGCTGTCAGAGGTGATCAGACGCAGCTGAACAGCCTGAGCAGGCCGTTCGATCAGCTCCAGATAAGAGCCGTACAGCGCATTGGCTTCACGGCGAAGGGCACGAGTCCTCAAATTCTCTGTTGCGGCAGTCTCCGGAACCGTTTCCACCATACCGGCCAGATAAGGCTCAGTCTGTACCATTTCCGTGATTTTACCGCGGCAAAGTCCGCTTACAAGAACGCGGATGTTCTCGCCCTGAGACTTCAGAATCTGCTTGATCTTTACGATCGTACCCACAGGATACAAATCTGCCAGACCCGGATCGTCCACCATAATGTCCTTCTGGGGAACCAGCAGCAGTGTCTGATCGGATTTCATCGCAGATTCCAGCGCCAGGGCAGATTTCACACGGCCTACATCAAAGTGGACAGTCTGCTCCGGAAAAATAGCGATACCACGAAGAGCCAACACCGGCATTTTACCGGATATAAAGTGTTCAGTCATGGTGTTCTCCTTCCTGAGAAAATTGCAAAAGGGGGTAGAAAACTACCCCCTCTGTATATGAATGAATATTATGCACCCAATGCAGGCCGGGGATTTGCCTTATCCCGCAGTATTGTGGGTTCACCACCGTTAACGCTGGATGCAGTAACAACCACCTTGCGGATCGTAAGATCAGAGGGAATGGCAAACATGATCTTCAGCATAATGCCTTCCATCACTGCACGAAGTCCGCGGGCGCCGATCTGACGGGCAACCGCCTTCTCAGCAATGGCCTCCAACGCCCCATTTTCAATCTCCAGTTCCACATTGTCCATGGCAAGCAAGGCTGTATACTGCTTAACCAGGGCGTTTTTGGGCTCAACGAGAATACGGATCAAATCTTCCTTCTTCAGATCCTGCAGGCAGGTGATCACAGGCATGCGGCCAACCAGCTCCGGAATAATGCCGAATTTCAAAAGGTCGTCAGGCTGTACCTGGGCAAGAATCTTACCCACATCCCTGTTCTTTTTGCTCTCAACAGGCGCATCAAAGCCAATGGCCGAGCGGTCTGTCCGTGCTTCAATGATCTTATCCAGACCGTCAAACGCACCGCCGCAAATGAACAGAATATTGGTGGTATCCAACTGGATCATTTCCTGATGGGGATGCTTTCTGCCGCCCTGGGGAGGCACATTGGCAACGGTGCCTTCCAAAATCTTCAGAAGCGCCTGCTGCACACCTTCACCGGAAACATCCCGGGTAATAGAAGCGTTCTCGCTCTTGCGGGCGATCTTATCCATCTCATCAACGTAAATAATACCATGCTCTGCCCGCTCCACATCAAAGTCGGCTGCCTGGAGCAGACGCACGAGGATATTCTCCACATCGTCACCCACATAGCCTGCTTCTGTCAGCGTGGTCGCATCGGCAATAGCAAAGGGAACATCCAGGATCTTGGCCAGGGTTTGTGCAAAGAGGGTCTTGCCGGAACCGGTAGGGCCAATCAACAGAATGTTGCTCTTCTGAAGCTCCACATCGCTGTTTGTGGACAGATAGATACGCTTATAATGATTGTAAACGGCAACAGCAAGAGCGATCTTGGCATCCTCCTGGCCGATGATATATCCGTCCATATATGCCTTCATCTCCATAGGAGTGGGCAAATGCTCTGGCATATAATCATTTTGTTCATTGTCCCGCAGCAGATCACAACATGCTTCAACACATTCGCTACAGATATAGACACCGGGACCTGCGATCAAGCGGGTTTGTGCCTCCCCTTTTCCGCAGAAGGAACAGCAAATGATCTGTTCATCTGTCTTAGACATGAACAAATTACCGCCTTTCAGGAAAATTAATGGCGCTCAAGAACACGGTCGATCAAGCCGAATTCTAGGGCTTCAGCAGAGGTCATAAAGTTATCACGCTCACAGGCCAAGGTAACTTCCTCAACACTCTTGCCGGTGTTCTCCGCCAAAATACGATTCATGCGTGCTTTGATGGTTTCCAGACGCTTCATGTGGATTGCCATATCTGTAATCTGACCCTGGGTACCTGCAGAAGGCTGGTGGATCATAATTTCAGCGTTGGGAAGGGCCATGCGCTTACCTTTTGTGCCTGCTGCCAGCAGAAACGCACCCATGGAAGCGGCCATACCAACACAAATCGTTGCCACATCGCACTTGATGTACTTCATGGTATCGTAGATCGCCATACCGGCAGTTACACTGCCGCCGGGACTGTTGATATAAAACTGAATATCCTTGTCCGGATCCTGAGCTTCCAGATACAGCATCTGAGCAACGATCAGGCTGGCAGTGGTATCATTGACTTCTTCGGACAGGAAAATAATACGGTCGTTCAGCAGACGGGAGAAAATATCATAGCTCCGCTCGCCGCGGCTGGTCTGCTCAACAACATAGGGTACTAAACTCATGGTTATGTCTCCTTTCAGGGTTTGAAACATTCTAACCATTTGAGAGGCGTGTTATTCCTCGGATGCAGCCTCGTTAGACTTGGGGGCAACAGCAACAGCGGAATCAACGATCACCTTAACAGCTTTGCGGGTCTCCAGGCTGGACTTGATCTCGTCAGCGGGAACCATGCCCTTGATCTTCTCCACTTCCAGCTCATACTGCTTAGCTATTGCTTCATACTCGGCAGCTATGTCTTCCTCAGAAACGGAAACACCCTCAACCTCAGCGATCTTTGCCAGAGTGACATTGATCTTTGCCTGCTTCTCAGCAGCGGGGCGGAATGCATTGCGCATGGTGGACAGATCGCCGCCCATCATCTTTGCATACTGCTCCATGGAGTAGCCGCTCATCTGCAGCTGGTAGCCAAAACGCTCCATCTGGTTGTCCAGCTCGGCCTCCACCAGTGCGTTGGGCATATCAACAGTGATGTTCTCAGCAGCCTTCTCAACACAAGCCTGCTCAAAAGCAGAGTCGATCTGCTTCTGTGCGTTCTCCAGTGCCTTTGCACGGATGTCAGCCTTCAGCTCGTCCAGAGTATCAAACTCAGAAACGTCCTTGGCGAACTCATCATCCTGAGCGGGTACATTGGTAACGGTGACCTTGTTGACCTTAACATGGAAAACCACGGGCTTGCCAGCCAGTTCTGCATGGTAGTCTTTGGGGAAAGTGATGTCGATGTCCTTCTCCTCGCCTGCTGCCATACCGACAACCTGCTCCTCAAAACCGGGAACGAAGGAACCGGAGCCCAGCTTCAGATCAAAGTTGTCGCCCTTGCCACCGTTGAATGGAATGCCATTATCAAAGCCTTCAAAGTCGATGTTGGCGGTGTCACCCATTTCGGCAGCACGGTCCACAGTCTCGGTAGAAGCAACATTCTGAGCCATACGGTCCAGTTCAGCCTGTACCTGCTCATCGGAAACAACAGCCTCTGCCTTCTCAACTTCCAGGTCCTTGTAGTCGCCCAGAGTCACTTCGGGGTAAACCTCGGTGGATAGGGTCAGGGTAACGATGTTCTCGTCGCTGATCTGCATATCTTCCAGGCTGGGACGGCCGATAGCCTTAACACCCTGGCCAACAACAGCGTACTCATAAACCTCGGGGAAAATCTCCTCCAGGCCATCTTCATAGAAAACATGAGCACCGTACATGGCTTCGATCATCTTCCGGGGAGCCTTGCCCTTACGGAAGCCGGGGATCATGATGCTCTTGCGAGCCTTCATGTAAGCCTTCTGTACGCCGGACTCCATCAGTTCCTTGTCGATCTCGACAACGATGGTAGTCTTGTTGCCGTTTCTTTCAATGCTCTTAACATTCATGGTTGTTTTCCTCCCAAAAAACAGACCGCTTTTTACCGGTCTTTCTTTATTCTTATTTTGCATCCGAAATATTTTAGCAGATAAAGCAGGAATTGTCCACACTTTTCTTAAAATTTTTATGCCATCACCAAATAGGGCTTGAAATCCAGCTTGTCCGCAGAAACAAGCTTATAATCGATCCCATCCCATAACCCCTCCAGAGCGAGGGCGTGGCTTGCGCCGTGAAGGTGGCCAAAGATGCATCTGTGCACATTATACTTTTTCAGCAGGCCCAGTATCTCCGGGCACTCATAGCCTTTATATCTGGGTGGATAATGCAGAAAAACGATCTTAGGCAATGCTCCGGCAGATTGCAGGGAAGCTTCTAAACGGAGCAATTCTCTGCGAAATACCTTTTCGTCATGCGCTCCATCCTTATCTTCTTCGAAAAACCATCCCCGTGTGCCGCAAATCGCAAAGCCGTTGTACTCATAATGATTGTTATTCAAAATGTACTGCTGGGAAAATCCGTGCGTTTCACAGAATTTATAAAACTTGGTTGCTGTGCTCCACCAATAATCATGGTTCCCCTTTAAAATGATCTTTCTGCCTGGGATCTCATTGATCCACGCAAAATCCTCCCTGGCATCTTGAAGATCCAATGTCCAGGACAGGTCACCCAGCAGTACCGTTGTATCCTCCGGGCGGATAGCAGAAATCCCCTGCTTCAGTTTATCCATATACCCGGTCCAGGTACCGCCAAATATATCCATAGGCTTTGCCGCACCCAAACACAGATGCAGATCACCAATTGCGTACAGAGCCATGATTCTCTCCTTATAGATTCTTCCTCAATTCTTCAGGTGAAATATGAAGGATTCCGGACAGCTTATCCGCAGAAAGCAGCGGGCTTGCATCGGCTAAAAGCAGCGTGCTACGGCTTTCACCGGTGCTGGAACGGTAGTCCTGCAAGCTGCCATAGGCAGTTGCGGCATAACCGTCAATAAAATAGTGACTGGATCTGTAGATATTTGCAATAACGGATTGCGCGCGTCTGTTACTGACTACAGCGGCAAAAAATCCATTGCTAAGTTTTTGCTGTGCTTCGTCGTCAACGGCATAAATACCACCCCGTGCGCAGGTATCGGCAAACCGCAAAGACGCATTGGTTCCCAAACTGTGGTATATTAGGCGCTCGACGGATTTGGGGCAGGCATGATCAAGCTCCGGCAGATCCGTATGGATGACTGCCGTGCCTGTATTCAAATCCCCATGATTGATCAGTTCCCAAACTGCGCCGTTTTCATTGCAGCCACAGATGACCGTTCCAAGGGACAGACCCATTTCGCGGGCGTACCATGCGGCCATAGGAATGCTGAAATCTCCAACAGTTACCGCGATATCCAGCTCATGGATACCCTCACGGGAACATGCGCCGCACAAACCGAATAAAACCGCTATACGCACAGCGATTTTCGCCCAATCTGTAGGCTGTTTTCCCACAGCTCCGCATAGCTTATTATACAAGCAGCGCTCTAAGTAAGCGTAGTCTGATTCAAGATTATGCCAAAGCTCACCGACAACCAACCGATGATTCATTAATTTAACGCGAAAAGGTGTCCTGCCGACAGCGAAATCAACATCCCATCCGGTCAAGCCTGTTGAGAAAAACAGATTCAATACCTGGGCAACCGTTTCTCCAAAACTTTTCTCCTTCAGCGCCAGAATCTCTGCTTTTGAGTAAACCGGAATGCGGAACGGGACAAACAGACCTCCGTCCGGCGCACGCTCTTCATGGAGCGCCCGGTAAGCAGTATAAGAATTTGTCCGGTCTCTTGTGCTTACATACAGCAACGCTTCATCACTCCCATAGCATTATTCCAGAAAATGTTATAAACGACCGATTCACTCAGATTGCGTCTGAGCAGACACTCAGCAAGTTTCGGGTAATCTTCAACACCGGAGAAGCCTGCCGGCAGATGCTCGCACCCGTCAAGATCGCAACCCAGTGCGATATGGGTGCCTTCAGAATCAAGCTCCATAAAATGGATAATATGATCGCAGACTGTGTCCAAAGTCGGCTCTTCACCAAGAAACTCTGCACACATATTAATACCTGCGACACCGCCGGATTTGCAGATCGCGGTGAACATTTCATCCGTCAGATTTCGGCTGACATTCCAAACTGCACGGCTGTTGGAATGAGATGCGATTACAGGCGCTGCGGTTATATTCATAATGTCCCAAAACGCCTCGTCACCGATGTGACTCACATCCACGATCATACCCAGGTGCTGCGCTTGATGCACATATCTTCTGCCCAGCGCCGTCAAACCGCCGCCGGTAACATGGGAGCCTGCCAAAGGATTTTTTTCGTTCCAGCCAAGAGATGTGATACGAAAGCCGTAAGAATACAAATCCTTAAGTAAGTCCGGGTTATAAGCAATCCCCGCGGTTCCTTCCAATGTCAGAATACCGGACATTTTCCCGTCTTTAAGGTTTCTTTCAATGTCCTCGGCACTAAAGGCCTGTGCAATTAAATCGTAATTTTTTCGTATTTCCCCGAGTATGGCGGTAAGCTCGCGGGTAAAAACAGACTCGGGGGCTATTTTTAAAGGAAGAGTCTGGCTGTCAGATGTAAAGCACGCAAAGCACTGTGCATAACCGGGCAGCTTTCCCGCCCGCTCCAGATCGATATGATACACATTTTTGCGCAGCGGTGCAGAACTGTTGAAGGCTTCATTTATTATGGCAAACGCCGTGTCACAGTGCAGGTCAAATACCGGAAATTTCATTAAAAGGCATCCTCCAAATGATAAATTTGCGGCTCTTTTGTTTCTACGCCCTCAGGTGCATAAATTTCGATCACATCAAATCGCGGCTGTAGTTTCGTCGGACTCTGCGATAAGTACAGCTCTGCCGTAGTGCGCAGCCGTTCCTGCTTGTTCTGATCCACAAACGCGGCTGCCCGGGCAAACTTGTCTGACCTGCGCAGCTTAACTTCTACAAAAACCAAATACTTCCGGTCAGATGCAATCAGATCGATCTCACCAAACCGGCTGTGGAAATTCGTTGCAATCAGCTTATAGCGTTTCTTTTTTAAATATGCAGCTGCCAGAGCCTCTCCCCAGGCGCCTGCAAGGTTATTTTTCCCCATAGAATTTCTTCAAAAAGCTCATGCGGTGGATGGGACAGTGCCCTTGTTCATGAAGGGCTACATAGTGTAACTTGGTACCGTAACCTTTGTGGATCTCAAATCCATAGCCTGGATATTCCTCCGCCATCTGAAGCATATAATCATCTCTGGTTACCTTAGCAAGAACCGAAGCGGCCGCAATACTGGCGGACAGGCTGTCTCCATGCACAACCGTCTGTGCCGGGATCCCGAAATCTTTTGCCCGGTTACCATCGATCAGTAAAATATCAGGCTTAATATTCAGTTGTGCAACAGCGCGCTCCATGGCAAGATATGTAGCCTGCAAAATATTCATTTCATCGATCTCAGAGTGATCAGCAAAGGCGATACCGTAAGCGATCGCCTGTTCTTTAATCACCGGGAATAATTCCCGGCGCTTTTTATCGGAGAGTTTCTTGCTGTCGTCCAAGCCATCAATCTGTGCATGCATTGGAAGGATCACTGCGGCAGCATACACCGGACCGGCCAGCGGACCTCTTCCTGCTTCGTCAACACCGCAGATCAGCTTATAGCCTTCAGACAGGTATTTCTCCTCAATCTCCAACATATTTTTCTCGCTCATACAATATCCTCCGGAAGTTCCAGGGTGAATAGACCGAGCTTACCAGAACGGTATTCATCCAGAAGCACCTTAGCCATTCTTTCCGTATGAATCTCTCCCCGTGACAGGAGGAATCCGCGCTTTCTGCCGGCCTCCTCCAGGAGCATGTAGCCGGGCGTATCCTGCGGCATATCTACCTTGTAGCGCTCACGCAGCGTATTGGGATAATGCTTCCACAGAAGCTCCATCAAGTAGTAGGCCAGCTCCTCAACATCAATGACATTTTCCTTTACCGCACCGGTATACGCAAGCTTCATGCCCACATTGGGATCTTCAAATTTCGGCCACAAAATACCGGGTGTATCCAGCAATAACAGGCTGCTGTCCACTGTGACCCACTGCTTACCACGGGTAACACCCGGGCGATTCTCTGCCTTCGCGCCCTTGCGGCCGGAGATTTGGTTGATCAGTGTGGACTTGCCCACGTTGGGAATGCCAACCACCATGACACGCATGGGCTTGTTCATACCCTTTGCTGCGTCTCGTTCCAGCTTCTCCTTCAAAACGGATCGAACCGCAGGTTGAAAATCAGAAATACCTTTTCTATGCTTGCAGTCAGCGGCAACCGCTGCCATGCCCTTTTCCCGAAAATACGCGATCCAGCGCTTTGTTGCGTTAGGGTCGGCAAGGTCCATTCTGTTCAATACGATAATCCTGGGCTTATTGCCGCAAATGGAATCAATATCAGGATTACGGCTGGAGATGGGAATTCTGGCATCCACAATCTCACACACCGCATCCACAAGCTTCAGATCTGATTCGATCTGACGCCGGGTTTTAGTCATGTGACCGGGATACCACTGAATATTCATGCGATCATCCATTATGATAACGCTCCAATTCTCTCAAAATCACGCTGTTCAAGAACCTGATCCTCACCTGGGAAGATCAGAAAAATTGCTTTTCCCAAAACCTGTCTTGTGTCAATCAGTCCGATTTCCGGATGACGGCTGTCCTTGGAAATATTACGGTTATCACCCAGAACAAAAATACAACCTTCATCCACAACCAAAGGGAACGACATGCCCTCTGACTGATTGGTAGGTGTCAAAGTATAAGGCTCGTCCAACGCGATGCCATCCACATAGACGATTCCCGCATCAAAATCAATATCCACCGTCTGGCCTTCGGTAGCAATCACCCGCTTAATAATCGGTTCGCCCTCTTTAAAGTCATCCTTGGAAGCAACGATAATATCGCCGTATTCCGGTTGGGTATAGAACACATTATTCAAAAGCAACAGATAATCTCCATGTATCAAAGTATTGTTCATGGAGGGGCCTGAGACAACCACAATGCGAAACAGCAGCAGTAGCACCAAAACAATACCGGAAAGCAGGCAAACAAGGTCATGCAAATACAGCAGGACACCGCTTTTATCGTTGCTCTTCTCTGTCTGTGCGCCAGTCAATTCATCATTGTTTAATCTATCCTTGTCCATACAGTGCGCCTCCGCATCACAGAAACAATTTTCTTACTACATGTTAATTATTATAAACGATTTTGGGCAATAAAAAAAGAGGGTCTCCCCTCTTTTTTTATTGAATTTTGAATTAAACGCGTTCCTTGACCTTTGCCGCCTTGCCGAAACGCTCACGCAGGTAATACAGCTTTGCACGGCGAACCTTACCCTTACGGACGGTCTCAACCTTAGCAACATTGGGGGAATGAACAGGAAATACCTTTTCACAGCCAACACCATAGCTGATGCGGCGAACAGTGATGGTCTCACCGATACCGCCATGCTTACGAGCAATGATGGTGCCTTCAAACACCTGGATACGCTCGCGAGCGCCTTCCTTGATCCGCACATGCACACGAACAGTATCGCCAACCCCCATTTCGGGCAGCTCTTCCTTCATGTACTGGCTAGACAGAGCCTTTACCAAATCCATATCTTTGTCCTCCTTATATGTTAGGCGTTCATGCGGCGGATGCTCCGGCGATATGGTTCCCGGCCCCGCAGAGGACTCACCTTGTTTTCAGACCGATGTATTATAGCATGGTTATTTTAGGAAATCAAGTATTTTTTCAAAATAAATCTGATTTTTTTCATAATATTTTGCCTGAAATTTTCATAAAAATTTATCGCTTACTTGCTCACGGGAAAATAATTTGATATACTATATAAAACTACTGAAAGGAGCGATGACCATGGAAGATAAACACGCTTATTCACCCCAGGAGCTCCATTATTTACAGCTGCTTGCCAAGGAATATCCCACTGTGCAGGCCGCAGGCACAGAAATCGTCAAGCTTCAGGGAATACTGAATCTGCCAAAAGGTACTGAGCATTTTCTTTCCGACATTCACGGTGAATATGAAGCATTTCTTCATATCCTCAACTCCTGCTCTGGTGAAGTAAAGGAAAAGCTTACAGAGCTGTTCGGAGACACGATTTCCAAGCAGGAGCTGGATGATCTGGCAACACTGATCTACTATCCCTCCGCCAAACTTGCTCTTGTGGCGGATACCAATGCGGATCTGGATGACTGGTACAGGATCACACTAAACAGGTTGGTGCAGCTGTGCCGTTGGGTCTCTGTCAAGTATACACGCAACAAGGTCAGAGCCGCCATGCCCGAGGACTTCGTTCAGATCATTGATGAATTGCTGCACACCCGTCCTGAAGAAGAAAACAAGCGCAATTACTATAAAAACATTATCGATTCCATCATCTCCATTGGACAGGCCGGAGAGGTCATCGAGGCGATCTGTCAGTGCATCAAGCAGCTCACTGTTGATCATCTGCACATTGTTGGCGATATCTTTGACCGAGGGCCCCGAGCAGACATCGTCATGGATCATTTGATGGAAAGCCACAGTGTGGATATTCAGTGGGGCAACCACGACATTCTCTGGATGGGTGCAGCTTCCGGCTCCAGAACGCTGGTGGCCACTGTGCTTTCCAATTCCATCCACTATAACAACCTGGATGTGATCGAAACCGGATACGGTATCTCCTTGCGTCCCCTTTCTATTTTTGCCAACGAGGTTTACAAGGATTCCGATTTGAGCTGTTTTACCGTAAAGCTGACAGGAGCCGATGCACAGCATTATTCTGAAAAGGACAAATTGCTGTCCGCACGGATGTACAAGGCCATTACGATCATTCTCTTCAAGCTGGAAGGTCAGAAGATCTTACAGTATCCCGAGTACGGAATGAATGACCGGCTTTTGCTGGATAAGATCAATTACGACAATAAAACTGTCACTATCGACGAAAAAGTCTACCAAATGGAAGACTGTGACTTCCCTACCGTGAACAAAAACAACCCCTATGAACTGACTGCAGAGGAAAGTCAAGTCATCGACCAGCTTACCGATTCCTTCCGCCATAGCGAAAAGCTCCAGAAGCATGTGCGCTTCCTCTTCTCCAAGGGCGGTCTCTACAAGGTACACAACGGAAATCTTCTGTATCACGGGTGCATTCCCATGACAGAAGACCAAAAGCTGCTCACTTTCACTCTGGGCGGAAAAGCACGCAGCGGTAAAGAGTTCCTTGATTATGCCGAAAGCACCGCAAGAAAATCCTATTACGATAAACGCGGCACTCCTGAACGAAAATTCGGCCTTGATTTCATGTGGTGGCTGTGGGCAGGACGCAACAGCCCCATCTTTGGTCGTGACCGCATGACTACATTTGAACGCCGCTTTATTCAGGATGAATCCAGCTGGCTTGAGCCCAAGAATGTATATTATACCTTCTACAACGATAGCGCCATCTGCCAAATGCTCCTTGAAGAGTTTGGTCTCACTGGTGAACACTGTCATATTATTAATGGTCATGTGCCTGTTAAAGCGAAAAAGGGAGAAAGCCCCGTTAAGGGCGGCGGCAAGCTGATCGTGATCGACGGCGGTTTCTGTAAAGCTTATCAGCCTACCTCCGGAATTGCAGGTTACACGCTGATCTTTAATTCCAGAAGCCTCAGGATCGTATCGCACGAACCCTTTGAAGGACGCAGAAAAGCGATCCATGATAATCACGATATAGCAAACGAATCCATCATTTTTGAGAAAATGCAAAACAGGATCAAGGTATCCCAGACCGATCAGGGACTGGAATTGCAAGCCAGAGTTGACGATTTGAAAATGCTCCTTGCCGCTTACCGGACCGGTGCTGTAAAAGAAGACCATAACTAAGAAAAAGGAAGAAAAAACAAAAAATATATTCCCCCTTT
>JAZUMW010000121.1:0-84658 GCA_045603825.1 Faecousia sp.
GGTGCGAGGCAACAGTAATATCCCGGTGAAGTTCATTCTGCGAGCAGTGTGCTGAAACAGCAGTAGGCACAACGGGTGCGACCGTTACATCGCTGAGACTTTTCAGGCTCTTACGGGCTGCGAAGTCAATGAGGCATATCCTGCGAAGGCTATGCGAAGCAGAGTGGTAACACGTATTTTACGTCCCTGTATTATGCAGGGACGTTTTATTTTTACCAAAAAAGGCAAGAAAATGAGATATGGAGGAAAAAACCATGAAAAAGACAATTTCTATCATCCTGACTGTTGCAATGCTTTTGAGCGTGTGCTGTGGCTTTGCAGGCTGCAACAAGGCAGACTATACCGTTGGTATCTGCCAGCTGATGGAGCATCCGTCCCTTGACCAGGCGACCCAGGGCTTTATCGACGCTTTGACCGAAGCTATGGAAGCTGCAGGCAAGAGCGTTGAATTTGACACCCAGGTCGCAGGTGATGCCAACCTCTGCACCACCGTTGTTAACTCTCTGGTCTCCAAAAAGGTGGATCTGATCATGGCTAACGCAACGCCCGCTCTGCTGGCAGCCGCCAATGCCACCGATAGCATTCCTGTTCTGGGCACTTCCGTTACCGACTATGCCGACACTTTCGCAAGCAATATTCCCGCCAATGTTTCCGGCACTTCTGACGCTGTTCCCTTTGACGAGCAGGCACAGATGATGATCGACACCCTGGGTCTGGTGGAAGGCGATGTGGTTGGCGTTCTGTACTGCACCAACGAGTCTAACTCTGTGATCCAGTATAATGCCGTTAAGGCTCTGTTCGAGGCTGCGGGCATCGTTGTGGAAGCTTACACCTTCTCTGAGACCACCGAGCTGCAGGCTCTGGTCACTTCCATGGCAAGCAAGGTCAAGGCTGTCTATGTTCCCTCTGACAACACCGTGGCACAGAACGATGCCGTTGTTGGCACCATCTGCACCGAGCAGAATGTTCCCGTATACACCAGCTACGGCGGCGCTGTCTGCTACGCTTCCCTTGCCATCGACTACTATGAGTTGGGCGCTCAGACCGGCAAGATGGCTGCGGACATCCTGCTCAACGGCAAAGCTGTTTCCGACATTGAGATCATGACCATTACCCCCGCCCGTTCTTATAACGAAGAGCTGTGTGCACAGCTGGGTATCACCGTTCCCGCAAACTAATTAAAATTAATTGAGGTAAATATGGCGTTTTTATATGCGTTGCCCGGCGCTATTGCCGAGGGCCTTATATGGGGATTGATGGGCATGGGCGTCTACATCTCCTACAAAATTCTGGATATGGCCGACCTGACGGTTGACGGTTCCATCTGTACAGGTGCCTGTACCTGCGCTATGCTCATCACTGCCGGTGTTCCCGTATGGGTAAGTGTGCTCATCGCCTTCATTGCCGGTGCCTTGGCCGGCACCGTGACAGGCCTGCTGCATACTGCGCTTGGTATCCCCTCTATTTTGGCAGGCATTCTGACCCAGCTGATGCTTTATTCCGTGAACTTAAGTATTCTGGGTGGAAAATCTCTTGCAGCCATCGATCCCCGCGCCAATAATCTGATCGTGCATATGAGCAACAACCCCCGGTCCATTCTGGCTATGGTCTTTGTTGTGGCCGTTGTGATCATCGGTCTGTGGCTGTTCTTCTACACCGAATTTGGTCTGACACTGAAGTCCACCGGCGACAATCCGCACATGAGCCGCGCACAGGGTGTAAATGTCAAGTTTAACAAAGTTCTGGGTCTGGCCATTGCCAACGGCATCGTTGCCCTGGCAGGCGCTATGCTTGCCCAGTACAAGGGCTCTGCAAATATCAATGACGGCCGCGGCGCCATCGTTATTGGACTGGCAGCAATTTTCATCGGTCTGTCGGTATCTCTGAAGATCAAGCCCAATTTTGTGGTCAGTCTTATTGGTGTTGTAGGCGGCGGTATCGTTTACTACATCGTATATAACTTTGTCATTCTGTTGGGTCTGAAGACGGATTATCTGAAGATGCTCTCAGCTATTATCGTAGCCATCTTCCTGGCAGTGCCTTATTTAAAGAGCGAGTATTTCACCAAGCGAAAATCCCTGTATGCCGGAAAGGACGGTGAAAACTGTGCTTAAAGTGACAAATCTGCAAAAAACCTTCAACCCCGGCACCGTCAATGCAAAGACCGCGCTGTGCGGGCTGAATCTGGAACTGAAAAGCGGTGATTTTGTCACCGTTATCGGCGGCAACGGCGCAGGTAAATCCACCCTGCTCAATGCCATCGCCGGTGTGTGGAAGCCAGACTATGGTACTGTGGAAATTGATGGCGTGGATGTTACCCATATGCCAGAGTATAAGCGGGCAGCCTTTCTCGGAAGAGTATTTCAGGATCCCATGATGGGTACCGCTCCCGACATGGAGATCGCTGAGAACCTGTCTATCGCGGCTCGCCGTGGCATCAAACGCAAGCTCAGATGGGGCGTTACAAAAGCAGAACGCGCCAAGTACAAAGAACTGTTGGCAACCCTTGAGCTGGGTCTTGAGGATCGACTGTCGGAAAAGGTTGGTTTACTCTCCGGCGGTCAGCGCCAGGCTGTTACGCTGCTCATGGCCACACTGAAGCGACCCAAGCTTCTTCTGTTGGACGAGCATACCGCAGCTCTTGACCCCAAAACCGCTGCTAAAGTTCTGGAACTGACAGACCAAATCGTTCGGAAGAATCAGCTGACTACCCTGATGATCACGCATAACATGAAGGATGCCATTTCCCACGGTAACCGGCTGATCATGATGCATGAGGGACGCATCGTAGTAGATGTATCCGGCGAAGAAAAGAAAAACCTTACCGTCGAGCAACTGCTGAATCTGTTCAACCAGGCCAGCGGCAGTGATGTGGTTCATGACCGTCTGCTGCTGTCGTAAAAAAACACCCCGGCGCTATGCGCCGGGGTGAATAATTATTCATTTAGCATTTTAGCCAATAATTGTGTTACTGCAGCACAGCGATGGGCGGCAATTACCTCAAAGGTGGGATAATCCATTTCAGAACTGTCGTCTGCCTTATCAGAAATGGCACGGATCACCACAAAAGGTGTTTGATTTCTCCATGCGGCGTGGGCGATGGCAGCACCCTCCATTTCCGTGCAAAGCGCATTTGTATCTGCAATGATCTGCGCCTTCTGATTCTTCTCGGCAATAAACTGATCACCGCTGGCCACGCGGCCAATACGAGCATGTCCGGGATGAATTTGCTGGGTTGCTGTATAAGCGCACTGTATCAGAGCCTTATCTGCGGGAAAGCTGCGAACAGACAAGCCCGGCACCTGTCCAATGGGATAACCAAGCTTATTGCAGGTAAAGTCGTGGTACATAGCGTCACTGCTGATCACAAGGTCACCAATGTCCAGCTCCGCGCAAAGTGAGCCGGCGACACCCGTATTAACGATGTGCGTCACACCGAAGCAGTCGCACAGAATCTGAACGCACAATGCTGCATTCACTTTGCCGACACCGCACTGCACAACGACGACCCCACAGCCGTCCAGCGCACCCTCACAGAATTCCATTCCTGCCCGTTGGGAAACGGAACAGTTTTTCATTTGTTCCTTCAGCGTATCAACTTCCACGGTCATCGCACCGATAATTCCAATTTTCTTCATTTTTAACTCCTCACTTAGGATATACAAGGCGGGTATCATCAATATTCTCCAAAAGCTGTGCGTATTTTCTGCCCCAGAAATTCGCCATGGGCAGATTCATATCCAGATAATTTCCGCAGTCTTTTGCGCTGGCGCCGGGGATCTCTCCGGAAAAATCACCAATGAACCGGAAGCAATCCGTCACAAGTGGCAGCACATCCCGGGAGGTGTATTCCCCTGCGAGCAGCAGATAAAATCCGGTGCGACAGCCCATGGGGCCAAAATAGATCACTTTTTCCTTCCACACAGGGTGATTCCGCAGGTAAGTCGCCGCAAGATGCTCCATGGTGTGCATTTCGGCAGTATTCATAACCGGTTCTTCATTGGGGCTTGTCAATCGCAAATCAAACGTAGTGACTGTTTCCGCACCGATTTTATCCAGCCTGGACACATATAAACCGGGCTGTAGACGAATATGATCGATGGTAAAGCTCGTAATTTTTTCCATATAGCGCTCCCCTGCCTGTTGTACATATGATGAATGTATCATACTCCAAAGAAAACCGGATTGCAAGTAATTCTGTCATAAAGATTGTTTGCTTTCATCTTGCATTTTATGTCGAATACGGATATAATATATAAAAATCCTTAGAAAGGTGGCGTAAGGAATGGAAAATCAGAACAACGTCCCTAACCGTCCGGCTCCTCAAAGACGCAGGAAGCCCTCCCCCATTCAAATTTTTAAGGAGCGGTATCTTCCGCTGATCATTCTGGGCGTGGCCGCAGTTCTTATTATCGTTATTATTGCCGGCTCCATTACCCGGGCCGTACAGCGTAAGCAGATCGCCAAAGAGGCATCCATTGCAGCCTCTGAGGAAGCCGCAAGACTCCATCAGGAATATCAGGATATTCTGGCCAAAGCGGAAGCTCTGGTTGTTGAGTACAATTATCCCGAAGCCATCGCCTTGATTGACGGTTTCTCCGGTGATATAGCTGACTATCCCGAGCTGGTTCAGAAGCGCGAAGAATATGTTGCCGCAGATGCCGCCCTTGTGACCTGGAACGACCCCGGAATCATTACCAATCTCTCCTTCCAGATGCTGGTGGTGGATTCTGTCCGTGCGTTTGGCGACGATGAGTACGGCAATTCCATCCGGAAGAATTACATCACAACGGTGGAGTTCTCCAATATTCTGGAGCAGCTGTATGCCAATGGCTACATTCTGATCAATCCCTCTGACTTTACCACCACTGTAATCAACGACAACGGTGACGAGATCTTTACTACCAAGGATCTGCGTCTGCCTGCCGGAAAGATCCCGATTATCCTCACTCAGACAAATGTCAACTACGACCTGTACCTTACCGATGGTGACGATGACGGTTATCCGGACAAGGACGGTTCCGGTTACGCAAGCCGTCTGGTTCTGGACAGTGACGGCGGTATCGCCTGCGAATATGTGGACGGCAACGGTCAAACCCTTACCGGCAATTACGATCTGATCCCGATTCTGGAAGATTTCGTGGCAGAGCATCCCGATTTCTCCTATAAGGGCGCAAAGGCCGTTATTGCACTGACCGGTCATGAAGGTCTGTTCGGCTACCGTACCAGCGCCGAGCACAGAGAGTTCTACGGCGAAGAAGTATACCAGCAGGAAGTTGCAGGTGCAAAGGCAATGGCACAGGCGCTGATCGACAGCGGCTATGAGCTGGCCTATTACACATACAGCAATTCCGCTTACGGCAACAAGTCTTCGGAATACATTCGGAACGATCTGGATCTGTGGGCTGCGGAAGTTACCCCCATCATCGGTGAAGTGGACACTATCGTCTTTGCACAGAAGTCTGACATTACCGAAGGTCTTATCTATATGGGTGACAAGCACGCCGTTCTCCAGGACGCAGGTTTTGATTACTATCTGGGCTTCTGTAACGACGGAGAACCCTGGGCAATCGTGGTGGATGACTACATCCGCCAGGGCCGGATCCTGGTCAGCGGTTCAGCGCTGAATAATAACGAGGAATGGTTTACTTATCTGTTTGATGCAGATGCTGTTCTTGACAAAGAGGCAAGAGGCTGATAAATAGTACAAAACATCCGGGAGCGATGCTCCCGGATGTTTTATTTTGCGCCACGCAGTTCAATGATCTGATCACGGAGGATCGCTGCATATTCGTATTCCATCATACGGGCAGCTTCTTTCATTTGCTTCTCAAGACGGGCAATCTCTCTTTCCTTCTCAACCTTTGTCATCTTGACGCCGGTGCGTCCCTTCCGTTCAGCCGTAGGCGACGAGATCTCGATCAAATCACGGATCGATTTTACGATCGTTTTGGGTACAATGCCGTGCGCTCTGTTGTAATCGTCCTGAATTTCGCGCCGGCGTTCCGTTTCCCGAATCGCCGCCGTCATGGATGCCGTGATATTATCGGCATACATGATGACCACGCCGCCAGCATTTCTCGCGGCACGGCCGATGGTCTGGATCAGACTGGTTTCAGAACGGAGGAAGCCTTCCTTATCCGCATCCAGTATTGCCACAAGGCTGACTTCCGGAAGATCAAGTCCCTCACGCAAAAGATTAATGCCCACAAGTACATCAAATTTTGCCATGCGCAGGTCACGGATGATCTCCATGCGCTCCATGGCACCGATGTCCGAATGCATGTAGCGAACCTTGATGCCTGCCTTCTGCAGATAAACGGTAAGATCCTCCGCCATCTTCTTGGTAAGGGTCGTGACCAACACTCTTTCGTTTTTGGCCGTTCTTGTGTTGATCTCCCCTATCAGGTCATCTATCTGCCCTTCAATGGGTCTTACCTCCACCACAGGGTCTAAAAGACCTGTAGAACGGATGATCTGCTCCACCGTCTGTCCGGAACGGGTTTGCTCGTATTCCGCCGGTGTCGCTGAAACATAGATGACCTGATTCAGCTTGGATTCAAATTCCTGAAAGTTCAACGGGCGGTTATCGTAAGCCGACGGCAAACGGAAGCCGTAATTCACCAGAGAATCCTTGCGGCTTCTGTCACCGGCATACATAGCACGGCACTGGGGCAGTGTTACATGGCTTTCATCCACAAACAGAAGAAAATCATCCGGGAAATAATCCAGAAGCGTCGTAGGCGGTGTACCGGGCGCTCTGCCCTGAATCACACGGGAATAGTTTTCAATGCCGGTACAGAAACCGATCTCTGTCAACATCTCCAGATCATAGGCGGTGCGTTGTGAGATCCGCTGCGCCTCCAGCAGCTTGTCCTGTGAACGGAACCATTCCACCTGGGCATCGCACTCTCTGCGGATCTCCATCATAGCCCGTTCCATTTTTTCCCGGGATGCCACATAATGGCTGGCAGGATAGATCGCAACATGATCGATATACCGCTCCACCACGCCCGAAACCGCATTGATCTCAGAGATTCTGTCGATTTCATCGCCGAAGAACTCTACACGGATGGCACGGCCGGCCCAGTAAGCCGGATATACTTCCAGGGTATCGCCACGCACACGGAATTTATTTCTGGAAAAGTCCATGTCGTTGCGCTCATAGCGGATTTCCGTCAGCTTTCTGAGAATATCGTCCAGAGGCCGCTCCTGCCCTACCCGAAGAGAGATGACCATGCTTTTGTAATCAATGGGGTCACCCAGGCCGTACAGGCAGCTGACCGAGGAGACAACAATCACATCCCGCCGCTCAAACAACGCGGAAGTAGCGCTGTGGCGCAGTCTGTCAATCTCCTCGTTGATGGCAGAGTCCTTTTCGATATAGGTATCTGTATGGGCAATGTAGGCTTCCGGCTGGTAGTAATCATAATAGGATATGAAATACTCCACAGCGTTGTCTGGGAAAAATTCACGGAACTCAGAGCACAGCTGTGCCGCCAGGGTCTTATTGTGCGCCAACACCAGGGTGGGTCTATTCAGTTTTTCAATTACCGAAGCCATGGTATAGGTCTTGCCGGAGCCGGTCACGCCCATTAGGGTCTGTTCCCGCAGGCCAAGATTTACGCCCCGTACCAGCGCTTCGATCGCCTCCGGTTGGTCACCGGTGGGCTTAAAGGGTGCTTTTAACTGAAAATGATCCATTGAAAAACCTACTTTATCATCTGTTAATGCAGCCGTGGATCTCCGCCTCGCTCTGGCGGTGGAGTCTGAATTCCACGGAGCGCTTCAAATACTCCAGATATTCCGCATCCTGGCACATTGCTTTGCCAACGCAGTCTGACAGCTTTGCCACCGGTCTGCCGTTGACATACTGAAGTTTGATCACAATATTCAGCGCTTCCTCTTCTGTATCATTGGAACAGAAAGTGCCAATGCCAAAGGATACCTTGGTCTTGTCCTTAAAGTAATCGTAGAGTGCTTGTGCTCTATCAAAATTCAGGCCATCGCTGAACAACAGCTGCTTGGTCTTGGGATCCACACCGTACTGCTTGTAGTGTGCAATGATTTTTTCGCCCCACACATACGGGTCGCCGCTGTCATGGCGTACACCGGAATAGTTGTTGACCATGGAACGGTTGAAGTCCAGCAGGAAAAGATCCGTTGTCAGAGTATCCGTAAGGGCTGTACCGTTGTCGCCCTCGTACTCATTGTACCAGTCACGCATGGCGTAATGGTTGGTATACGCAAGAGGAATGGAATCAATGCCCTGATACATCTGCACAAACTCATGGGCATAGGTGCCCACCGGGATCAGATCGTATTTCTTGGCGAAATAAACATTGGAGGTACCTATGCAGTTGTTGGTTTCCGTAGTCAGTCTGCGTAGAACCACATCTTCCCATTCTCTGGAAAGCCGCCTGCGGCAGCCAAATTCAGCAAATTTAAATGTATAGGTGCCGTCATTGAACGCCTTGATCTTCTCATCCAGCCGGTGCTGTGCGGACTCCCGCAACTGCTCATACCGGAAGTTCATACGGAAGTAGACTTCGTTTATGATCTCCAGCAGATAGATCTCAAACTGCATTGCGGAAAATAGTGGGCCTTTCACCACGACAGACAGCTCTCCCGTATCGCTGAGACCCGTTGTTACATAGTCACGCATGGGATGCCACAGCCGCAAAAACTCCACATAGTCATTTTTTATATAACGGATGTTGCGCAGGTACTCAAGCTCATCCTTACGGAACCGCAGGCTGCAAAGATGATCGAGCTGGGCATTGATCTCCTCCAGCATCTGTGGCGTGAAAACCACATTCTTATTGCGGCATTTGAAATAATATTCACCACTGAGATTGGTGTGCTTGTGGAAGATCACCTGATTCATATTGAACTTGTATAAGTCTGTATCCAGCAATGATACAATGATCGGTTCCAGTTTCATGCCTGCACCCTCTCTTACTGTACAATGATCTGGCAGCTGCGCATGGTCTCCAGAGCCGCTCCATGGGCAGTAGGGGTGACACCGGCACAGCAGCTGCTGTCCACCCTGATCTCTGCTTCAGGGAAATAGGCCTTCAGCAGCAGCGCATTGGAAACCACACAAATATCCGTGCAGAGGCCCACCAATTCAACAGAAAATTTCTCTTTCCCGACTGCATCCTTAAGAATCAGCGGCAGATCTACGCTGCCGAAGGTGCTCTTTTCAACAGGGGTATACCCCTTCGCTTCCAGTGCAGCCGCCACAGCCTTATCCAGCTGCCAGCCATCCGTTTCCCGGATGCAATGGGGTACGGGAAGATTTTTACCCTCTGCCGTATCCATATAATTTTCATAATGCGTATCAAGGGTGGCGAAAATTCTGCCGTCAAAAGCACGGATCTTGCTCACCACATTGGGAACAATGGAAATCGCTTCCTTTGTGCCAAGGGCGCCGTCCACAAAATCCTTCTGCATATCCACTACGATGAGAAACTTTTTCATATTTATTCCCCCAATTCTGCATTACGGGTTGCAGCATCCGCTGGGCGTGTAGCCTTGCTCAATCAGCGACTCACGGTCCCCTATATAGGTTTTCCGGTTGCTGTCCTTAATACCTTGGCCCTGACTGCAGTCCTCTGTATGAAATTTCATAGAGTTGGTATTCAAAACATAGCTTGTCGTCGCTCCAAGCTGTGAGCTGACCGCTTCAGTTTCTTTCTGCCCACTGTCGCTTTCCCAGTTTTCTCCGGTAGCATAGTCAATAGTTATTCCGGGCTGACAGTTGTAAACATAGATATTGAAACAGATACCGTCACCCTCATCCTCCACGGACAACGCTTCCATCTGTATGCCCCGTGCCACAAGATTACTGCCATCAAAGATCGGTGTGACCCGGTACAGAACATGGTTGCGGGTCTCTTTTATGTAGTCCGCCACCAGGTTTTCGAAAGGCAGCATACCGTCAACATTACAGTAACGCGTGCCGGTAATGAGATTGCGCTCATTGGCATTCTCTCCGGTTAGCTGGAAGCCGATCAAATGACAACGGTTGTACAAGCTCTTGCCGTCAACGCCGTCGTACTCCCGCTGCACCCAGCCTGTAGGCTTCACGCTGCTGATGCTTTCCCGCTCCTCTGTGGGCATCAGATCATAGCCAATGCAAGCGATGGTATAACCGCAGCGACCCAGAGAATCCAGCGGTGAATAATACTCGTAGGAGTCGGTGGTCATTTTGATCTGCTTGAATTCCGGCTTGTTATCATTGATGATCACATAGGGTTCCCCGGAAAAGGCAGGTACATTTTGCACCGATTCACTGTAGGCAACCGAAGGTGTCTCATTTTTTGTAAGATACCAGGAAAGCAATGCCGCGATGATCAGGATGACAACAACGAAGACCGGCATCTTTTTCCCTTTGTAGCTTACATATTTCACAGCGTATACACCTCCCGGGTAATAAGATCGTGAGAAGAACCTGCAAACTCTACCGTGCTCTCCAGCTTCCATCGGTCTTCGAAAAGCGCCACCGGAAACTTTACATCAGACGGATAAGCTCTGTTCCAACGATAGAGAATCACACCCGCAACGCGCCCGGCATAAGGTACTATATCTGCATTTTCAACAAAGCAGTAGTCCTCCGGAGCAGCTTTTTCAAGGAAATCCTCGGCGACAGAAAAATCGCAGGTCTCCGCAAACTGGGCAGCAGAATATGTATTCATCCAAAGTCTGCTCCCCCGTGTCAGTTCCAGTATATCTGCCCGTAAAGCGCTGTCCTTGCTCTGGCGCCGTCTGTTAAACAGTATCCCCCATTGATCATCAACGCATATAATTAATATCATACTTTTTCCCCACCATATAGCCGCAACAGTTTTGTTCGGACTGGGTAACGGAAACGGCATCATCATCTGCCACCACAATATGGTCGGCAAGAATGATTTCCACCATTTTTAGCGCCTGTGCTACCTGCTTTGTAGTCTGAATATCCTCGGGAGATGGGATCGCCACTCCGCTGGGATGGTTATGGGCTAAAATCACAGAACTCGCATTGGCGTTGAGCGCAGTTTCAACGATCTTCCGTATGGAGATATTGGCTGAATTCACACTGCCCTCACCCATATTCTTGCAGCAGAGCACTTTACATTTTGCATCCAAGCACAGCAAAAATACTGTTTCGTTTTTTCTTCCACGAAAGAACGGGATCAAATACTTGCAGCAGTCCTCTGTGGTTTTAAGTGAAGTTGTCTTAACTGCCTGCCTCACGGAATAATACCGATTCATATCTGAAAGCAGTGACAAAAAGACAGCCGTATGCTTTGTCACGCCGTCGACCTGCATCAGTTCCTCTGCCGATGCGCTCAAAACATCAACCAGGCTGCCGAAGTGTGCCAGCAAACGGTGTGCCAGCGGATTGGTATCCTTACGTGGTATGCTGTAAAAGAGCAGCAGCTCCAGCGCATTGATCTCATTGAAATTATCCAGCCCCTCTAAAAGGTATCGTTCTTTAAGCCGTTCACGGTGGCCAACATGGATATTGTCCCGTGCAGACATATTTTCACCCCTTTTGTGGATTTCACTTGCTATTTTACCAAATATTCGCTACAATAGCAATGTGCAAATGCTGTCTAATTTTCAGAGGAAAGATTTTTGTAAAATCGCACATGATATGCCCTGAGGAGGAAGATCATGGATCAGTCAAACAACCGCAATCCCCTGCTGGATATGTTGAGCTGTCCCGCATTTTTGGTGCGTGACGGCATTATTACTCAAGTTAACCGCGCTGCACAACAAAGGCTGATTACCCCGGACACACCGGTAATCAACTATCTAATCACAGACGCTTCCGCGTATCAAAGCTTTCATCGCGGCAGTCTGTGTCTGTCCCTTCAGTTGGAAGGAGGTTCCTGCGGTGCAACTGTTACTGTAGCAAACGACCAGCATCTGTTCTGCTTGGAAGAGAGCATCGCAGCCGATCAGGCTCTGGCTGTTGCCGCACAACAACTGCGTGCACCGCTGCACAGTCTGTTTTCCGCCTCCGAAACCCATCCGGAACTTCAGTCGGTTCAGCATGAATTATATCAGCTTCACCGCATCATTGCCAACATGTCGGATTTTCCCCGGTATCGTGAGAACAATGTTTCAATGGAAACTATTGAACTTACAGGCGTATTTTCTGAGACTCTGGAAAAAGCAGCCGTTCTCCTGGAAAGTGCAGACATCCGGTTAAACTACACCGCATTACCCCACTACATTGTGGGTGTCGCAAACCGGGAAATGATTGAGCGATCTGTTTATAATCTGATCTCCAACGCTGCTAAATACTCTCCCAAAGGAAGTACAGTGGACGCCCGGCTGACCGTCAACGGCAACATGCTGTACTTTACAGTACAGGATGAGGGCGACGGTATCGTACCGGAAACACTCAGCAGCATATATGCCCGCTATTTGCGTACCCCGGGTATTGAAGACAGTCGCCACGGTGTTGGTCTTGGCCTGGGGCTTGTCTGTGCCACCGCTCTGGCCCACAAGGGTACGGTGCTGATTGATCAGCCTTGCAGTGGTGGAACCAGGATCACCGTAACGCTTACCATCACGGAAAGCAACGGCAGCACCTTGCGCTCACCTGTAAGGATCCCTGTTAACGACTATGCCGGCGGCCGGGACCACGGCTTGTTGGAGCTGAGTGATGTTCTTCCCGGAAGCGTATATAAAGATATTTGAATTCTCCCCCGGCCCTAAACAGGCCGGGGTTCTTTTTATAAAACATGCTTCAGATACTGACCTGTGAAGCTTTCCTCCACAGCCGCGACTTCCTCCGGAGTACCGGTGGCAACCACATATCCGCCCCGGTCTCCGCCTTCCGGCCCCAGGTCAATAATGTAGTCAGCTGTCTTTATCACATCCAGATTATGCTCGATCACCAGGACGGTGTTTCCGGCATCCACCAGCTGTTGCAGTACATCTATCAGCTTATGGACATCTGCCGCATGCAGCCCGGTGGTAGGCTCATCCAGAATATAGATCGTTCTGCCGGTGGAGACTCTGGCCAGCTCTGTTGCCAGCTTTACACGCTGCGCCTCGCCACCGGAGAGGGTGGTACTGGACTGACCCAGCTTAATATAACCCAAGCCTACATCCACCAAAGTCTGCGCCTTGCGGCTGATTTTCGGCAGGTTCTCAAAGAAAGTTACTGCTTCCTCCGCTGTCATATCCAACACCTGAGAGATATTTTTGCCCTTATAATGCACTTCAAGGGTCTCACGGTTATACCGCTGACCGCGGCAGACCTCGCAAGGCACATAGACATCCGCTAAAAAGTGCATCTCGATCTTTACAAGACCGTCTCCGTTACAAGCTTCGCACCGTCCGCCTTTCACATTAAAGGAGAATCTTCCAGGGCCGTAGCCCCGCATCTTCGCATCGTTGGTAGCAGCAAACAGTTCACGAATATCGTTAAACAAGCCGGTGTAAGTAGCCGGGTTGGAACGGGGCGTTCTGCCGATGGGACTTTGGTCAATATCGATCACCTTGTCCAGGTGCTCCATGCCGCAAATACATTTACAGGCACCTGGACGGGTACGGGCATGATTCAGCTTTCCAAAAAGGGTCTTATTCAGAACCTCACCCACAAGGCTGGATTTACCGGAGCCCGAGACACCGGTGACGCAGCTCAGCGTTCCCAAAGGAATGGAAACATCCACATTTTTCAGATTATTTTCCGTAGCACCCTGAACCTGCAAGGTCTGTCCGTTACCCTTGCGACGGGCAGACGGGACAGGTATCCTTTTGATTCCGGATAAATACTGGCCTGTAATGGATTTGGGTTCGGCAATAATATCCTCAAGGCTGCCAGTGGCAACAACTTCACCGCCGTGACTTCCCGCGCCGGGACCTACATCCACAATATAGTCAGCGGCACGCATGGTGTCTTCATCATGCTCCACAACGATCAGCGTATTGCCAATATCCCGCAGACGCTTCAAGGTTTGCAGCAGCTTATCGTTATCCCGCTGATGCAGCCCGATGGAAGGTTCATCCAAAATATACAGCACACCCATCAGAGAAGAACCGATCTGCGTAGCAAGCCGGATCCGCTGGCTCTCACCGCCGGATAAAGTCGCCGCAGCCCGGGACAGCGTCAGGTACTGCAGTCCCACATCCATCAAAAACTGCAACCGGGACTTGATCTCCCGAACGATCTGCTCCGCAACGATGGCCATATTCCCATCCAGCTTCAGATTTTCCATAAATTCCAGTTCCCGGTCGATACTCATACGGCAGAAATCCATAATGCCAATACCGCCGACCGTTACAGCCCGGGCGATCTCGGAAAGACGGTCACCATGACAGCGGGGACAGGGTGCTGTAGACATGCACTCCTCCAACTCCTTGCGGGCTGCATCGGATTGCGTTTCCCGGAAACGGCGGCTTATGTTGTTCAGAATGCCTTCAAAGGGCTGTTCCAAAACACCCATGCCGTTACCGCGGTTATAGGTCATCCGCAGCTTCTCACCCTTGGTTCCGTAAAGAATAATATCCATAACTTCCCGGGAAAGCTCTTTAACAGGGACTGTTAACGAAAAATGATATTTTTGCGCCAGTGCCTCAAAATACATCCGGAAAATGGAGTCTGTACGGGCATTGCTCCATCCGGAAGCCTGGATCGCACCTTCAAAAATGGATTTATTTTTGTCGGGGATCACCAGATCCTCATCTGCCACAAGACGGAATCCCAAGCCCGTGCAGTCGGGACACGCACCGGCAGGATTGTTGAAGGAGAACATTCGTGGCTCCAGTTCTGAGAGGCTGATTCCGCAATCTTCACAGGCATAGTTCTGAGAAAAGATCAGTTCTTTATTGCTGTCCGGCAATTGGATAGTCACAAGTCCCCCGGAATGAGTACAGGCCGTTTCAATGGAATCGGTCAAACGGCGACGCTGTCCTTCCCGGATCACCAGACGGTCAACCACCAGCTCGATGGTATGTTTTTTATTCTTCTCACAGCCGATCTGCTCGTTCAAATCAAACAAAATCCCATCCACCCGGACACGGGTAAAGCCAGCCTTGCGGGCATCTTCAAACACTTTGATGTGTTCACCCTTTTTGCCGCGGATAATGGGTGAGAGTACGATAAAGCGCGTTCCCTCACCCAGACTTTCGATTCTGTCCACGATCTGGTCGATGGTCTGTCTGCTGATCTCCCTGCCGCATTTAGGACAATGGGGAATGCCCACTCTCGCCCACAGTAAGCGCAGGTAATCATAGATCTCCGTGACAGTTCCAACGGTAGAGCGGGGATTCTTGGAGGTCGTCTTCTGGTCAATGGAGATGGCAGGAGACAGGCCGTCAATGGAGTCCACATCCGGCTTGTCCATCTGACCCAGAAACTGCCGGGCGTAGGAACTTAAACTCTCCACATAACGGCGCTGGCCTTCAGCATAGATCGTGTCAAAGGCCAGGCTGGATTTTCCGGAACCGGACAGACCTGTAAAGACCACCAGCTTATCTCGGGGAATGGAAATGTCTATATTTTTCAGGTTGTTTTCTCTTGCTCCCTGAATTTGGATCAAATCGTTCATAATTACGCCCCATCCTATAAATTTCGTACTCTATATTATACCATAGCCACCATTCTTTCACAAGCATAATTTTAAAAGGAATCTTTCAATTGTGACCATTTACAGGATTGTCAAATCGACTGATAAAAAAGCTCTTTTTTTTGGTACTATTTATAACAGTTCGGTGTTGCTTTTTCTTGGAAAATAATGCTATAATGACATTACAATGGCTTACAATGGATTGTGAGCAATAATAGAAAAAAGCGAGGTATCCTTAGATGATTGCGTACGGAGAGAATATTAAAGTATTCTGTGGCAACTCCAACCCTGCATTCGCTGAAACTATTTGCAAGGAGCTTGGTGTTTCTATCTGCCAAGGCTCTGTGAAGTCCTTTGCTGACGGCGAAGTATCTGTATCCCTGACCGAAACTGTCCGTAACTGTGATGTCTTCCTGGTCCAGTCTACCTGTAAGCCTGTCAATGACAACCTGATGGAAATGCTGATCATGATCGATGCCTGCCGCCGTGCTTCTGCAGGCCGTATCACAGCTGTTATGCCCTACTTCGGCTACGCCCGTCAGGATCGCAAGGCAAAGAGCCGCGATCCCATTTCCGCAAAGCTGGTTGCCAACATGCTGACCGCTGCCGGTGCGGACCGCATTCTGACCATGGACCTCCATGCCAGCCAGATCCAGGGCTTCTTTGATATTCCCGTGGACCATCTGCTGGGCAACCCCACCTTTGTTGACTACTTCATAGAGAAATTCCCCGAGGATCAATTCAATCACGATGAGTTTGTTGTCGTTTCTCCCGATGTGGGTTCTGTTACCCGTGCCCGCGCCTTCGCCGCAAAGGTGCATATGGGTCTGGCCATCGTTGATAAGCGCCGTCCCAAGGCCAATGTGTGTGAAGTTATGAACGTCATCGGCGATGTAAAGGATAAGACCTGTATCCTCTTCGATGATATGATCGATACCGCAGGCTCCCTGTGTAATGCCGCTCACGCTCTGGTGGATATCGGCGGTGCAAAAGAGGTTTATGCTTGCGCAACCCACGGTCTTTTCTCCGGTCCCGCTTTCGAGCGTATCAGCAACAGTCCTCTGAAGGAAGTTGTTGTTCATAATACCATTCCCCTGCCCGCTGACTGCCCCTGCGACAAGATCAAACTGCTGGATGTAGCTCCCGTCTTTGCACGTGCCATTGCCCACGTCCATTACGGTACATCCATCGCCGATCTGTTCTGATACCGTGTTTGGTAATAAAAGCGAAGCATGGCTGATCGTAGGTCTTGGAAATCCCGGCAAGCAATATGAGCGCACACGGCATAACTGCGGTTTTCGTGCGCTGGATGTTCTTGCTGCGAAATTAGGCTGTAAAGTCAACAAATGCAAGTTTCAGGGATTATACGGTCAGACAATCTATCACGGAAAAAAGCTGTTTCTTTTAAGACCGCAAACTTATATGAACCTGTCCGGCCGCGCTGTTCTCCAATTCAGCGCATACCACAGCATTCCGCCTCAGCGGATCATCGTGCTCTTTGACGATGTATCCCTTGATCCCGGACGGCTGCGTGTACGGGGCGACGGTTCTGCCGGCGGTCACAACGGTATTAAATCCATCATTCAGGAATTGGGCAGTCAGGATTTTCCCAGAGTGAAGATCGGTGTTGGTGCCAAGCTCCACCCGGAGCAGGATTTGGCGGAGTGGGTGTTGTCCACCTTCAGCGCCAGTGAGGAGAAGGCGCTTCTTCCCGCTCTGGAGAATGCCGGTGACGCAGCTTTATGTATTATCGATAGTGGTCTGCAGGATGCTGCAAACCGGTTTAACGGTTTAAGACCGTAACGAATATTGTCAAATAATCACGGAAAGGGGGGCATTTTCCCCCTTTCCGCGTTCCTGCGTGGAGCGAAATATTTCTGTTTTTATGAGGTTTTTCTATGGAGCAACTGATTCAGGCACTGAATAGCATACCGGAATACACTACCCTGCTTGAGAATGTTCAAAAGGGGCGGTCTGTTGCCGTTACCGGAATCGGCCAGATTAACCGCAGTCATTTGATTGCAGGCGTACAAAAGCATACCTCCAGACCCCTTTGTCTTATCTGCCAGGACGATATGGCCGCAAAGCGGCTTCAGGAGGAACTGAAATCCTTTACAGGAAATGCCGTCCCCATCCTTCCCGGCAGGGAGCTGACGCTGTATGACAGTTCTGTTGTTTCCAGAGGCTGGGAGCAAAAACGGCTGCGTCAATTGTATAACCTGCGGCAAGGTAAAACCCCGGTGCAGATCCTCACATGGGAGGCCCTGAGTCAGCGAACCATCCCCCCTGCTGTGCTGGAGCGTTCCGCTTTCCATCTGGAAGTCGGTCAGCGGTATCCTCTGGATGCCCTCATTTCCCGCCTTACCGCTACAGGCTATACCCGCTATGCCATGGTTGAGGGTCCCGGTCAGTTTGCTGTCCGCGGCGGCATTCTGGACATCCATTCCCCGGCTGCAGACCTGCCTATTCGCGGTGAGTTCTTTGGAGACGAGCTGGACACCATGGGTTATTTCGACCCGGTCACCCAGCGGCGTACCGAGAATATAGACAGTATTCTGATTCTCCCCGTAGGTGAAACCCAGCCCAGGCTGCACCCCAACGGTCTGGAAGGACTGTGCGCCGACATTCGCACCTTGATCTCCCGCCAACGAAGAAGGAAAAATCCCAATGACGCGCTGATCAAGACGTTGGAGAAGGATCTTGAAAAATACGAAAATGATGTGTCTAATCCGGCCTCTGACCGTTATATGGCACTAATTTATAATGAGTTTTCCACAGCTGCAGATTATATTCCTGAGGATTCTGTAATCGTACTGTGCGACCACGGAAGTCTGCACCGCTCCGCCCGGTCCAGAATGGAAGAAATGGGTATGCGTCTGGACAGCCTGCTGCAGGCAGGCCTGGTTGCGGGTGAGCTTTGCGATTACATCTGTCAGTGGGAAGATTTCTGTCAACAGCTCAGAGGACGCACAGTCCTTTATCTGGATGCCTTTGGTGGAACCGCTTACCCGGAGGAAAATCCGCCTAAGGTGCTGCTCCCCATGACTGCAAAGCAGCTGCCCAGCTACGGCGGCAGTCTTGACACAGCTGTGGGAGATCTTGCCCATTACCAAAAGCAGGAGTTTTCCAGCCTCGTGCTCTGCGGCAGCCACCGCAGAGCAGAACTGCTTCAGGAAATGCTCCACAGCAAGGGGTTATCCGCATTTATATGCATTCCCTTAAATATCCTGCCTCAGCCCGGACAGATCCTACTGTCCGATGGTTCTCTTCCCTTCGGTATGGAATACCCGGGTATCAAGCTGGCTGTTTTAACTGAGGGTCAGCTGATCGCAAAGAGTCAGCCCCGTAAGAAAGCAAAGAAGGGTTCCACCAACCGGCAAAAACTGAATTCCTTTACGGATCTGTCTCCCGGTGATCTGGTGGTTCACGAAAATTACGGCATCGGCCGCTTTGTGGCCATGGAGCAGCTGAAAGTTGACGGTGCCATTAAAGACTATGTAAAGATCGCCTATCAAGGCAGCGATACCCTTTTTGTACCCGCTACACATCTCGACATGGTCAGTAAGTATATTGGCGGCGGTGAAGACGGCAATGTGCGTCTGAACAAGATCGGTACAGATACATGGCAAAAAACCAAGGCAAAGGCCCGGAAGGCCGCTAAGGATATGGCTGGTGAACTGATTCAACTGTACGCCGCCCGGAAGCGGCAACCCGGCTATGCCTTTGCCGCCGATTCCCCCTGGCAGCGGGAATTTGAGGATAACTTTATATATCCCGAAACCGACGACCAGCTACGCTGTATCGCGGAGATCAAATCCGATATGGAAGCTCCTGTTCCCATGGACCGGCTGCTTTGCGGTGATGTTGGTTTCGGTAAGACCGAAGTGGCTCTGCGGGCCGTAATGAAAGCCATCATGGACGGAAAGCAGGTTGCTATTTTGGTACCCACCACCGTCCTTGCACAGCAGCATTACCAGACAGCCATTACCCGTTTCAGAGGCTTCCCTGTGAATATTGAAGTGCTCAGCCGTTTCCAAACCCCCACCGCCCAAAAGCGAATCCTTCAGAATCTCCGGGCGGGTCAGGTGGATCTGGTGATCGGCACCCATAAGCTGTTGCAGAAAAGTGTTGAATTTAAGGGCCTGGGACTGTTGATTGTCGATGAGGAGCAGCGGTTCGGTGTCAGCCACAAGGAGCGTTTGAAGGAGCTCTCCAAAGGCGTGGATGTTCTGACTTTGTCTGCAACGCCAATTCCCAGAACGCTGAATATGGCGCTGTCGGGAATCCGGGATATGTCCACCATTGAAGAGCCGCCCGCCGACCGTTATCCCGTACAGACTTATGTTATGGAGCATAATGCGGCCCTTTTGGATGACGCGATCCGCCGAGAAGTGGAACGGGGCGGTCAGGTATACTATCTGCACAACCGGGTGGAAACCATCGACCAGTGCGCGTCTGCGCTGAAGCGCAGAATCCCCGGTTTAAGTGTGGCTGTTGCCCACGGAAAGATGGGAGAAGAAGCCCTGGGTGATGTGATGCACGCCATGGCTGACGGTGAGATCCAGGTGCTTGTCTGCACCACCATTATCGAGACCGGTCTGGACATTCCCAATGTAAATACTCTGATCATAGAAAACGCGGACCGCTTTGGTCTGAGCCAGCTGCATCAGCTGCGCGGCCGGGTCGGCCGTTCCACACGGCATGCCTATGCCTACTTCACCTATCGGCCCGACAAGTCTCTGACGGAAGTGGCAGAAAAGAGACTCTCTGCCATCCGTGATTTTGCGGAGTTCGGTTCCGGCTTTAAGATCGCCATGCGTGATCTGGAGATCCGTGGCGCAGGCAACCTTCTCGGCGCTGAACAGTCCGGTCACATGATGAGTGTTGGCTACGATATGTATCTGAAGCTTTTGGATGAAGCTGTCCTTGAGCAGCGGGGTGAGCAGCCCAAGGAACCGGATTGTACCGCCGATCTGAATGTCACCGCCAATGTGGATAAGGATTATGTATCCCGTGGAGAGGAACGAATGGATCTTTACCGCCGTATGGCAGCCATCCGGTCCCAGGAAGATGCAGATGATCTTCTGGATGAGATCATTGACCGGTACGGTGAGCCTCCCAAGGGTGTTCTCAATCTGGTGGAGATTGCCTTGCTTCGCGCAAACGCCCGGAAGGTTGGAATCTGTGACATTCGCCAGAAGGCTTCGGAGGTGCTGTTTACGCTGAATAATCTGAATTTTGAAGCAGTCAGCGCCCTTTGCGCAATGCCCGATTACAAAAACAGAGTGCAGTTTGTTGCAACCGCTAAGCAGCCCACCCTGCGGCTGCGGCTTTCCGCCGGTGTGGATTCCCTGCGCCAGGCAAAAGTCTTTGTGCAGAAGTATCATCAATGTCTGCCATAGGCTCCCCGAATCTTCCTGCGGTGATTTATATATTAGGCTTGCAATTTTGATATTTTATGTTACAATATGTAAGAAAATGTAATAGAAAGGAGTTTTTGTTGTATGGGAAAGAAATCTTCCGGCCGTTTTCAGAAGCGCAACGACGAGCTGGAACTGGAACGGTCTTACCATAAAGCAGCAGGTAAGCATAAGAAAAAGACCGGCACTGTGCTCTTTTTACTTGTCTTGATCGTCGTCTTGGCTGCTGTTGTGCTCGTTGGATGTCTTGGGTCCACCGATCTGGAAGATGGCATTATCATGGATAATGTGAAAGTCGCCGGTGTGGATGTTGGCGGCATGACCAAGGAGGAAGCAGCCAGCGCATTGCGGCTGTCTGTTGTAGATAATTATACCAAGAACCCCATGGTCGTTTATTTTGTAGATCAGCAGGTTGAGCTGTCTCCCGATGTAACAGAAATCAAATTTGATGTGGAGGCCGCTGTTGACGCAGCCTACGACCTGGGTCGTACCGGATCCAACGCTGAAAAGAAAGAAGTCCAGCTTTTAGCTGCCACCGTTGGTATCTCTGTAGATGCCACAGAGTATCTGACCATCAATGCCGATGCCATCAGCGCATATCTGGCCGCCTTGAATCTTGCCCCCGCAGGGGAAGTGATCCAGTCTACATGGGAAGTTACAGGTGAAGCTCCCGACCTGACCACCGAGGAAGCACCCCTGGAGCTTCAAACCCTGGTGATCCACCTGGGCACTCCTGCTTATACCTACAGCCAGGAGGAGCTTCTGGCCCAGATCATGGATGCTTACCAGAGCAACGCTTTCATTGTTGAGTTTAACTGCCAGCTGGCCGCTCCCGATCCCGTGGATCTGGATGCCATTCATCAGCAGTACAACACCGAACCCGTCAATGCCGAAATGGACAGTGAGACCTATGAGGTTTCCGACCACGCTTATGGCTACGGCTTTGATCTGGAAAGCGCAAAGGTCTCTTTGGAAGGCGCCCAGTACGGTACCGACCTGGAGATCCCCTTTACGGTAGTTTCCCCCGAGCAGACCAAGGAGAATCTCTCCTCCCTGCTCTTCAGAGATGTGCTCTCCACCCATAAAGCCACCGGTGTCAGCAGCTACAACCGCAACACCAACCTTAAGATCGCCTGTAAGGCCATTGACGGGACCGTGCTCATGCCCGGTGAAGTGTTCGATTATAATGAAACACTTGGCGAACGCACCTCTGCAAAGGGTTATCTGCCCGCAGACAGCTATGTTGGCGGTCTGACTGTGAAGACCTTGGGCGGCGGTATCTGCCAGCCCTCCTCTATCATTTACTACTGCGCATTGCTGGCTGACATGGAAATTGTAACCCGCTCCTGCCACCAGTATATTTCCAGCTATATGGACCCCGGTATGGATGCCACCGTAAGCTGGGGCGGTCCCCATTTCCGTTTCCGCAATAATACCGACTACCCCATCCGTATTGACGCATCCGCCTCCGGCGCCAGTGTTACCATCTCCATCGTTGGTACCGATACCAAAGATTACTATGTGAAGATGGAATACGAGGTTCTGAGCAAGACCGGTTGGACAACAGAATACCAGGAGCTGCCCGCAGACAACGAGGACGGTTACAAGGATGGCGATGTGATCTCCACACCTTATACCGGCTATTCCGTTAATACCTATCGCTGCAGATACAGCAAAGCAGATGACAGTCTAATCGAGCGTGTCTTTGAAGCAAAGTCCTCCTATGATTTCCGTAACAAGGTAATCGCAAAAATCATTACCGAGGAAACCGAAACACCTACAGAAGCACCCACCGAGCAGCCTACCGACGGCCCGACGGATGCACCTACCGACGCTCCTACCGATGCGCCTGATGATTCCACGGATACACCTGTTACACCGGATCCGCCTGCTGACGATTCTTCCGGCGGTGAATAAAATGAAAAAGCAGCGGACAGCATTGCTGTCCGCTGCTTTATTATTTTGCCTGGATCTCCAGGTGATACTCAATGATCCCCGCAGCTGCGTGTTCTATCTCAATGGCATAAACCAAGTCAACAACGCCGCCATGGTCTGTAATGTCATAGGAAACTTTCGTTGCGCAAACACAGATCATCAACATTCCGAATTCAGAGCGGTACAAGGACTCATGGGTAAATCCTGTTTTAAAGACCATCTCAGAATGCAGGTTGCCCGTGCGTCTGAGTGTCACCGTGTCCCCTTCCATGCGGAATGTGGTCGTCACACCCTCCAACCCGGTCAGATCGCTTTCTTCATAGCTCAGATCCCAGCCGTTGTCACGAAACTCAAGTACACCCTCGCTGACCAGTTCGATAATTTCCGGCTCCTGATCAAGATAAGCCTGCCGTCCCCTTATGGACAGTACCACTTGCTGTTTCATCTTACGCCTCCAGCGCCAGCTTCAGCAATTCATCGATCAGTTTGTCGTAAGGAATCCCGCTTGCTCCAAAGAGCTTGGGATACATGGAGATGGATGTGAATCCGGGCAATGTGTTGATCTCATTGAAAACGATCCGGTTGCCTTCATAGGTGACAAAGAAGTCCACACGGCTGAGGCCCTGACAGCCGATAGCCATATATACCTTCACTGCAGCCTCCCGAACCTGCTCAGCTACATTCTCCGGGATACGGGCAGGAATGTAAGCGACAGAGGTATCGGTAACATATTTGGCATCGTAATCATAGAATTCCGCGCCGGAATCGATCTCGCCGCAAATGGAAGCCACGGGGTTTTCATTGCCCATAACCGCGACTTCCACTTCCCGACCTTTGATAAATTCCTCAACGAGAATCTTCTTGTCAAATTTGCCGGCCTGCAGCAGCGCATTTTCCAGAGCGTTGCGGTCAGCAGCCTTGGAAACACCAACAGACGATCCGGTTCCGGCAGGCTTTACAAATACGGGATAGGCAAAACGCGCCTCGATGCTGTCCAAAATTGATTCCACATGGCTCTGCAGATCTGCACTGCGCACAAGCTGCCATGCAGCCTGGAGGACATCTGTTGTATCCACCACCAGCTTGGTGAGGGTCTTATCCATCGCCACAGCAGAGGCCGCCACATGGGGGCCTACATAGGGAATACCCGCCATCTGCAGCAATCCCTGCATAGCGCCGTCCTCACCATTCTCACCGTGGAGGACGGGGAAAACCACATCAATTTTCTGCCATCGGGCAGCATTGTCCTCAAAAATTGCCAGTCCCTGACCGCGCACAGGAGAGATCATCACCTTACGGTTGTCAGGATGCTCCTGCCATGCGCCACCGGGTAGCAGCGCATATTCGCTGCTTCCAAACAGAACCCAGTCACCGCTTTTGGTAATACCCACTGGAAAAATATTATACTTCTCCGGATCCATATTGTTAAGGACAGATTCAGCAGAACGCAGAGATACATCATGCTCCGGACTGACACCGCCGAACAGGACGCAGACATTCAGTTTATTCATGATTATGCCTCACTTATCGTTATTTCAGTAATGCCTCGCCGGCGCGGAAAATATCACCAGCACCGACGGTCAAAATCACATCTCCGGGCTGCGCAATCTCCCGCAAATAGGCTGTGACCTCCTGCAGGGTCTTACAATAAACGGATCCGGGGATCTGTTTCACAAGATCTCTGGAGGAAATCCCCACCGTATTCCGCTCCCGGGCTGCGTAGATCTCTGCCACGACCGCCACATCCACCTTGCGCAGTTCCCGTACAAAATCATCAAACAAGGCCTTGGTACGGGTGTATGTGTGGGGTTGGAACGCAATAATGATCCGGTTGTGGTCCATGGTACGGACAGCATCGATGGTCGCCGCCAGTTCGTCGGGATGGTGCGCATAGTCGTCATACAACACGGCACCGTTGATGTTGCCTTTAAACTGCATCCGACGTTCTGCACCTGCAAAAGTAAACAGGCCCCTGGTGACAGCCTCACCGGGAACCCCCAGCATCCATGCCGCACCGGCAGCTGCCAAGGCATTCAGCGCATTGTGACGGCCCAATACCTGCAGGTCAACATGGCAATACCACTGTCCGTTACAGATCACATCCATATGACGCCAGTCGTCACTCATATTGGCAGGATGGATATGATTGCACTCCTTCAGGCCAAAAGTAAGATGCTCAACTCCCTGCATTGCTTCCACCGTATGGGGATCATCACCGTTGGAAAGAACACCTCCGGAGGAAAGCTCCGCAAATTTGCGGAAGGATTTCTGAACATCTGCCAGATCCTTAAAATAATCCAGGTGGTCTGCTTCAACATTCAGCACCACGGCCAGTGTGGGGAAAAAGTTCAGGAAAGAGTCGCAGTATTCGCAGCTTTCCAAAACGATGGTGTCACCTTTGCCGACACGGTGACCTGCCCGCAGTAGCGGCAGATAACCGCCGATCATCACGGTGGGGTCCATTTCTGTTTCCATCAGAATATGGGTCATCATGGATGTAGTAGTGGTCTTGCCGTGAGTACCGGCAATGCATACTGCGTTTTTGTATGCCTGCATGATCACGCCCCAGGCCTGTGCCCGTTCAAACAGAGGAATTCCCATCCGTCTGGCAGCAGCAATCTCCGGGTTATCATTATGTGCCGCGGCAGTGCGGATAATGCAGTCCGCACCCACGATATTCTCAGCCTGATGACCGATGGAAACATGAATGCCCTTGGCGATCAACTCATCGGTGGACACAGATGCATTCATATCCGAACCGGTAACCAACATTCCCATACCCTTCAAAACAAGTCCCAAAGGACGCATGGAAACGCCGCCGATACCCACAAGATGAATATGCTTTCCGGGTACCAGATAGCGCTTTAATTCTTCATTTCTATTTTCCATTCAGGTTTTCCTCCCGAAAACAAGTCGTTACAACCTTAACATTATATAATACTGCCGTCAATTTTACAACTGAAAATTTATCTAAAACCCAACAAAACGGAAAATTATACCGTTTACATAGAGGACTGGATCTGTGGCTTTCATAGATTTAGGTTACATATTATTGTATTTTTCATAAAATTCGTGTATATTATTCATTCCAAATATCGTATATATTGACTGTATATGTGTATATTCAAATGCATTTTGAATTTTTTTAGTAACTTTGCACCATTTCCACCCCTTTCTTATGGAATTATTGTGTTTTTTTCAGTATTGACGATGAATATTATACGATGTATAATACACACATCATCAATAACCGCTTGCGGCGGTAAGAAAAGAGGATAAAATTATGAAAAAACTGATCGCTTTGATTCTGTCCCTGATTTTGGTTCTGGGCATGTTCGCCGGCTGCGGCAACAAGGACAATGCAGCCGACGCTCCTGCTGCCGACGCTCCTGCAGCTGATGCTCCTGCAGCTGATGCTCCTGCTGCTGATGCTCCTGCCGCCGACAACGCTGAAGTTGATTACTCCGCTATGACCATCGACGAGCTGAAGCCCCTGATTGAGACCCTCAGCGAGGGTAAGCTGACCATGGTCACCAGCCCCGACTTCGCTCCCTATGAGTTCTACGCTCTGGACGAAAACGGCAACCCCTCTCTGGCCGGTTTTGACATCGCCCTGGGTCAGTACATCGCTGACTACATCGGCCTGGAGCTGGAGATCATCCCCATGGACTTCGACGGCACCATCACCGAGCTCGGCATGGGCAATGCTGACATCGGCATGGCCGGCTACTCCCCCGATCCCGACCGTGAAGGCGCAATGGACTTCTCCATCATTTATTATGAAGGCGGTCAGTCCTTCGTGACCAGCAAGGCTAACGCCGGTAATTTCGCTTCTCTGGCTGATGCCAACAACGCTGACTATCAGATCGGCGCACAGACCGCTTCCATCCAGTACGATCTGGCTATGGAGAACACTCCCGATGCCGACATCGTTGAGCTGGCTAAGGTTACCGACATCGTCGCTGAAGTTATCAACAACAAGCTGGACGGCGCATTTGTCGAGACTGTCGTTGCTGAGACCTACGCAAAGAACTACACTGACCTGGTAGTTCTGTTCGAAGTCCCCTACGATCAGGAAGGCTCCGTTGTCGGTGTTAAGGAAGGCAACGCCGCTCTGCTGGCTGCTGTTAACCTGGCCATCCAGGCTGCTCTGGACGACGGTTCCATGGCTAAGTTCGTCGCTGATGCCAACGAGCTGGCAACTGGCGAAAAGTACGAAGGCCTGCTGAATGCTGACGGCAGCATTGGTTAATACATTAACTGTATAATCCTGGATTTCCCCCGGGAGCGATGCTTCCGGGGTACTTCCTCGAAAGGAGAAATTTCTTTGATTACACAAGCCGGTTTTGACGCTGCTTTAAAATACTGGAAAATGTTTTTGGAAGGCATGGTCTGTACCGTTTCCCTGTCCTTCTTTACTGTCATTTTCGGTTTTATTCTGGCGCTTATCCTTGCGCTGATGCGTATGTCCAACATCTGTCCCCTGCGTTTTCTGGGCTACAACGCCCGTCTGGACAGCATTAGAAGCCGCATTTCCCGTTTCCGCCCCCTGAATTTTATTGCCTCCATTTATGTGGAAGTATTTCGTGCTACTCCTTTGATGGTGCAGTTGTTCATTGTCTATTATGTGCTTTTGGGCGATCTGGATCTGCCTTCCTTTAAGATGTTCGGTTTTATTCGTTTTGAACGTTTCATTCCCGGTGTGATCGCATTATCCCTGAACTCCGCAGCTTACTTAAGTGAGATCATCCGATCCGGCATTCAGTCCATTGAACTTGGTCAGACGGAAGCCGCAAGAAGTCTGGGTATGTCTCAAGGTCAGAATATGCGTTATATTATTCTGCCTCAGGCTATCAAGAACATCTTGCCCGCTATCGCAAATGAATTCGTTACCATTATCAAAGAATCCTCAATCTGCTGGACCATCGGTGTCCAGGAGATCATGTCCGCTGTTAACTCTGTCAAGTCAGCCACCTTCCGCATCAGCGAGGCTCTGATCATCGCTGCTGCTGTCTACTTCTGCCTGACCTTCCCCACATCCAAGATCATTGCATACTTTGAAAGGAGGATGAGCCGTGGTGACCGGAGATAAGCTGATTCAAGTCAAGAATCTGAAAAAATATTACAACAAAGGTACCCTGCACGCTCTGGACAATGTTTCTGTAGACATCTTCAAAGGCGATGTCATGGTCGTCATTGGACCCTCCGGTTCCGGCAAGAGTACCCTCCTGCGGAGTTTGAATCTGCTGGAGGCACCCACCGATGGCTCCATTATCTTTCACGGTATCGATATCACCAGGAAGAAATATAAGGATTACGAAACCAGTAAGGTGATCAAGGTCAATATTGACCGGCACCGGGAAAAAATGGGTATGGTGTTCCAGCACTTTAACCTTTTCCCCCATAAGACCATTATGGAAAACATGATCCTTGCTCCCATGAAGGTCAAGAAGGTTTCCAAGCAGGAGGCCACCGAGAAGGCACTGGCCCTTTTGAAGCGTGTGGGTCTTGAAGACCGAGCTGACGCCTATCCCATTCAGCTCTCCGGCGGTCAGAAGCAGCGTTTCGCCATCGTCCGTGCGCTGATGATGGAGCCTGAGGTCATGCTCTTTGACGAGCCTACCTCTGCCCTGGACCCTGAAATGGTGGGTGAAGTCCTGGAGGTCATGAAGGAACTTGCTGCTGAAGGCATGACCATGGTGGTCGTTACCCACGAAATGGGCTTCGCCCGGGAAGTTGGCAACCGCGTTCTGTTTATGGACGGCGGTATGCTTTTGGAAGAAGGTACGCCCGAAAACATCTTTGACAACCCCCGCAGTGACCGTCTGAAAGACTTCCTGTCCAAGGTGCTTTGATATGGACAAAAAACTGATCCACACCTGTGTTGAGAAAAACGCAAGTCAAATCATCGCTTTGAGTGATCAGATCTGGAAATACGCAGAGCTTTCTATGGAGGAAGTTCAGTCTGCCAAGGCATATATCAGCGTCTTGCGGGAAAACGGCTTTCAGGTCCGGGAGCAGCTTGCTGGGCTGCCCACCGCTTTTCTGGGGTCTTATGGTTCCGGAAAACCGGTGATCGGTATTCTTGGTGAATATGACGCATTGTCCGGTCTGTCCCAGAAAGCCGCTGCGTTGTCTGCTGCGCCCGAACAGCCCGGTGGTTCCGGACATGGCTGCGGCCACAATCTCCTGGGAGCGGCCGCTCTGAGTGCCGCTATCGCCATTAAGGAACAGATCCAGGCAGGCCTGCTGCACGGCACGGTGGTTTTCTATGGTTGTCCCGGAGAAGAAGGCTGTGCGGGCAAGACATTCATGGCAAGAGACGGTATGTTCCGAAATCTGGATGCCGCTCTGTGCTGGCATCCCGACGATGTCAACGCCGTGACCACCGGCTCCAACGCCGCCAGTGTGCAGGTGGAATACACCTTTGAAGGCATCGCCTCCCATGCGGCCGGCGATCCGGAGCGCGGCCGTTCCGCGCTGGATGCGGCGGAGCTGATGAACATTGGTGTTCAGTTCCTGCGGGAGCATATGCCGAAGGATTGCAGCGTGCATTACGCATTTACCAATGCCGGCGGTATATCCCCCAATGTGGTTCAGCCCGTTGCCAAGCTTCTGTATATGGTACGGGGTAAAAATGTCCGCAGCGCAAAGGCGCTACTGGCGCGGGTTGATAAGATCGCCCGGGGTGCTGCGATGATGACAGATACCACCGTTTCCAGCCGCCAGATCGACGGCACCTCCAACACAGTCTCCAATTCTGTTATTGAGAGAGTTCTGTACGAAAACCTCTGCATCATGCCGCTGCCGGAATATTCTGAGTCGGATTATGCCTTTGCAGAAAAGCTGAAAGCCACCTATACAGCCTGCGACGGAAAGGTGCTGAATACAGAAATCGCGCCTTACGCCCCCAGCAATGACCTCAACCCCGGCTCTACCGATGTGGGTGATGTCAGCTGGCTGACACCCACCGCACAATTCACTGCGGTCACCTGGCCTGTGGGTATTCCCGGACACTCCTGGCAGGTCGTTTCCGCAGGCAAGACTGCCATCGCGCACAAGGGCATGCTTTTTGCTGCCAAAGTGCTGGCCGGTACTGCTGCCGATCTGATGGAGAAGCCGAACCTTCTCCAAAAAGCAAGAGCGGAATTTGAGATCGCGGTAGCAGACGGTTATGACTGTCCCATTACCGCGGATACAAAGCCTATATAAGTCAAAACAGGCGTGCTTAGCAGCACGCCTGTTTTTATTGCACTTGTTTCGCTTTGATAAATTTACTGTATCCGCTGGCATAGTATTCCGGTTTGATCTGCAGCGTCTGACCAGGCCTGATCCAGGGGATCACCTCAATATAGGTGATGCCTCCCAGGTAGAGTGCGTCTTCATAGAGGTAGTGTTTATAAAACAACCATATGTCGTTCAGCGTTTTTTCGGTTGTATTTGTAACCGCCACGGTTCCCATATCCACATCCTGCAGCAGAAGCACGCCATCGGGCAGCGGGGGCTCCTCAGTGTACTGCACCCATCCGTAACACGCACCGCAAGGCTCCTGCGTCCACCCTTTTCCGCTTTGTTCAATGATCAGAACTCTTCCGCCCGCAGGAATATTGGTGCCGAAAAATACCAGTTCATCTTGGTCGAATTTCAGTTTGACCTCAGCAAGCTCTATCTCCTCAGTCCCGAAATTATACACTTCAAGAGCAGCGGCATCTACAAGAAATCGTTCTGTTTCATTCTCGATCATATCTCCCTCATACATGGCAAGGGAGTTTGCGATCAGTGTCGTTCCCTCAACTATAAAAGGAAAATGTAATACATCGGTCTCCTGCGGCTGTGTCGGTTGCGGACCAACCGCAAATACCGCAGTGATGCCATCATCCTTCAAGGCGCTGATGACAAAAGCAAACATTATACAAACCGCACCCAGCAGTGCCAGCACGGCTGTGATCCCCAACAGTTTTTTCCCCACGTTCCCTGCCCCCTTTTGTGACGTGAACTCATTATAGAAGGCATTTTTAGGCTGATTCAAGGGAATCGGGGTAAGCTTTACCGTTCGTCAAAAGAACCGTTTGACAAGTCTCAATCCTTTTCTGGCAGGGTGTCGGGGAAAATGCAAGCGGCGGGAAGTTTAGAAAACTTCCCGCCGTAATTTGCAGTTATTGCGCAAACAGATCCAGATAATACTCCTGCATCTGCTCCTGTGTATCGAAAAGACACACATACATGACATTTGCCATGCAGCCGGCCAGCGCATCCGGAATACGGTCCTGCATTTTCATACAATGTCCGTACTTCGCCATAACTGCGTCGTGGTCCATCTTATAGGATTTGCCGTCACGTCTGCCAGCAAAGACACAATAGCGCTTTGTGCCCAGAGGCTTTGTGCTCTTATCAAATGCGATCATATCCGCCCAGATCTTGTACACATCGGTTTCGTTGCCGTAGTTGTACATATCCGGTGTATAGCCGCCGGCAGGACGCATATTGACCTCCAGTCCAACCAGCTCACCCTTCTTTCCCAAGCCCTCCTGGTCCTCGTTCAGGCGGAAGAACTCGAAGTGAATGAAGCGGCTCTTGACGCCAAAGGCTGCTACTGTACGCAATCCGGCATCCCGTACATCCTCGGGCACCTCTTTATACAGGTAGTATGCACAGTCAGCGCTGTCGTTGACCACATCCATCAGAGAAACCGGTGTCACATTTCCGGACTCAAACAGGGGTTGTCCCTGGGCGCCGATAATAGCATCGTATGTACAAACGGTACCCTTGACCATCTCTTCCATGATGTAAATTACATCATCCTTGGTATCGATAAAGTTGCGTACCTCTTCATCGCTCTTCAGGCGGAAGGTACTGCTGGCACCAACACCGTTGTCAGGCTTGACAACCACCGGGTAACCGACCTTGTTGGCAAAAGCTACAGCATCCTCATAGCCTTCCACCAGATGATACCGGGCAGTGGGAATACCAGCCTTTGCGTAATAAGCCTTCATGGCAGACTTTCGCTTGACACTTTCCATATCCTCAGCCATAAAACCGGAAGTGATATGGAATTCCGTACGCAGCTTTGCGTCGCGTTCCAGCCAGTATTCATTGTTGGATTCCAGCCAATCGATCTTACCGTACTTATAAGTGAAGAAAGCAACTGCCTTGAATACTTCGTCATAGTTTTCCAGATTACCGACCTTGTAGTATTCGTGGAGGCTGTCACGCAGTTCCTGCTTCAGTTCGGCATAAGGACAATCGCCGATGCCCAACACCCGCAGGCCGTTGTTCTTCAGCTCAGCACAAAACTTCCAGTAAATAACGGGAAAATTTGGAGAAATAAAAATAAAATTCTTCATTGCGCTGACTCCTTTCAATACAAGAATTGAGGAACATAATGTGTGACCATCTTATACCACCAGGGCCAGTCGTGATCCACATCATAGCCCCAGTAGTCGATCTGCGCGGAAATTCCCTTGCTGCGCAGCACATTTTCCAATCTTCTGGTGCTGGCGATCAGCGGCTCTTCCCACTTACCCTGACCCACAACGATCAGGATTTTCCGTTCGTTGTACATGGGGATATAATAATGGTCGCCAGGCATATTGGCGATATAATTTACAGGACAGTTGTTATATACCAGATCGTCCATGTAGTCTCCAAAGAAGTCCAGAGAATCGTACAGGCCGGAAATTGCAAACACGGAATCAAACAGATCCGGCCGGCGGAAGAACAGATTGGCCGCATGCATGGCGCCCATGGAACAACCAAAGGTCAAGATCCCCTGCCAGCCGCTCATGCTGTGAATGGTGGGAACCATTTCTTCCACAACATAATTGTACCAGCGCTCATGGTTTTCGATACGCCAGCGGTTATCGGCGCCCTGTGCCGCCCAGGCTTCATTGTCAATAGTGTCGATGGAATAGACCGTACAGCGGCCCTCCTCGATCCACCGGCCCCAGTAGTCGGTCATGCGGAAATTTTCGAAGTCATAAAAGCGGCCTGCCTGGCAGGGAATGAACAATACGGGTTTTCCGCCATGACCGTATACTTTGAACTCCATATCTCTGTTCAAGTGGCTGCTGTAGTGTTTATGATACTGAATCTGCATTATTTTACCTCTCTTTTATAACCCAAGACAATCCATAAAAATTGGGATCTGCTGTTCCCAGGAGCTTTCGGAGTGGGTTCCTCCGGGCACAATACGAAATGCCAGATTGACACGCTTTGTCAGAAGCAGATGGGATGTGGAGATCAGCGCCTCTGCATTGGCTGCATGGTTGAACATCTCCTCACTGCCGTAGTCCATGTAGATGCAGGTATCTCTGCGGATATGGGCACGGGCGATCATTTCCAGCACCTTTCCAGGTGCCACCCACAAACTGGGTGACAGACACACGGCTCTCTGGAATACATGATTATACACAGCAACGCCGTACAGTGCCATAAGGCCGCCCATGGACGAGCCGCCGATCATGGTATTCATGCGATCCGGCAGGGTGCGGTAATTCTGGTCGATGTAGGGCTTCAGCACACCTACAAGCCAGTTCATGTAGACATTGCCCTTGCCCTTGATCTTGCCCATAGTGGCATTCTCAAAGGTCATGGGAGAATACTCCACAAGACGGCTGTTCCCTTCATGATTGCACTCTACCGCAACGACGATCAGATCTGTTTTTGTTTTATCCAGATACTTACCCAGGCGCCAGGATCTGCCATATGTTGCATCGCTGTCCAGGAACACATTGTGTCCGTCGAACATGTATAAAACGGGATACCGACGATCTTTCTCTTTCTTATAAGAAGCCGGCAGATAAATATATGCGCGGCGTTCTTTATCACCGGAAAGCTTGGGGATCGTTACATTCCACTTTTTCAGCATGGATCATCGGCCTCCATAATAAATGGTATAATAGTTTATTATACTCTGTTATGACGGAATTGTCAAATTCTTGACAGGAAGAAAGCGCTTACTCCCGGGCGGTCAGAAAGGTATGAACCTCTGTCAGGATGTGTTTTAGATTACCAAACTGAAATACAGATATTGCGTCCTCAAAGGTAAGCAAATGAATACTGTTCAGTTCCGACTCCTGCGCTACAGGAACCTGTCCGGAATACTCTCCTAAAAAATACACAACCTTTTTGAAGCGCACTTCCCCGTTATAGTGAAACAGATAGGAATCTTCCACCTTAAACCCATCGATCAAATTCACGGTCAAACCAACTTCTTCTTTGACCTCACGCAAAGCTGTATCTGTTTCAGTCTCATTCCCCTCCACATGTCCTTTCGGGAAACCGTAAAAGCCCTGCCTGGATCGAACAATCACATATTCTATTTGTCCGTTGTCTTTTGTAAAAACAACTGCGCCGCAGGATTTTTCTGTTATCATTTCGCAGATTCCTTTGTAACCGAAAAAACTTCATAATGCTGATCAGCAGGTGACGAGGCTCGTTTACATTTTCTTTCGCTATGCGAAAGAAAATTATTGTAGCCACCAGTGTTTGCACCGGTGGCAGGAATATGCCACCGGCATATTGCATTTAAACTATTCGAGCCATCGTCAATCCAAAAAATAAAGGTCGCCCAAAGGCGACCTTTATTTTTTGGAGCGGGTGGCGGGGCTCGAACTCGCTACCTCCACCTTGGCAAGGTGGCGCTCTACCGGATGAGCTACACCCGCGGAACAAGTGGTATTATAGCAGATATTCCGGATTTGTCAATACCTTATTGACAAATTTTCACTGCATAACGCAACTTATTCACCAGGCGCAGGAAGTATTTCCTCTGTAGGTTCTTCCGGCAAAGTTTCTTCCGGTACCTCCTCCGGCTCAACCGTTTCATCAGGCTGTGTATCCACTTCCGTATCAGCTGTTTCCTGCTTAATAGTGGGCTGTCCGGGTTTTTCCGCAGCGGGATAAGCCGAATAGTCCCATACATAGCCGTTCATATCTTCGTCAGACAGCAACTGCAGTGACCCCGCAGCGTGAGAACGCAGCAGGTCAACATGGTAGTATGTACCGTCTTCGCAAATCAGATTCCAGACCCAGGGTTCACCGGAATGTGTTCCGGAGATCACATGGCATTCCAGATCCGCACCGGCGCACATCGCTGCAAACACCGTCGCAAAAGCCTTGCTGTCACCTACGCCGTGGCGCAGCAGGCTGTACGCCGGCGTTATGGAAGTTTCCACCTGGCAATCATTTCGCTCCATCAGAAAAGCGTACATGCGGGAGAACTTTGTATGCACATCTTCCTCGCCGCTGACATTCAAATATGCCGCACTGAACACAGGCTGTACATAAGACTGCATGGAACGCAACACATCTCTGCTGGTCTGATAGGTAAATGTCAGCTCCAACACACGCACCTTGCCGGACTGCGGATAAACGGCAGCGGAGACCTGCGGCATTTCCATACACACATCCGGATTTGCATCCACATAGTCCTGGATCTTTTGTACAAGATCCGTGTCGATGTAGTCTTCAACCAAAACCACAACGCTTGCGCTGCAGTCTTCAAGGGCTTTTACGACGGCAGCCAATGCAGAATCCATATCCTTTGTGCTTTTTATCCGCAGGATTTCCGAGCGGCTGCGGTTATAGGAAATGCTCACAGCAATGGCTGTTCTGCCGGTACTGGTGCCGATCTCATAGGTGATTTCATCCACAGCATAAGCAGCAATAGGATCCTGCTCCGTAACAACACGGATCGCGCTGTTCATTACAACACTCAGCTGTTCATCCTCGATCCCGTTGACATAGATCATACAACTTTCCTTTGCAGCCGCGATCTGCTCTGTCAGCAGGTTTTTAATATCTGTATAATTGGAAGCCTCAAGGGAATCCTTTGTCTGTTCCTCGTAGTATTCTTGATGAGGCCTTACCGAAGAATAGTCTCCCTTAAGCCAGGAATCACATCCCGTAAGCATGGCAAGCGTCACGATTGCCATCAGTACAGCTATCAACTTTTTCATCCTGGCTCTCCTTTCCTTACAGCGCGTCTTTATTGTATTTGGTAAATCCATCTCCCAACACCTGATGGGCTTCCTGAACGATCACAAATGCCTCCGGATCCACTTCCGCAACGATCTGCTTCATCTCAGCGATTTGCTGCATTTTTACAGCAGTCAACACAACTTTTGTTTCTTTGTGGTGGTAGCTGCCTTCGCCATAAAGAAATGTAGCGCCCCGTCCCAGATCCTTACCCAAGCGATAAGCTACTTCCTCATGCTTTTTGGTGATAATCAGCGCTACCTTGGAGTAGTCAAAGCCGTACACAACTGCGTCAAGTACCCGTCCTGTTACAAATATGGCAATACCGCAGTACAGCGCCTGATTGATATTCTTGAAGACAATGGCGGTCAGTATGGCAACAAGCGCATCAAACACCATATTGATTACACCGATGGGAATATACTGGAATTTCCGCTTCAGCAGCCTGACGATAATATCCGAGCCGCCTGTGGAAAAGCCACAGGAAAACACCAAGCCAAGGCCAAGGCCGCACAATATTCCGCCGTAAAGCGCACCGATAACCGGTTCTGTTTCCGGTACAGGCATCCCCGCAAACAGGTCGATAAAGGCAGACAGCAGGATCATGCCCAGCAGAGAACCCCAAAAAAACCGTTTGCCAACCTTCAATCCGCCGATAATAAACAACGGCAAGTTAATCAACGCGGAAATGACACCCACACTGCCAATATGGATCAATTCATAAATCACCATTGAAAGGCCGGTGATGCCGCCGGTGTTCAAGCCGTTCGGCTGTAAAAACAAGCTGAAACCCGCACCGAAAATGGCACAGCCTATCACGGTTTTGATCACGCTGAAAACTAACTCTTTTTTTGTTTTCATCTCATTATCACCTTACATTTCAAAGCTGACCTGTTTTTCAGGAGAATCCTCTTCCTTCAATAACGAGCCTGCAGAAGGTAGTGTTCTGGTGCGGTAACGGCTGATGTTCACGATCCCACTCTTTTCCACAAGGACCGCATGGCTCACACCGGCCTTTTTCTTCAGAGATACCACACTTACGCCAATGGTGTTTCTGGAGGCTTTGGGCAGCAGCTGTGCCGTGGAGAAAACAACTGCGCGGCCGTCCGTGGTGTAAACCGCCACCTGCCGGTCTTCATCCATAGCCAATGCACCCATTAAAGGACTCTTGTCCGAAAATGCGCCGGTGAGCTTACGCCGGTTGGTCTTGGTTTCATAGGCGCTCAAGGGAACCTTTGCGACCTTGCCGTTTTCAAAGAAGAACAGGATATTGCCCTTGTAATTTCCGGGGAATACCACATGCAGAACATGCTCGTCCTGCTCCATCCCCAATTTCTGCGGCAGATAGTCACCCAGCAAGGAGGCCTTGCCGTCCTCAAAATCAGAAAGTCTTGACTTATAGCACTGGCAGTGATTGGTGAAGACAAGTATCTCCGCCCTGTTGGTAGTTTCTCTGGAAAATGCCAGGCTATCCCCTTCCTTGAATTTTTGCTCACCGGACATGCGCAAGCTTGCCTGGGTGATCTTTTTCATGTAACCCTCTCGGGATACAAAGACTGCGACGGGATAATCAGGGATCTCCTCCACCTCGTCTTCCGGTTCAATGGCATCGATTTGATAGAGGATCTCTGTTTTTCTGGGCTGACCGTATTTCTCCGCAACCTTTTTCAGTTCAGAAATAATGAGGTTCTTCAGTTTTCTGCTGCTGTTCAGCGTACTGCGCAGATCTTCGATCTCCTGCTCCAACTCACTAATTGCTTTGATCTGCTTAAGGATATACTCCTTGTTGATGTTCCGCAGCTTGATCTCCGCCACGAAATTGGCCTGGATCTCATCAATGCCAAAGCCGATCATCAAATTAGGAACAACTTCGCTTTCCATTTCTGTTTCGCGAATGATCCGGATCGCTTTGTCAATATCCAGCAGGATACGCTCCAGACCCTTCAGCAAATGCAGGCGATCTTCCTTTTTCTGGATCTGGTAAAACAGACGGCGCTTGACACACTGTTTGCGCCATGCGGTCCACTCTTCCAAGATTTCCGCCACACCCATAACTCTGGGCATACCGGCGATCAAAATGTTGAAATTACAGGCAAAGCTGTCCTGCAGAGGCGTTAGACGATACAGCTTCTGCATCAGTTTATCCGGCTCCACGCCGCGCTTCAGATCGATGGTCAGCTTCAAGCCGCCCAGATCTGTCTCATCACGCATATCAGCGATCTCTTTGATCTTACCGGCCTTGATCAGCTCCGCCACCTTGTCCATTATGACCTCGCTGGTGGTAGAATATGGTATCTCGTAAATCTCAATGAGATTGCCAGTCTTCTCATAGCGCCATTTTGCCCGGAGCTTGAAGCTGCCGCGGCCTGTGGAATAGATCTCACGGGTCGTTGCCTCGTCAAACAGCAGCTGTCCACCGGTAGAGAAATCCGGGCCGGGGAGGGTCTCCAGTACATCGTGGTCGGGGTCGTTCATCAGTGCGATAGTGGTGTCGCAGATCTCTTTCAGGTTAAAAGAGCAGATGTTGCTAGCCATACCGACAGCAATTCCCTGGTTTGCAGACACCAGCACATTGGGGAAGGTGGTGGGAAGCAGGCTGGGCTCTTTCATGGTGGCATCGTAGTTATCCACCATATCTACAGTATCATAATCGATGTCCCGGAACAGTTCCTGGCAGAAGCTGTCCAGCTTTGCCTCAGTGTAACGGGAAGCGGCGTAAGCCATATCCCGGGAATAAACCTTACCGAAGTTGCCCTTGGAATCCACAAAGGGATGCAGCAGGGTTTCGTTGCCCTTGGCAAGACGCACCATGGTTTCATAGATGGCAGCATCACCGTGGGGGTTCAAGCGCATGGTCTGACCCACGATATTGGCAGACTTTGTTCTGCCGCCGGTAAGCAGACCCATCTTATACATAGTGTACAGCAACTTGCGATGACTGGGCTTGAAGCCATCGATCTCGGGAATGGCCCGGGAAACGATGACAGACATGGCATAGGGCATGTAGTTGATCTCCAGCGTTTCGGAAATGCCCTGCTCTGTGGTGGAGCCTACCAGGCCAACGACGCCGTCGGTATTGGTCTTCTTTTTATTCTGTTCCGGTTCTTTCTTCTTTCGTGCCATTTAGGAACCTCTTTATCAGGAAATATCGGCCAGATCCAAGTATCTGGAACCGTTTTCAGCAATGAAATTCTTCCGCTCGGCAAGGCTGTCGCCCAGAAGAACATCGAAGTAATAGGCCGTGCGCTCCGCATCCTCCGGCATGACCTTGATCAGTCGGCGGGTTTCGGGATTCATTGTGGTCATCCACATCATCTCAGGATCGTTCTCACCAAGGCCCTTGGACCGCTGAATGGTAACCTTTTTACCCTCAAGCTCTTTGAGGATCTTTGCTTTCTCCTGCTCGTTATATGCAAACCAGGTCTTGTCCTTGCAGGTGATCTCAAACAAGGGAGACTCCGCAATATACACATAACCGTTGCGGATCAAGGTGGGACACAGGCGATAGAGCATCGTCAGGATCAAGGTGCGGATCTGGAAGCCGTCCACATCTGCGTCGGTACAGATGACAATTTTATTCCAGCGCAGATTATCGATGTCAAAGGAGGACAGTTCCTTGGCCTTCTTGCCCTGGATCTCCACACCGCAACCCAGAACCTTTACAAGGTCTGTGATAATAGGAGAGGCAAAGATCTTGGTATAGTCCGCCTTCAGACAGTTCAGAATTTTGCCACGAACAGGCATGATGCCCTGGAATTCTGCGTCACGGGAAAGCTTGACACTGCCCAATGCGGAGTCACCCTCCACGATATACAGTTCGCGCACCGCGGTATCCCGGCTGCGGCAGTCCACAAACTTCTGCACCCGGTTGGCAATATCGATGGAGCCGGACAGTTTCTTCTTAACATTGGACTTTGTCTTCTCCGCAGACTCTCTTGCCCGCTTGTTTACCAGGATCTGGTCAGCTGCACGGTCGGCGTCCTGCTTGTTTTCCAGGAACCAGACCTGCAGTTTTTCCTTAAAGAAAGCTGTCATAGCTTCCTGGGTAAACTTGGAGTTAACAGACTTTTTCGTCTGGTTTTCAAAGCAGCCGATGGTGGAGAAGCAGTTGGTAACAATCACAAGGCTGTCCTGAATGTCCTGGAACAGGATCTTGCTCTCGTTTTTGGTGTATTTGTTGCTGTCACGCAGGTACTTGTCAAAGGCTGCGGTAAAGCCAAGGCGCACTGCCCGGTCGGGGCTGCCGCCATATTCCAGCCAGGAGGAGTTGTGGTAGTATTCAATATGGCTCAGCTGCTTGGAGAAGCAGAAGGATGCAGTGATCTTCAGCTTCATTTCCGGACGGTTTTCCGCATCCCGACCCCGGCGGTCAGCTTCCCAGAATACGGGCATGGTAAAAGCATTGTCCCCTACCATTTCCTCAATATACTGCTTGATGCCGTCTTCGTAGCAATAGGTCTCTTCTTCAAATTTTTTGCCCACTTGATTGCGGAATTTGAAGGTAACACCCTTATTGACCACCGCCTGGCGGCGCAGTACATCCCGGTAATACTCCACGGGGATATTGATGTCGGTGAAAACATCCTTATCCGGCCGCCAATGGAACAGCGAGCCGCTCTTTTTCCGATCCACGGGCTCCTTTTTCATTTTGCCCTTGATACGGCCCTTTTCAAAATGCAGATCATAGCGGAAGCCGTCCCGGCGTACCGTCACATCAAAAAACTCAGATGCATACTGGGTCGCGCAGGAACCCAGGCCATTAAGACCCAGGGAATACTCATAGTTCTCGCCGTTTTCACCGTACTTACCGCCGGCGTACATTTCACAGAACACCAGTTCCCAGTTATAGCGTTTTTCTTTTTCGTTGTAGTCCACAGGACAACCGCGGCCAAAGTCCTCCACTTCCACAGAGAGGTCTTCATAGCGGGTGACAATGATCGTATCGCCGTGGCCTTCCCGGGCCTCGTCGATAGCATTGGAAAGGATCTCAAACACCGCATGCTTACAGCCTTCCAGATCGTCAGATCCAAAGATGACCGCAGGGCGTTTCCGCACCCGGTCCTCACCCTTAAGCATGGAAATACTTTCATTTCCGTATTGTTCCGTAACTTTTCTCGCCATTTTGTGTAAACCTGCCAAATCTCATAATATTACAATTATATTATACGCATTTTGTGCGTAAAGTCAATAAAAACCACAATATATGGTAATAGAGACCCCAATCGCAGAAGTTGAAAAAATATGGATTTCTCCATTCCATACGAAGAAATCCTGTGTTATAATAAACATTGGAGGTGGATAATATGCCAAAATCCGATAACCAGAAACTGAAAATCCTTTACATACTGGATTACCTGCAAAAAAACTCTCACGAGGACAAGCCTGTGAGAGCTTCTGAGCTGATCGCTATGTTGGATAAGCACCGCATTTCCTGCGACAGGAAAACCGTCTACTCTGACATTGCCGCTTTGCAGGATTACGGCGTGGACATCGTGTCCATTCCCGGTAAGAACGGCGGATATTATATTGCCTCCCGGAATTTTGAGCTTCCAGAGCTGAAGCTGCTCATTGACGCAGTCCAGTCCAGCCGTTATCTGACGGAAAAGAAATCCCGGGAGCTCATCGAAAAGCTCTGTACCCAGTGCAATGAGCAGGATGCCACCCTGATGAAGCGCACCGTGCTGGTTTCCGGACGGGTCAAAAGCATGAATGAGACCATCTATTACAATGTAGATGCCATTCAGGAAGCCATCACCCACAACCGCCAGATCACCTTCCGCTATTTTGACTGGGATATAAGCGGTCACCGCCGCTACCGGGAGAAGGAGTACAGCGCCAGCCCCTACGGTCTGTGCCAGGATAACGAAAACTGCTACCTGCTGGCACACTCTGAGCGCCACGGCGTAACGTCTTACCGGGTAGATCGGATGACAGACATCAATCTGTTGGATACGCCCCGCACTCCCTGTCCAGAATTGACCGGCAAAGCGCTGGTGGATCATGCCAACCGGCTGTTCCAGATGTTTGCAGGTGACGCGGTGGATGTAAAGCTGCGTTTTCACAGAGATCTTCTGAATGTGGTCGTTGACCGGTTCGGCAGAGATACCATGCTGATCCCCGACGGACCGGAGCATTTTAATTTTACCGTAAAAGTCGCTGTTTCGCCCATGTTCCTGAGCTGGGTCATCGGCTTCGGAAACAAAGCCAAGGTTTTATATCCTGCCTCCGTAGCCGAGGAATGCCGCCAGCTGTGCATGGAAGCTATGAGCCAGTATACAGATCCTCCCCAGGAGCAGTAAGGCAGAAGGAGCTGAACAGCGCCTGCCACTCTTCCTGCAGCGCATGAGCATTGGAGGCTCCGGTCATACAGGTAAGTACATAGTGGTAGTTGCCATCATCCAAAATGGCTGCTTTCCCCACTTGCTCCTCCCCTTCCCCAAAACTGACCCAAACAAAGTCATAGCGCCTACCATAATCTGTGCCGGTCTCAATAAGGTCTAACTGCTCTTTTTCATAGCCAGTGACCGAACACACCGTTTTGTTCAGATCACCTGACGCCGTTGTTTGCAGTGTGATGGTATAGTCGTCACAAAAATAAATGCTCCCGTTACTGTCGTTTTCCATCGCCGCGACCACTGCGCCATCAGGCATCTGTACCGCCACCTGCATCATAGTGGCCACCGCGGGCTGCACATATTCATCCGATATGGTTTCGTAAGATTCCTGTTTCCCACACCCAGTCAGCACCAACATCAGCGCCAGACACAAACACAGCCATTTTTTCATAATCATTCCCCCCGGAAAGGTATTGCTATGCTGAAGATTTATCTGATTATAATCAATGCGGTGGCTTTTCTGCTTATGCTCGCGGACAAGCTTATGGCACGAAATAAACTCTGGCGCATTCCTGAGTCTGTACTCATGGGTACTGCGCTGCTGGGCGGCAGTGTTGGGAGTATTCTTGGAATGCACCTTTGCAGACATAAGACAAAAAAACCCAAATTCTCTGTGGGCATTACGATAATTTTGGTTTTACAGGTCATAGTGCTGATGCTGATATGGCATCAATAAAATATCGCCCGGAGGTTAACCTCCGGGCATTTGATTTTAGAGGGTATCGATCAGTGCCTCCGCGCAGGTCATACCGTCGATCGCAGCGGACATGATGCCGCCTGCGTAACCCGCTCCCTCACCTGCGGGATAGAATCCCTTCAGCCCGGTGGACTGCTTACTCTCGTCACGGACAATGCGGACAGGAGAGGAGCTTCTGGTCTCCGGGGCAGTAAGCACACTGTCCGGGTCAGCAAAACCTTTCAAATTTTCATCCAGCATGGGCAAGGCTTTGGCAATGGCACTTGTCAGCTTATCCGGTAGCACATCGTGCAAGTCACACCACGTAACACCCGGGCGGTAGGTAGGCGCTACACTTCCGGGGCCGGTGCTCGGCCGGCCTTCCAAAAAGTCCCCCACCCGCTGGGCGGGAGCAAAATACTTGCCGCCGCCCACCCGGAAGGCTGCTTCCTCAATGCGCTGCTGGTAATATACACCCCCGAGAGGGTGGTCATCGGGAAAATCCTTTGGATTCACAGTTACAAGTAGCGCTGCGTTGGCATTTACGCCGTCCCGGTCTGCGTAGCTCATTCCGTTGGTGACGACCCGGCCTTCTTCAGATGCCGCAGCAACAACATAACCGCCGGGACACATGCAGAATGTGTAGACCGTTTCATCCTCCAGGTGCTTTACAAGCTTGTAATCCGCCGGAGGCAGCACAGGATCAGCCTTGCCATACTGGGCCTTGTCAATGGTCTGCTGCAAATGCTCGATCCGTACACCCATGGCAAAGGGCTTCGCCTCCATGGGGATATTCCGGCTGTGAAGCTTTTGGAAGGTATCTCTAGCGCTGTGACCCACGGCGAAGATAACATGGGTACACGGAATGATCTCCGCTGTATTGACCTCCAAGCCGGTCACACACCCACCGGATGACAATATATCCGTTACCTGGCTGTTAAAGCGCACCTCACCACCCAAAGAGATGATGCGGTGGCGAATATTCTGCACCACAGTCAAAAGCACATCTGTGCCCACATGGGGCTTGGCATCAAAGAGGATATCTTCTCTTGCGCCGGCCTTGACAAACTGTTCCAGGATCCAGCCAATTCTGGGATTGTTCACACCGGTATTCAGCTTTCCGTCGGAGAAGGTGCCGGCACCGCCCTCGCCAAACTGGACATTGGTCTCTTCATCCAGCTTTCCGGTTTTCCAGAATTCCTGTACCTTTTCATGGCGGGTCGCTGCATCCGCGCCCCGTTCCAGAACAAGGGGTCTGAGCCCGCACAACGCCAACACCAGCGCCGCAAACATGCCTGCAGGACCAAAGCCTACAACAACAGGCCGATTCACCGGGTTGGCATCTGTTTTGGGCAGCTTATAGTAGGACACCGGCGCAATGCTTGCCCGCTTGCAGCCGGCCTGCTTGAGTATTTTATTTTCGCTTCCGTCCACCGTAACATCGATGGTATAGACAATGCGCACATCCGGCTTTTTCCGGGCATCCACCGACCGGCGGACAATCCGTACCCTGCGAATCTTGGAATTGGACACCCGCAATGCTCTGGCTGCTTCATAGGAAAGCTGGGCAACCGAGTGCTCCGGTGGCATGGAAATTTCTCTTATCCGAATCATTTGCTGTCCTTTCCGGCATGCAAGCCTGCGCAACGACCCGAGCTCCAGGCCCATTGCAGGTTGTAACCGCCGCAGTCACCGTCTATGTCCAGCACCTCACCGCAGGCATAAAGACCGGGAACCAGTTTGCTCTCCATAGTCATGGGGTCAAACTGATTGGTATACACACCGCCGGCAGTAACCTGGGCGCTGTCCATTCCCATAGGTTCTGTCAGTTCGATCTCAAAGGCTTTTGCTGCACGGCAGACCTCCTGCAATTCGTGGTTGCTGATCTCATGGACAAACTGCTTTCCTTTGATCCCGGCTGCCTTTGTCAGAACTCTGCCAAGGCGGTTGTGCAGGATTCCGGTCAGCAGCTCGTCCATGGGAAGACTTGTCTGTCTGCGCCGCTGCAATTCCGCCTCCAGCTCCTGCAGCGCACACTGCGGCAGGAAATCCAGCTTGCAGGTCCATATGCCCGGTTCATAACACACATCCCGTGAAACCTCAAAAATCACAGGTCCTGAGAGGCCATACTCCGTAAACTGCAGCTCTCCCCTGCTTTCAGAAAACAACTTTCCGTTATGCAGGATCCGGACATGGCAGTTCGTCCGAACACCCTTTAAGGAAGCCGTGCCGCCCCAGGAGGACTTTATCTGCACAAGGGCAGGACGCAACCGGGTAGACTTATGGCCAAGCTTCGCCAGAAGCTTATAGCCCGCCATCGTACCGCCCAGTTTGGAGCCTGCCAGTCCGCCGCAGGCAATAATCAGCTTATCACACTCCACAGGCGCATTTCCATCGGTAAGGATGAACCGATCCTGCTGTCTGCTGATCTTCTGGACCTCGTAGCCGGTTTTAACGGTAATATTCTCTTTTTCAAGGGCAAGGCGAAGTACATCCACCACAGAATTGGCCTGGTCCGAGTAAGGATACACTCTGCCGGATTCCTCTGTCACCGTAAACAGTCCCAGATCACGGAACCAGGTCAGTGTCTCTTCCGGGGGAAATATCCGGATCGCAGGCACAGCAAATTCCGCCTCTTCCCCGTGGTAGCCGCCGTGGGCAGCGTGGAGATTTGTTAAGTTGCAACGGCCGTTGCCTGTGGCCTGAAGCTTGCGGCCAACCCGGGCCTGCCGCTCCAGAAGGATGACCTGCGTATTGGGATTCTCCGCAGCAGCCAGCGCCGCCGCCATACCCGAGGCTCCTCCACCAATAATTCCAACAATCATATGCTTTCTCCTTACCGGAATTTTCTATATTATACTCTAAAGCCGGTCTGTACACAAGAAAAACTTCTTCCCTAAGCGGGAAAGATATGCTATAATCAATGCCGGTGATAGAATGGATCGCAATAATATTGAAAAAATCGCCCGGACACCGGAGGACAAGGTTCTTCTGGCCAAGGTTTGGGATAAGATCAATGCGGGTATCCGGAAAAACATTCCCGCAAACACCGGCTTTCTCTCCCTGCGTGAGGTAGATATGACCCGTTATCTGTTCGGCAATCTGCAAGGATTATATGCCTTTGGCGGCTATCCGGAAGCAGAGCGGCAGATGCTGGTGTACCTGCCGGATTATCTGGAGGAAAGCGCATTGTATGACGATCCCCCACTTGTCTGTCTGCGGGCTACTTTTTATGAAGGTGATTCCCCTTCTCACCGGGATTTTTTAGGCGCGCTGATGGGCATCGGTATTTCCCGGGAAACTGTGGGCGACATCTGTGTCGGTAAAGCAAGCTGCGATTTTCTTGTCACCCGGGAGATCGCTCCTTATATTCTACAGAATTTCACGGAAGCCGGACGCACCAAGCTGCACCTGGAGGAAATTTCCTTACAGGATGTGCAAGTGCCGGAACTGGAAGTAAAGGAAATCAAGGACACTTTGGCATCCCTGCGGCTGGACAGTTTGATCTCCGCCGGATTTCGTGTTGGTCGCAGCCAGGCTGCCCAGTATGTGACCGCCGGCAAGGTAGCCATTGACGGTCTTCCCTGTGAAAAACCGGACAAAGCCATGGAAGAAGGCTGTAAGGTCTCTGTCCGGGGTCTTGGAAAAATCCAATTAAAAGCTGTCAACGGCCAGACGAAAAAGGGCCGTATATCCGTGGTCATCCACCGCTATGTGTGAGGTAAGAAAATGACGATTACTGAAGTGATTGCAAGAATCAATGAACTGGCCGCAAAGGCCAAAAAAGAGGGCTTGACCCCCGAGGAAACAGTTGAGCGTGATAAGCTGCGCCGTATTTACATTGACAATGTAAAAGCCAATCTTACCGGTCAGCTGGAGAATACCTATATCGTCTATCCCGACGGCACCAAGAAAAAAGTGGAGAAAAAGCAGTAATGGCTTTTCTTGACTTTTACCTTTTGTAGTGATATAGTCTTGTGCACAAGGAGAGTTGTCCGAGCGGTTTAAGGAGCCAGTCTTGAAAACTGGTGATGGGGTGACCCACCGTGAGTTCGAATCTCACACTCTCCGCCAAATAACAAATCCACCCTTTGTGGGTGGATTTGTTATTTTATGGGTGTGGGATTTATAATCAAATGCGGCGTGGGTGAGCGCTGCCGGCGACAACTCGACGGAACCGTACATTTATTTTCGTCATTGACGAAAATACAAACGAAGCTCATACTCTCCGCCAAAAAAGCCCATGCTTTTTAAGCATGGGCTTTTTAATGTGCTTTATATTGCGTTTTGGAGCGTTGTTTTCTTGCGGATCGCCAGCTGCAGCACCAGCACAACAGCCACAAGTCCGAGACCGATGGAATCCGTCACGATACCGGGGTAGATCAGACACAAGCCGCCAACAGCGCTTAGAATCCGCTGATACCAGGGCATATCGTGGAGGAAGTAGCCCTGCAGGGACGCAGACACCGCAAAGATACCCACCAAGGAGGTAATACAGATCAAAATCACTTCCCAAGCGGTGGTGTCAATGAACAGCATGGCAGGATTCAACGCAAAGACATAGGGAACGATGAACGCACCAATGGCCAGCTTGGTGGCGGTAAAGGCGGTCTTCATGGGGTTAGCCTGGGCGATGGCCGCACCGGCATAAGCTGCCAGAGCAACGGGAGGGGTCAGGTCGGCCACGATGCCGAAGTAGAACACAAAGAAGTGGGCTGCAATGGCAGGAACGCCCATCCGCACCAGAATGGGAGCGCAGGTGGCGGCCATAATGCAGTAGTTGGCAGTTGTGGGAACGCCCATACCCAGAACGATGCAACAGATCATGGTCAAAAACAGTGCGATAATGACCTGATTACCGGCAAGGGCAACGATACCGTTGATGATCATGTTGGCAAGACCTGTCATGGTAATGGTGCCGGCGATAATACCTGCAACACCGCAGGCAGCCGCAACGGTGATCATACCCTGTCCACCGGCTGCAAGCGCTTCCCAAATTTTTTTGGGGGTAATGCGATTTTCCTTATTGAACAGACCTACAACAATTACAGCAACAATAGCGATGGCTGCAGCATACTGAATGGAGCGCTGGCTTGTACCAACCAGGTAGATCAGCAGAATCAGCGGCAGCAGCAAATAGCTCTGCTTCAGCAGGGGCAGAAAACGGGGCAGCTCATCCTTGGTAAGGCCCCGCAGGCCTTCTTTTTTGGCCTCCAGGTGGACTGCAATAAACACACCTGCAAAATACAGCACCGCGGGCAGGATTGCGCGAACCACGATATTGCTGTAGGGCACGCTTACATTTTCTGCCATTAGGAATGCTGCCGCACCCATGATGGGCGGCATGATCTGTCCACCGGTGGAAGCAGACGCTTCGGCAGCGGCGGCAAACTCCGGCTTATAGCCGGTTTTTTTCATCAGAGGAATGGTAACAGAACCGGAGCCGACAGTATTGGCAACGGAAGAACCGGAGACCATACCCTCCATAGCACTGACAACAACAGCTACTTTTGCAGGACCACCGGAAAAACGGCCGACAGCTGCATTGGAGATGTTGATGAAGAAGTCCGCGATACCGCTGCGCTCCAGAAACGCACCAAAAATAATAAAGACAACAATGAATTTGGAGCATACATTAATGGGCGTGGAAATAATACCCTCTTTGCTGTAGAACAGGTAGTGCACCATGTAATTCAGCCGACCCCACAGGGTAGGATTGGACAAGCCCCAGATCAATGCATAGACAATGAGCGCACCAGCAATGATCAGAATAGGCAGACCCACGCTGCGACGGCAGAGCTCCGCCAAAGAAAGGATGCCGATCATGCCGATGATAATCTGATACCACTCGAATTTACTGCCCTGCTGAATAATGGTATAGGCATTGATGGTGAAATACAAAAAAGCGCATGTACCCAAAATCATCAAAACATAGTCATACCAGGGGATGTGATTGACCTTTTGGTGGCCTTTATGCGCTGGGAATACCAGATAGCCGATCATCACGATAAATCCCATAAATGTTGTCAGCCGAATCTCTTCCAGCCAACTTGTAAACAGTGTCACACAAATGCAGAACAAAGAAAACGCTGCCAGGATGCAAGTAACCACAATTTTGGGCGTTCCTTCCCAAACACGGGTATTGGATTCCCGGTCATATTTTTTCATAACAGCGTCAAGATCCATGGGTTCTTGGGTTTCTGTGACATTCTTTTTCTTGAGCAGCGCCATTATGTACCTCCTTTTATAAAATGCTGAAATGGCTGGGGCGAAATTTCGCCGCAGCCTGGAAAAGCCTACTCCAAAATCAGTCGGTCTCTACTTCGACACCCTGCTCAGCAAAGTACTTGGCAGCACCTGCATGGAAAGGAGCAGTCATACCGCTGGTCGCATTTTCGATGCTCAGTTCAGCACCCTTGCCATGCTCAGCAGTAATGGCTTCAATGTTGTCAAAGATAGCCGCGGTCAGTTTGTAGACATCCTCCTCGGAGGCATCTGCGCTTACGATCAGAGTTGCTTTAACGGTAACAGTCTGAACATCCTCGGTCTGGCCTTCATAAGTACCGGCGGGAATGTTGTAGGTTGTGTAGAAGGGGCAATCTGCCATCAGCTTGGCGGCAACATCGCCGTCGATGGGAACCAGGTATGCAGCATTGGTGGTGCACAGTTCGGTGATTGCGGGAGTGGGAGCACCGGCAACAATAAATGCAGCATCGATCTTGCCGTCCTTCAGAGCATCAGTGGAATCGGCGAAGCTCTGATACTGAGCCTTGATGTCGTTTTCGGTCAGACCGGCAGCATTCAGAACATCAACTGCGTTGAAGTAAACGCCGGAGCCAGGAGCGCCGATGGAAACAGACTTGCCCTTCAGGTCGGCAACGCTCTTGATCTCGGGATCCATAGTAATCAGCTGAACAGCCTCAGCATACAAGCCAGCAACAACACGGAAGGAATCAATTTTGCCGTCCTCTTCGAAGGAACGGGTGCCTTCCCAAGCGTAAGCCATAACGTCGGACTGCACCAGACCCAGCTGATAGTTACCGGCATCGATGCCCTGTATGTTTGCCTTGGAACCATCGGTAGAGACAACGGTAACATTGATGCCGGCATTGTTCATAATATACTGGCCCAGCACACCGCCGTAGCCATAATAAGTACCGGAAGTACCGCCGGTGCCCATAGTCATCTTGGAGGCGGAAGCATTACCGCAGGCAACAAGTGCAACAGCCATTGCCAATACTAAAATGATGGAAATAAGCTTCTTCATAATTCTTCTCCTTTTCAATTTAAATTTATAAAGTGATTATACATGATTTAGATACAAGTTGCAAGAGCAAAATGTATGAACTTTTCTTTTCTGTGCAATATATACACTTAACCGAAAATTTTGCAGGTGTTTTCGTACAGATTTAATACTCTTTTTTGTCTTTGTCCCAAGAACAATGATCCGTGTCAGAAAATACGATGAGATTTTAAATTCAAAAAGTGCCCTTTACTGTACCCTTTGCAGGAATTGTTGCGCCGTTTACTGATTGATCAGCTTTCATAAAAATGTATTATTTGCATTTTTATACATTTATTCCGTATTTTTTACGCATGCGCTTTTCTTCTTGACAAATAATAACTACTGTGCTAAAATACTTTGGCGTAACCAAATATCATTTTATTTGGAGTGATACCCAAGTGGCCGAAGGGGCTCCCCTGCTAAGGGAGTAGGCGTCTAAAAAGCGCGCGAGGGTTCAAATCCCTCTCACTCCGCCAAAAGAAAATCCCGACATTTGTTTAGAATGTCGGGATTTTTGTGTTTTGTCACAAATTCCTATACTACCGCCCCTGTATTATAAAGTCGCGTTTTTTTACTGATCTTCCTCTTCCTTTTTACGGGACTTAAACAGGGACAGTGCAGAGATGCCGAAACCTACCGCGCCAGCTGCTGCTATGGTGCCCGTGCCGAACAGATTGGTAAAATCACCGGTCTTGGGATTGTCCACGTGGGTGTTGGTAATGGTGAAGCTGTTGCCATTACGACGAACGGTCTTGTTATAACCGCTGGGGACGGAAGGCTCATCCACTGTCCACACAAACGCATCGGTCAGGTTTTCCCAGGTGTAGCTCCAGCTGTTGGCGGCACTCAGCGTGACGGTATCGTACGCGATACCATCCCGGTACAGGGTCACCTTAACAGAGGTAGGATGTACCACGCCCGCGCCGTACCATACCTTCTCTACATTTACCACAACCGTCCTAATGGCGGTATTCTCAATGGCATAGATATAGTCAATTCCGTTGGAGCTGTTTCCGTTGACGCCGGCAACACGGATGTGCATCTGGATCTCCGTCACCGCGTCCGCAGTGCCCGCATTCTTAACGACTGTCTTTTCCTCCGCGGTTACAACATAGACCGCAGGATTCGGGTTGTAGCCCGCAGGTGCGGTGGTTTCCACCAGGTAGTATGTTCCGGCAGCTTCGACAGGCAGCACCAGCTTTCCGTTTTCGTCGCTGAACACTTCCTCGCCGACCTTGGCAGTCAGATCCGCATCTGCATAGAAGGTGAAGCCCGCGTCGGAAATAACTTTGGCGTTATCATCAGCGTCAATCTTCAGAAGATTCAGGCCCGTATTGTGGGTGGTGTATTTGTAGGTATTTCTAACGATGATCCGATTCTCATACTCCCAAATCAGGCCGTTGGCTTCATCAATAATAGCACTGGTGTAGGCTGCACCGGTGGTATTTTCGGTCAGGGTGTAGGTGGTTCCCCAGGGGATGTTCTGGATCTCTATGTTTTCACCGGCCTTCAAGGTGAAGGTCTTGTCAAAGGTATCATCGCTGAAATCCAGTGTAAAGGAATATGCCGCATCCGCATACAGACCACCGGGATCGATGACTTCCTTCGTAATATACAGGCTTCCTCTCTTGCGTATATTCTGAACGGTCAGGACACCGTCCTCAAAGATTCCTGCACTGACATTGCCAACAATCCAATCCCAGAAGCCTTCAAAGATATTCTTATTCTCATTCAGGGTCCAGCGAATCTGTCCGTTATCCTCCTTGACTGTAACAGTCCAGGTAGTGTTGGTAGGTTCATAGCCGTCCGGCGCTTTGACTTCAGAAAGAATATAGGTTCCATCAATGGGCTCTCCGTTCTGAATGAGACCGGTCAGCAGATTGAATATTACTGTGCCATCCGCTCCCGTGGTAAAGGACATGGAAGCAAGAATGGTGTTTCCATCCATACGGTCCATCTGGAACACCGCGCCAGCCAGAGGCTCGTTGTATTCGCCAACCTTCTTTACGGTCAGGGATGCGGGATTCTCGTAGATCTCCTCATTGCGGGTATAGCTGTTGGTAACGGTGGCTACGCCGTTAATTTCCGTTCCGGGAATGGTCAAGCCGGGATTACTCTCTGAAAGAGTCACAGCAGTGCTGCTATAAGAAACTGCCCAAGTGTACCCAGGGACATTGGCATTCAGCTCGGTGATGGTATACTCACCAAGATGCAGATCCATCAAGGTCACAGACCAACTGTTGCTGTTATTCAGCTCAACAGTCCGGCTGTATCCGTTAGGGCCGCCGATCTGAACATGAATGCCGGTCAAACCCTCGGGAATCAGACCATTTTCAAATGTCTTGGTGACGGTAAGTTCACCCAGCACCGGATAATTCACCACGGTGAGCAGGTCAGTCGCGATATTGAACCCAGAGCTTCTGCCAGCTACCAGGGTTATCTCGGGTTCATAGGTGGTCTTGCCGTTGGCGGTAACTGCCGTGATCACGACCCTGTATACCTGATCGCTCAAATAATACCCTACAGGTGCTTTTGTTTCTCTCAGGTAGAAGGTCGCAGCGGTCTGCCCCTCCGGTACGGTAAAGCCGTCGAAGTGCGCATAGCCGTCAGCGCCGGTGATCTTAGTCATGACCTTATTGTTGCCTGCTTCATCTGTGGAAAGAGTGAACACCGCGCCTGCCAGGGCATTGCCATTTTCATCAATCTTCCTGATGTAGAAGTCAGCGGCAGTCCACTCCTTATAGGTGTTGTTTATGGACAGACTAATGGCAGTTTCATTCTCCACCTTGAAGATGCCGGAGGTAATGCCATTATATTCAATGGTCTGCAAATCACCATAGGTCACATCGGTCCAAGTATAACCGTGGACAGAGGCAAAGCTTTCGTGGATCAGATATTCGCCCAGAGGCAGTTCACCCAAAGAAGCGCTCCAGCCATTCCCGCTGTCCAGCTCCAGCTGCCAGGTGGAGCCAATGTCGGTAATATTGCCGGCATCGTCACGGGTAATAGGTCCATGGACGATTACGATTGCGTTCACTTTGCTCTTATCCGCATTATCCATGCCGGTGATGGTCTTGCTTAAATTCAGGTTGCCTAGCACAGGCGCATTGTAGATATGCAGACGGGTGTAGTCTGCAGTTTTCTGATAGGAAGCAGTAGAATTTTCTGGCAGCGTTACGGAAACGCTGTAGTAGGTCACCTGCACATATTCGCCGTTTCTCAGCTCCTGTACAGACTCGGAAGCGGTCAGAGTCACGGGGTATACGCAGGGGTCTGCATGATAGCCTGCCAGAGGTGCGGTCTCCTTCAGATAGTAAGTGTCGGGCGTCACATTCTCGATACCGCCGAATTCCAGATAAGCCAGGCCGCCGTTGGCAGTAGTGACAGTCGCGACAGCGGTTGTACCGGCAGCATCGCTGTACAGGGTAAAACCAACGCCATCCTGTGCAAGTCCGGTATCTGTGGCAGACTTTAAGAGGGTCAGCGTGGGATATACATGAACAGCCTGCCCTACTTTCTTGGTATAGGAATTGGTGTAGGTCACGGTGCCCAGGTGGATGTTCTCGCCCTGATATACCGGGTTCATGGTAACGGTGACAGAATCACCGTTACCTGTATAGCCTTCAATGTAATTACCGGAAACCGAAATGGTGGTAATTCGGGTATAGCCGGGAACATCAGCATTGTATTCTGTAAACAGGAAGGGGGTGTCATATTGGTAAACAGGGATCTTGTATTCGCCGGTGGCGGCTATCATGGGGTAATCCACATCTATGGTTGTATATCCGTCGCTGTCGCCGTCGTAGCCGGTATCAATGCGGAACCACAGATCCTTCGCGCTTTCCATAGTCATTTCCACACCGTCCACGATGAATACCTTCTCAATGGCAATATGGGCAGAGGACGGGGTCAGCTCTGTTACGGTCCAGTAGCCGTAGATATAGGTATCTGCTGTGATCTTAACGGTGGGGTTATTGGCATCACTGGCATCGCCGTCGTCCAGGGAATAATAGCCGGTAGAGGGCACCGGGTTATAGGTAGACGAATGGCTGTAGGTGTCCCAGCCATGGAATGTATAAAGAAGGCCGGCATCGTAGTCATAGAAAGAAGTGCCGGTAACATACTCCGCATCGTACACATACTGCTCATCCTCGGCATGACCGTTGGTGGTAGCAGGTTCGTTAGGTGCACCGGCAGGTAGTTCGGTATAACTGCCGTCGGTATTGTAGACCTTCCATTCGTAGGACACGGAATAATATTGGATCTCTTCCTCGATGTCTTCCACCGTTACACGGAAGTCCAGACCCTGAACCATATCGCAGATAGCAATAGCATCGATGAATTTATCCACATTGTTTACACTGTCATAGGTAATCTGTACATCCTCCAGCACATGCTTCTGACCTTTGGCATCAGTATAGGTCAGGTCCAGCACAAGTTCAATGGTAATCACGCTGGCCTTGCTCAAAGACAAACCTGTCTTACGCCACTCATAGGTGGTGGTGCCGGACCAGGTCTGGCTTGCAACAGTACCGCCGCCCACCTTCACCACAACACTGGGATTGGAAACGGTCGCTGTATAGACCTGGCTGCCCACATGAATCACATAGGATCCAGCCACACGCACGTCCACATGGTCAAAGGATGATGCGTTGTAGAACAGGGAAGTTGCGTACTGATAAACATTGGCGCTGCTGTTACTCACATTGGTGCTTCTCATAGAAACCGTGGCAGTGGTTTCACCCTCGCTGACAGTGACGCTGCCTGTAGCAAAGCTGCTGTTATTGCCCCCTCCACCGCTGGAGCCTTTGTTCCCGTAATATACCGTGTAGGTGCCGGGTTCAAAGGATGCATCGGTACCATCCGTATTCTGGACAGTACCATCGCTGGCAACATAGTACAGGCTGCCGTTGATAACAACATATTTGCTCCGATAGGCTCTGCCGGAAACGGTGATTGTGGTTCCCCCGGCATACAGCGCAGTACCATAGCATTCTCCTTCATGGCCCTCCATACCTTCACAACCTTCTGTAAGGGCACAGGGGATCCAGACGAAGCACTCGCCGCCGTTTTCCTGGTGTTCTTCCTCGCCAACCAGAATACAGCCTTCCTCGCAAATTCTTTCAGCGGGAGTTTCCTCCTCAGCGAGAGTTTCCTCCTCGACAGATGCTTCTGCCATTAGAGTGATCTCAGTACCGGTATTTTCAGATTCTGTCTCACTGGCAAAAACCTGCTGGGGCAGCATGGTAAAAATCATTACCAGCACCAGCAATACACTCAGTAGTTTTCTCATCCAGTTATCCTCCTTTACAAGGTTATTTATGGTTTCAGAATACCCACCAACACGAACCGGGCGTCATTGTACTCATATGTACAGGTAGAGAGTGTGACTACCCGGTCCTGCGCCGCAGGTTCGACAATGCTGGTGAACAATGATTTAGAAATCGCGTCATTCAGCCATTGGGCATATTCTTCGTCTGATTCAAATTCCATTTTCCATGCCTGGTCGTTCATATCAGTGATATACCCTGCAAAAAACTCCAGCCTGTAGTTTCCGTTAGGGGTCATGATCAGGCAAACAGGATGTTCATCATAAAAGGTTTGGTCCTTATACTTTGTTATCTGGTTAAACATCGAACCATTATTCATGTGGTGTCCATATAAAATACTATTGTAGTCAGACAGGTCATTTTCGTTGCGGTAGTCCAGAAAAATGGTGCCGGCATCATTGTATGTCCCATCCAGCAGGTACTTCAGATAGTATTCGTTATCTGTCCCCTGAACGACCGGATAATTGATATTTGTACCTTCAATGTAGATCCAGGCAACCACATCCGGATTGATTGCAAGCAGGGCATCAAAATCCACTACAGGCCAGACGCTGTTATCCATTTCCGCTGCCGGAACTGCTTCATCTTGTGGCAATTCCTGTTTTGCGTGTACTTCATTTGGCTGCGTTGATTCTATTGCGGACAATGTTTCCAGATGAACATATTGTGCCAGTTCTTTATAAGTCTTTTCTCCCACCCGGTACTCATTCCATTCCAGGTATAGCCGGCCGCCAAAGTATCCGGTCATGCCCAGGAACAGAAGGCACAGCAGGATCAGCGGTATTTTCCGTTTCATCCCATACCCCCTTTGGTACAGGGCTTGCCCGGCAGCTTACGCATATCCTCGCACTTGCAGATTCCGATCTCATCCTTTGGGTTCGGATAGTGATTACAGGTGTAGCAGCAATCCTCCCATTCCCGGTTCTCCGGAACTGTATAGTATTTGCAAACACTCTGTAGTGCGGAAACGATGCGGTATCCTTCTACTGTGAAGTGTGGCTGTGTCAGCAGGTCCGGATACAGGATATATGGTTCTCCGCTGGCCCGGTCCCGCTCGTCACAGTAGCCGTACCGAAGCTCAAAGGAATAGGAATCGATGGTTACTACAGCATGCAGATCGCCCTCTCTGGGAACATTCAGCTCATTGACCATAGGCATCCTCCTCTCGGGAATGTAAGAGAAAAATCCCTTACACCACTGTCAGTACGACAATAGTATAAGGGATTCTTTTCCAAAAAACATCCTCCCCGGAAGGAGCAAAATAGTATAGTTTTTCAGATGAAGATTGCCAGTTCCTTGCGGCTATTTACGCCGGTTTTATTTTTAGCGCTTTTGATCGCAGCCTTCACAGAGGACTCTGACAAATGAAGCTGGTTGGCGATCTGGCGGTCAGACAGGCCAAAGGATGCCAGCCGCGCCACCTCACGTTCCCGGCTGGACAGAGACAAATGCACACTTTTATTCAAAACTGCGTTATGCAGCTTTGTCCAGCCCGAATGGAGCTGCTTGTGCAGCTCCTTCACTTTCTTCAGTGCCTCCGGGTCAATCAGGGCAATGCGGTCATCCAGAAACAAGCCCAGCTGCCGCCGATGCTCTACCAGGGGGCCGTAAAGTCCGTCGGCAAGGCACAACACGATCGCTTTATCCAAATGCTCGGCAGCATTGGTATCGTCACCATACTGGTGGTAAGCAATGGCCACAAGTATGCGCAGGTAGATCTCCGCCATGATCACCTTTTCAGCTATCATTTGCGAGATCATCGGCTCCACCACATAGGGCATAATTCTCAGCAGACCAAAACCATAGACACCGTTCCATTCCGCGTTGCCCAAAGCCAGATTCTGCGCGGAAATCAGCAGATGCTTGGCATAATAGACCCGTGCGGCAGGGTGGGCGTCCCGGGGAAGCTTGTAAAAGCGGCCTTGCATAAACCAGTCCGGGAAGTCGTCGGTATTTCGAATGGCACTATCGGCAGACGCAAGGGCAAGAGAAACGATCTCCCGGTCCATATCGTCCTTACAGGGAGCTTCCAGAAAGTGCTTTTTGGCCTTGTACCACATCTGTGCATCGCCTTTCCACATGGCACATAGGGACAGTAGCAGGCCGCCGGCGATTATGGCATAAAATCCGTTGTGGATTTCCAGGAAGTAGTTTGCCTGCCGGTAGACCTTGTCAATTTCGCCGCGGCTGTAGGCAATCTCTGCAGCAAACAACTGCTGCGCTTCCGGATAATTGGAAAGAGATTCAATTACCTGGTCTGCCGTTCCGGGTATCTGATACAGATCGGTCATGTCCAGAAAGGGACTCTTTCGCAGCAGGGGCCGGGGAATGGGGGGGGCCTCCTTTGCAGCCCTGGCTGCCTTGCTGCGGCCATCCGGGGGCCGCTGGGCATTTGCGGGGATCAGCCAGTCCCGCCCTTTTCGTTCTGCGTCCGCTATTCTACCCTTTTGACAGAGAGATTGGACATATCGAAGGGATACGCCCCACATCTGAGCAAGTTCCTGCGCCGTGATCTTATCCATAAGCCACACTCTTTTCTTCTTTATAGTGTGCGTCATGCCGCACACTATTTTCTTAATTGTACTACAGCACGGCGGACAACGCAAGCGCAATATGATATTTTTTTAAACCAACAAAAAAGGACCTCCATGGGGAGGTCCTTAAAATTTCAGGCAGGAAATACATTGGTAATGTAAATCAGCACAGGCAGTACCAGGGAGAAAATGCTGATCAGCCAGGGGTATACCACTTTACGGGAACAGAACATCATCAGCAAACAGGCCGCGGTCACGATCAACGGTACCAGGATCGCTGTCTGCTTATCCACCATCCATTGGTAACCGCCCGTTTCCTGGATCAGCAGACCGACTCTGTCCGGCAGGGTCTTGTTGCTCTCGATTGCCAGCACGATCGCCGCAATTACCACGGGAATCGAAAGAAGCAAGCCTCGGAGCGTGTAGATCCAATAACCGATACCACGCAGTATTTTTCCTGCTTTTATACGAAACGGTTCTGTCCGCTGCCAGAAGGCCAACAGTTTTTCTTTCAGTTCTTTCATTTTGCAGCCTCCATCGGTCAGAATGTTACTGTATTATAACATAGCGCAGTTCCATTTGCAAGCGGCAGAAACTTCCGCCAATCAGTCTGTTTTATGGGACAGAACCTTTTGTATTCTGTTATTACACAAAACACAAGGAGGTAATACCCATGAAAACTGCCGTATCTCACTCCAATTTTATGTCCCGTCCTGTGGTTCCGCTTCCCAATACCCTCAGTCGCCGACAGTACATCCACAAGCTTTTGGATACACTCCTTGTGGCAGCATCCGGCGTAGGCATCGCAGTTATGCTGGTGGTCCTGCTTCTAATCATCTGATCATTTGCGTTTATTATCCCGGTACAAGGCCGCCAGGCCCTTCACCAGCAGGTCCTTGTCATAGATCATCGGGGTTTTGCACATAGGGAGAACAAACTTGGCGATACCACCGGTGGCGATCACCGTGGTTTTACAGCCAAGCTCCTCTTCCATGCGCTCCACCATGCCGTCCACCATACACGCAGCGCCCAGCATGATACCGCTGCGCATGCACTCGATGGTATTTTTGCCGATGGCACGCTTGGGCTGATCCAGCTGCAGACCGGGAAGCAGCGCAGTACGCTCTGTCAGCGCGTCCATGGAGATCTTGACACCGGGACAAATGCAACCACCTACCAAAGCACCGCTTTGGTCCAGTACCACCATTGTGGTGGCTGTACCCATATCCACAACAATCATAGGAGGCTTGTGCTCCCGCAGAGCGGCGACACAGCCTACCACCAGATCCGCACCTGTCTGTACGGGGTTTTCGATCTTAATATTCAAGCCCGTCTTCAGTCCGGGGCCAACTACAAGGCTCTGCTTGCCCGTCAGCTTCTTAATTGCGGTCTGGAAGGAATTGAGCACCTGGGGTACGACAGAGCCAATGATAGACCCCTCCACAGACCCTGCGGAAATTCCGTAAATATCCAACAGGCTTTTCAGCTTGATACAATACTCGTCGGATGTTTTGGTAGCATCGGTACGAAGGCGGGCTTCAAACAGGATCTCATTGCCCTCCACACCGCCGATAACGATATTAGAGTTTCCAATATCCACTGTCAATATCATAACAATTCCTCCAACTCTTGATAATTCAGTAAGCGGCAGTCTGTAATTTGACAGTCGCTTACTTCTATAATGCCTGCACTTCTGTTGCCGTATCCGCAGCTGCCGGGATTCAGTACCCAAAGGCCATCTTCTTCCCGGTGGCAGTCCGGAATGTGGGTATGTCCGTAGAGTGCCGCGGTTGCCTTGTATTTACGGGCTTCCGACACCAATACACCGATTCCGGACTTTACATACTCTTTGTGGCCGTGGGTCATATACAGCCGCACACCGCATACATCGTAGCAAAGCATCTGGCGGGCAAAGGGTGGGCAGCGGTAACGGTCGCAGTTTCCGGGAACATAATGAAACGCCAGATGGGGATGTTCTTCCGCCATCACCTCTGCGTCATCATAATAGTCTCCTAAATGGATCACTGCGTCCGGTTTCACTTTTTGAATACACTCCCGCATAAAACAAAGCGAAGAGTGAGAATCGGATAAAATAAGTATTCTCATAAGACACCAACTGTTTATTTGCAGCATATAGTAGTACTGACTTTAATAATATTATAGCAGGCATTTTGACAGGAGGCAATCCAATGCAGAAAAATTCTCAGGATTTTTCCATGGAAGATGTCATGCGTCTGGCGGAAAGTCCCGCCGGTCAGCAGCTGATATCCATGCTGCAGCACTCCGATACCAAGCAGTTGCAGCAGGTAATGAACCAGGCATCCTCGGGAGATTATTCCCAGGCAGGCAAAACGCTGAAGAAACTTTTGTCCTCCCCAGAGGCAAAGCAGCTTTTAAAGGAACTGGGAGGGTAGCCCATGGAGGATTTGGAAAGCAAACTGGGAGCGGTTTTGAATAATCCGGAGATGATGCAAAAAATCATGTCTCTGGCACAGAATCTGAACCAACAGGACGCCCCTGTCCAGCAGGATGCTGTACCTGCAGGCATTGATCTGGCTACGGTGCAAAAGCTGTCCGGTTTTGCGAAGCAAAGCGGTATTGACAAAAACCAACAGACACTTCTGCGGGCTCTGAGTCCATACTTAAGCCGTCAGCGGATCCAAAAACTGGAACGGGCCATGCGGGCAGCCAAAATGGCCCGTATGGCAGGTCTTTTGAAAAAGCAGGTGAAATGATGTATAACCGATATATTCCCCAGCCAGACGGTTCTTACCGTCGTAACCGCATCCCGGATCCGGTCCGGCCACAGCCAATTCCACCGGCACCGCCGCCGGAGGAGGACTGTCCTCCTCCGGAAGTTCCTTCCCGTTCTGCTGAACATTCCCAACAGAAACCGCCGCGGCACAGAGAAGATGGCGGCGTTGACAGTTTTCTGAGGCACTTACTGCCCCAAGACTTTGACACCGGTGATCTGATCGTTATACTGCTGCTTTTATTGATGGCAGGCGACAAGCAGGAGGACAGAACCAACGCTTTGCTGACACTTGCATTTTATTTCCTTATGTAAAAAGAGGCTGTCGATGACAGCCTCTTTTTTTATTTTGCAACAAAACCGACCTTTTTATAGACCTTACGCAGGGTCTTTTCCGCCACATAGCTTGCCTTCTGGGCACCTTCACGGTAAACAGCTTCCAGATATGCTTTATCCTTCATCAAACGCAGGGATTCCTCACGGATGGGACGCAGGTGTTCCACCACAGCTTCACCCACAACAGGCTTAAACTTGCCGTAGCCACAACCGGCAAACTCATTTTCGATCTCCTCATAGCTCTTGCCGGTAACAGCAGAGTAGATGGTCATCAGGTTAGCAACGCCGGGCTTGTTTTCCTTGTCGTAACGGACACAGTTCTCTGTATCGGAATCGGTGATGGCACGCTTGAACTGCTTCATGACGACCTCGGGAGGATCCATCAGCAGAACACGGCCGGTGTCCTCGTTCTCAGACTTGGACATCTTGGCGGTGGGATTGGTCAGACTCATAACACGGGCACCTACCTTGGGAATGAAGGGCTCGGGAATCTTGATCACATCGCCGTAGATGCCGTTGAAGCGGCGGGCGATGACATGTGTCAATTCCACATGCTGCTTCTGATCCTCGCCCACAGGAACAAGGTCAGGCTGATACAGCAAAATATCGGCAGCCATCAGGCTGGGATAAGTAAACAGGCCGGCATTGATATTGTCTGCGTTCTTGGCAGACTTATCCTTAAACTGGGTCATGCGGCTGAGCTCACCAAACTGGGAATAGCAATCCAAGACCCAGCCCAGCTCCGCGTGCTGGTGGACATGACTCTGAATAAACAGGGTGTTCTTCTCAGGGTCCAGACCGCAGGCGATATACTGCGCCAGCTGCTCCAGGGTACGGCGGCGCAGGTCCGCAGGATTCTGGCGTACGGTAATGGCATGGAGATCTGCCATAAAATAGAAGCAATCATACTGATCGGCACGCTCTGCCCAGTTCTTCACCGCGCCCAGATAAGAGCCCAGGGTCAGATCGCCGGAGGGCTTGATGCCGGATAACATTCTTTTCTTTGCAACGATTTCTTCCATGATTTCTCGCCTCTTCCTTGATGATTTTCTGTATTTTAACACAGTCGGGATAAAAACGCAACGGGAAATTGACTTTGCACAGGTTTATATGGTATAGTATGAAAAGAAATTCTAGACAAGAGGTAGGTTGTTATGGATTATAAAGCATTGGCAGGATTACTGTTTCCCAATGTAACCGAAACTCCCGAAAGCATGGAAGAAAAATTCCCTGTGCGGAGTCTCCCCGAGGGTGCTGTGGTTACCCGTATGGCTCCCTCCCCCACCGGCTTCGTCCATCTGGGCAATCTGGTGCAGGGTCTGACCGCAGAGCGTATGGCCCATCAGTCCGGTGGTGTACTGTTTCTCCGGGTGGAGGATACCGACGCAAAGCGGGAAGTTCCCGGTGCTGTAGAAGTGCTTCTCAATACGCTGAAGCACTATGGCATCTCCTTTGATGAGGGTGCTACCATTGACGGCGACAGCGGCAATTACGGTCCTTACCGTCAGCGCCAGAGGGCATTTATTTACCATGTATACGCCAAGAAGCTGGTGGAAGAAGGCATGGCCTACCCCTGCTTCTGCACCGAAGAAGAACTGGCCGCCATGCGTGAGCAGCAGGAAGCCGCCAAGGAAAATACCGGCTACTACGGCAAATACGCCATGTGGCGTGACCGCTCTTTGGAGGATGTTCAGGCACAGTTGTGCGCAGGCAATCCCTGGGTGCTGCGGTTCCGTTCCACCGGTTCTATTGAAAACCAGTACAAGTTCGACGATCTGGTCAAGGGCAAGCTTACCATTACGGAAAATAATATCGACCATGTTCTTTTGAAGTCTGACGGCATTCCCACCTATCACTTTGCCCATGCTGTGGACGATCATCTAATGCGCACCACCCATGTAGTCCGGGGTGATGAGTGGCTGCCCACACTGCCCTTCCACATTCAGCTGTTTAAGGCACTGGGCTTCAAGCTGCCCAAGTATGTCCACATTGGACCACTGATGAAGATGGACGGCACTTCCAAGCGCAAGCTCAGCAAGCGCAAGGATCCAGAGCTGGCACTGACCTTCTACAAAGCAGAGGGTTTCCCTGTCGAAGCAGTCTATGAGTATATCATGACTCTCTTAAACTCCAACTACGAGGATTGGCGCCGTGCTAACCCCACAGCACCCGCCACAGAGTTTAAGTTCAGTCCCAAAAAGCTGAACCCCGCCGGAAACCTCTTTGACTATGCCAAGCTGACGGATGTCAGTAAGAACGAGATTGCCCGCATGGATGCGGAAAAAGTGTATGCCCTGCTCACCGACTGGGCCAAGGAGTTTGATCCCGACTTCGGTGAAAAGCTGGCTGCTGACCCCGCTTATGCCACTTCCATTCTGGCCATCGGCCGTGGTGGCAAGAAGCCCCGGAAGGATCTGGCTGTCTGGAAGGATGCCAAAGAATATATGGGTTTCTTCTATGACGAATATCTGGAAAAACCGGTATTCAACGAGAAGTTCAGCAGCGAGGTCGTTGCCACCGCTCTGAATAAATTCCTGGAGAAGTTCGATATTGCCGATGATGCCGGTGTCTGGTTCGACAAGGTTAAGGAGATCACGGGCGAAATGGGCTTCACCACTGATATGAAGGCATACAAGGCTGACCCCGATGCCTTCCCCGGTACAGTTGCCGACATTTCCACCTTTGTCCGCCAGGCTGTTACCGGCAAGACCAACTCCCCCGATCTGTACGCCGTTATGCAGATCCTGGGCTATGACCGGACTGTCGCGAGAATCCGGAATGTGATCGCGTCCCTTTGAGGTAACACTATGAAGTATAAAGCAGTTTTATTTGATATGGACGGTGTGCTGATCGAATCGGAGTCTTTAATGCGGTCGTCTGCGATTCAGGCGCTTGCCGATTACGGCATTGAAGCTCAGCATGAGGATTTTCTGGAATTCACCGGCATGGGTGAGGATCGGTTCGTGGGCGGTGTTGCCGAAAAGCACGGACACACCTACATCACCCCTATGAAGGATCTGGCGTATGATTATTACGGACAGAGGGTCAAAGCAGAAGCCCACATCCCCACAGGTGTAAAGGAAGTGCTGCAGACACTGCACAGCCGTGGGATCATCCTGGCCGTTTGTTCCGCTGCCGATCTTCGGAAGGTACGCTACAACATCCAGGCCATCGGTGTGGAAGAAAGCCTGTTCTCCGCTCTGGTTACCGGCAGCGATGTTGCCCGGAAAAAGCCCTTCCCGGACATTTATCTGGAAGGCGCACGGAGAGTTGGCATTGAACCCAAGGACTGCCTGGTGGTGGAAGATGCCATCAGCGGCATCCAGGCCGCACATGCGGCGGGTATGGATGCGGTAGCCATTCCCTCCACCTTCTCCAGAGAGGAACTGCAGGAACGGACGCAGCCGGAATACATTCTGGATCAGACCCAGGATCTGGCAGGCCTTCCCGAACTGAACTAAAAAAATACCGGCAGGCCATTGAACTGCCCCAATTTGTGCGGACAGTACAAAAAACCCTATGTAGGAAATATTTAATTCAAGCGGAGTGGCGCAGCGTCAGCGGCGCCACTCCCGTTTTCGTTTGGTTGCGCTCGTGGTTGTAGAAGTAGATATAATTGTCAATCATATGCTGTGCTTCAGAAAAGGTTCTCGGTTTATGCCGGTAAAGACACTCTGTTTTTAGAATGGAGAAGAAATTTTCTGCCATTGCATTGTCATAAGGATTTCCTTTCCTTGACATAGACGGTGTTATGCCGTAAGGTTGCGTTAGCTTAAAATATGCTTGGGATGTATATTGAAAGCCTTGGTCGCTGTGGAGCTGCAACTCCGCAGGCAATTTTCTCTCCCGGATTTCCAGACGGCTGCGATGTAAAATCATTGGGATTCCTGTGGATGATCACTGTTCGTCCAAGTACGTCATTTGCTTTGAACCGATTCGTCAGTACCGCCAAATAGCCTCTTCCAAAACAAGAAAACAGCGGCGGCAAATCTCCTGCATGCATTGGATGTGGCTGCATCTGCGGATCATAGTGACTGCCGCTATCAAAGCAGCTATGCCCTTCGTGAATATGTAGAGCGAAAATGCCAGTTTCGCTGCTTGGCAAGCCGCAAACATCCCGCCACCACCAGTGTGCTTTCTTCCATGGCATAGAATTTCACTGTTCCAAACAAGCATGGAGCTGCCCTGCTTCCGGCTACCCGGGCAATGGCATCCGGTCGGCCAAGTGGGATTCTCATAGCATCACCTCGTGGCAATATATGAAACCCACTCTCTTTTGTGCAGGGGATGATGCTATTTACAAGCAGGCATTTTTTTGCTATTATAAATACAACCGTTCCTTAAGGAGTGAAGAAAATGTCAAACGGTTCTAAGATGGATATGGGTTCCGGCAGCATTGGAAAGTGGATGGTGCAGTTGGCCGTTCCCGCAATTTTGGGGCAGCTTGTCAACATGCTGTACAATATCGTCGACCGTATTTTTATCGGTCATATACCCGATATCGGTGCTGACGCCCTTACCGGTGTGGGTTTGTTTACACCCATTCTCATGCTCATCACCGCATTTGCCCTGCTTGCCGGTGCAGGCGGTGCTCCTCGGGCAGCCATCTCCATGGGTAAAGGTGACAAGGAAACCGCAGAAAAGATCGTAGCAAACTGTTTTTCTGTTCTGCTGATAATGGCTGCTGTGCTAACGATTGTATTCTACATCACCGCTCCCTATCTGCTGGATTGGTTTGGCGGTAGTGAGGATACGCTGCCCTATGCCATTGAATACAGCCGTATTTACATCTTGGGCAGCATTTTTGTTTTTATTGTCATGGGCATGAACCCGTTTATTACAACCCAGGGTTTTGCCAAAATCAGTATGCTCACCACAGTGATCGGCGCTGTTCTGAATATCATTCTGGACGCACTGTTTATCCATGTATTTAGTTTGGGTGTGACCGGCGCTGCCATTGCCACAGTAATCAGCCAGGCAGTCAGTGCACTTTGGATCCTGCTGTTCCTCACCGGTAAGCAGACAGTTTTGCGGCTGCAGTTGTCCAATATGAAGTTGCTCGGCAAGGTTGTCGGTCCTTGTTTAGGACTGGGCATTTCCTCTTTTGTAATGATCTCCACAGAAAGCATTCTGTCGATCAGCTTCACCTCCTCTCTTTCCCGCTACGGCGGAGATACCGCAGTAGGCGCAATGACCGTTTTGACCAGTATCAATATGTTGGTTTCCATGCCTTTGAACGGTCTGTGTCAGGGCGGTCAGCCGTTGATCAGCTACAACTACGGCGCAAAAAAACTTGACCGCGTAAAAAAAGCCTTTACCTGTCAGTTTGTCTCCTGCGTTGCTTACGCTACAGCCTTGTGGCTGGCTCTTATGATCGTGCCCGGTGCTTTTGCGGGTATCTTTACCCCCGACATAGAATTGAAAGCATACACCGCATGGGCACTGCGGATTTTCCTGGCCGGTGCTTTCTCTGTTGGTTTCCAAATCAGCTGCCAACAAGCATTTGTAGCATTGGGGCAAGCAAAGATCAGTTTATTTATGGCATGTCTGCGAAAGCTTATCCTGCTGATTCCTATGATCTTCATTCTCCCCCTGTTTTTCCAAACCAATGCAGACAAGGCATTTGCTGTGTTTTTGGCTGAGCCTGTCAGCGACATTACCGCCGCGACTGTTACCACTATCACATTCTTGCTGTTTTTCAGAAAAATGCTGAAGAACGGAAAAGGTAACCCCTAACACAAAAAAGCAAACCGCCGAAGCATTGCTTCGGCGGGCTTTATTATAGGGCATGTAAGATCTCGCCGCAATCCTGCAGAACAAGATGGGGCTTATCCGCAGATGCTTCCAAGATCTCCGGTGTGGTCTCGCCACTCATCACCAGAATGCCTGTAATACCCGCATTCAGTCCGGACTTTATGTCCGTATAAATTCGGTCACCCACAACAGCAGTCTCCTCTCGGCAGAAGCCTGCATGCTCCATGGCAAGCTCCGGCATCAGCGGACTGGGCTTTCCGATCACCACTGGCCGGCGTCCGGTGGCATTAAAGATCATCTGGCAGATACTGCCGCAGTCCGGAACACTTCCGTACTCCGTAGGACAGACCAGATCGGGATTCGTTGCGATGTAGGGAATATCCTCTCGGGTCAGCAGGAGTTTACTGACATCCTCCAGCTTTTGAAAAGTCAGTTCTGTATCAAAGCCCATGACCACACATTCCACCTGATCCAGTTGGGTGGTGGTGACAAAGCCCTCTTCTTCCAGTTCTCTGGCCAAAGAACCCGTACCGCAAACATACAGCCGTTTGCCGGGGTGGTATTTTTTCAGATAGTATGCCGTTGCCTGGGAGGATGTGATAAAATCCTCACGGACAGCCTTGATTCCCATTTTATCCAGCTTTTTGATATAATCCTCCACGCTTTTGGAGGAATTATTGGTCATGAACATATATCTTCTGCCGGTGGCTTTGATCCGTTCCAGCATGGGAACCGTGAAATCATACAACCGATTGCCAAGATACAGTGTTCCGTCCTGATCAAAAAGAAAAAGCTTTATGTTTTGTATAACCGTTTTTTTATCCATTTTTTAATTCTTCTTGATATTTCTCGCCACACGGCTTGTGCGCGCATAAAGGAATACATCCTGGGATACTGTCAGATCAAAGCTCTCGTGTGCGACATAATTGGATGCTCCGGATTGCCGGTGCACAGACTTCAGCTGACTTTTCATAACACCGACAACGATGAACGCGATGAACAAGCCTACAAGAATGCTAATCAGCCACAGTGGAACTCCCATATCTTATCCTCCAAATCCCAGCAGCATACCCAGCAGATAGGCTGCAACCGTTCCAATAACCGCGATCAGCGCAAACCATCTCCAGTATGCGCCCTTATCCACAGGCAGGTCTCCCACGAATTTTCCTGTTTGGCCGTTCATGGCGAAGGTATAGTCCTTGCCCTGATAATGGGTGGTAAGAAGCCAGACCGGAAGCAGTGCATAGCGGACACGGCTGTTATCCAGAGAGATATTTGCGTTCTTGGTATCGATTGTATCGTAATGCTCCGCAGTTTCCCGGAAAGCCTGCACTGTACCTTCATGGATACGCTCATTGGCGCGGGGCTGGGCAGCTTCGCTGCTTACATCATATTTATCTGCCAGATAGCCTGCCAAATACGCGGCATTGAATTCCTGCGCCTGTGTCAGGTCATAAGGCTCGATGGATTCCATCAGTTCATCGGCCATTTTGGTAGAGCCGTCCACCGGAACCGCCTCAAAGGCTATCATACCGGCACGGCGAAGGCTGAAGTACTTTGTCTGCGTATATGTGTAAGCAGCATCGCTCCAACGCTTGACCTTGGTGGCGTTATACTGAATATCCGCCTGCACCTGTGCGTCATAGAGCCAGAACGGAACATACACACCCTGTATCCGTTCAATTCGGTTCTGGGAGCGAAACAGCTTGGGAAGCAGCTTCTTGCCGGACATGTGCCGTTTCAGCGCGTCCATAGCTGCCTGCTTGTCCAGTTTAAAGGGAATGATCAGATCCGGGCGAAGCGTTCCCGTAACGCAGCGGGTCATAACCACCGGATTGTCACAGTAAGGGCAGTTGGTTGCCGCAGTATTCTCATCACAGATCAGTTCGCCACCGCAGGACTGGCAGGTATATGTACACATATTTTCTGCCTGCCACTGTTCCCCCTCTGGCTCAGACCATTGCATATCTACTGTGGATGTGCTTTTGCTGGACTTGGCCAGCTCTTCCACCGCTTCCGGTGTAAATTCCGTATCACAAAACGGGCACTTAACCTTCTGGGAGGCAGGCTTGAATTCCAGTCCACCACCACACGCGGGGCATTCAAATTCCAATAAAGCTGCCATAACCGACCTCCTTAAAAGGATCAAATGATGTCGTCTTCGTTAATACGGTCACCGCACTCCGGACAGAACTTGGGAGGATTCTTGGGATCTTCAGGTTCCCAGCCACACTTATCACACTTATAACGAGGTGCGCTTTCCGGTTTCTTTGCGCCGCACTCACCGCAGAATTTACCCTTATTCACACTTCCGCAGGCACACTTCCAGCCTTCAGCAGGCTTTTTTGCACCGCATTCGGTGCAGAACTTGCCGCTGGCAATATTGCCACAGGCACACTTCCAGCCTTCAGCAGGCGCGGTCTGAACAGGTGCGCTCTGAGCAGGTGCCTGTTGCTGACCCATGGTGAACAGATTCTGTACATTGGAGCCGCCGGCATTCATAGCCATACCCATGCCCATAAAGCCTGTCATAGCGCCGCCTTCGTTGGCAGCGGCAGCCTTCATGGCATCGGCCTGTGCGCCCACAAGGGTGGCTGCGGCCATGGTGGGATCCCGCATAATAGCAGTACGCTGGGCCTGCTTGATCAGCTCGGCATCCTCTTCAGGCAAGGTCACGGAGCCCAATGCGATGCTGACCACTGTCAGACCCCGCAGCTGTGTCCACTTGGCAGACAGTGCCTCATTCATGGCACCTTCCAACGCAGTAGTGTGGGTAACGATCTCGTTGGGGCGCATCTGAAGCGCAGACAGCTTGCCAAAAGCAGGCTGCAAGGCGCTGATAAACTCCGTCTTCAGCTGAGACTCCAGCTCCTGACGGCGGTAGATCTGTGCTACATTGCCACAGACATTGGTATAGAACAGCAGAGGATCCTGGATCTTGTAGGAATAGACACCGGAGCAACGGACAGAAACATCCAGATCCAGACCGATCTTCTGGTCAACCACACGGAAAGGAATGGGATTGGGCGTACCGAACTTATTGTCCAGCAGTTCTTTGGTGTTCACATAGTACACACGCTGATCCTTGCCGGTATCGCCGCCATAGGTAAAACGCTTGCCAATGGTCTTGAAGGTCTGCTTGATGCTCTCTCCAAGATTGCCTGCAAAAATGCTGGGTTCTGTAGAAGCATCGTATGTATACTCACCGGGTTCAGCACAGACTTCCACAATTTTTCCCTGCTCCACGATCATCATGCACTGGCCGTCTGCCACAGCAATACCGGAGCCGTTGGAAATAATGTTGTCATTTCCCTTTGTATTGGAGGTACGGCTGGTTGTGCGTTTGCTTCCTTTGAGCACAAGTACATCTGCGCCCATTGCATCGCAGTAGAAGAACTCCTTCCACTGATCTGCCAGAGTGCCGCCCAGGGCACCGATTCCTGCTTTAATAAGACCCATAATTTTTCTCCTCTCATATTTTTAATGGTATTCTTCTTGTATTATAACACCCTTATTTCCATATTGCCACTATTTTTTCACGGAAAATACCGCCACTTTCCCGTGAATGCATTGTTTTTGAGATCGTAAGCGCAGATTGTTCACATACAGTTTCCATTTTTCGGCACGAATTCAAATTGCTATGCCAAACAGCACCGTTGCTACGGTGCTGTTTTTGTAGGAATTACCAAAGTCCGCGCAGGACAAACATTATTTTTGTTTTTTGCTTGATTTTATAAAATTTTTGAATACAATGGTTCTATATTCCCCTCCCGAAAGGATGGTTGTATTTATGAACACTGTATACATCCCCCAGGGTTACAAGCCCGCATTAGATGAGTATGATACCCAGCGCGCCATCGCATATATTAAAAGAACCTTTCAGGATGAGTTTTCTGCCGCATTGAATCTGAAGCGGGTATCCGCACCCTTGTTCGTCACCCAGGACTCCGGTCTGAACGATAACCTGTACGGCTATGAACGGCCTGTTTCCTTTGATGTCCCCGCAGTTGGTGCTGAAGCTCAGGTAGTACACTCCCTTGCCAAGTGGAAGCGCCTTGCCCTGAAGCGGTACAATTTTGGTATCGGCGGCGGTCTGTACACGGATATGAACGCCATCCGTCGGGATGAAGCGCTGGATAATATCCACTCCATTTATGTGGATCAGTGGGACTGGGAAAAGATCATTACCCAGGAAAACCGGAATCTGGACTATTTGAAGCTTATCGTGCGGGCCATTGTAAAGGCGATCTGTGAAACCAACGATCAACTCCATGTGCGCTTTCCCCAGCTGCAGATCAAGCTGAGTCGGGAAGTTTCCTTTATCACCACCCAGGAGCTGGAAGACCTGTATCCGGATATGACCGGTTCCCAGCGGGAAAATGCCTATGTAAAAGAACATCCCACCGCCTGTATTATGCAGATCGGCGGGCAGCTCCGCTCCGGAAAACCTCATGACGGCCGCGCTCCGGACTATGACGACTGGCAGCTCAACTGTGATATTTTCTTTTGGGATGAGGTACTGAACCGGGCGCTGGAGATCTCCTCCATGGGTATCCGCGTGGATGCGGAATCCCTTGACCGCCAACTGACCCTGGCAGGCTGCGATGACCGCCGGCAGTTGCCCTTCCACAAAATGCTTCTGGCTGACGAATTGCCCTTGACCATCGGTGGCGGTATTGGCCAGTCCCGGCTGTGCCTGCTGATGATGGGCTGTGCTCACATCGGTGAGGTTCAGTCCAGCGTTTGGGATCAGCAAACGGTAGACTCCTGTGAAAAAGCCGGCATAAGGCTGCTGTAAATAAAAGCGGAGGCAGACCCAAGGGGTGCCCCCGCTTTTATTTAGTTGAGAACAATTGCCTGCAAAGGTGCGATATACTGCTCACGGCGGCGATCCTGTTCTGCTCTGTAAGCAGCGTCGTTGCCGGAGTGGATCTCACGCAGGTAATCGTAGTGATTGTGCTTGATAGCCTCGTTGTTTCTTGCAAGCATCATAACAGCAATGGAAGAACACTGGTCGGATGCGCGCTCCATGTATGTCAGCATTTCCATGAATACCAGGCCGCTGCCAACATTACATGCACCAGTCTTCAACCGCTTGGTGTGGCGATCCTTCAGAATCATGACCATGTCATCGATAACCTCTTCCAGAGGCTCGATGTTTTTAGCTGCATCGTTGTCGTTGGTAGCAAATGCGTTGACGGTAATGTTCAGGATCTCATTAACGGCATCACACAGAATCGCCAGTTCCTTCTGTGCCATATTGGAGAAGCAGGCGCTGTCGTTTTGCAGCTGCTGTGCCAGTTCAACCATGTTGGTTGCATAGTCACCGATACGCTCAAAATTGGGAACGGTCTGCATCAGCATATCCACCTGGCGGTCATCCATTTCAGTTTCCACAACTTTGGACAGGCCGATCAGGAACTTATCCGCTGCATCGGCAAACTGATCCAAACAGTTCTCATCGTCATCGATGAGAGGATGCACGGATTCATCGTAAACAGCAAGCTGTTTACAGCCCCTTGCAAAGTTATCAATGGCAATAGTACCCATCGCCGCAATTGCTCTGGTGGCTTCACCAACAGCCACGGCAGGAGAAATATACAGATTCTCTGTAAGGGTATGCAGTTCGGGATGTGCGGGTTCCTTCACAGGCTCGTCCTTGACAACCACGGTAGACAGCTTTACCAGCAAATTTGTAAAGGGCAGCAACACCACGGCGGTTAAAATGTTAAAGACAGATTGGAAGGTTGCGATAACGATCTCGTCAACGGGCTGATACCAGAATTCCTTTCCAAATACCAGGAAGTGCTGCAGAATGCTCATAACTGTCATAAACAGCACAGTGCCGATAACATTGAAAACCACATGCACAACACCGGTACGCTTGGAGTCCCGGGGAGACTGGCCAACAAAGCAATAGAACGCGGTAACGATACAAGTACCGATATTGATACCCATGATAATGGGATAGACCGCGGAAAAGTCCAGTGCGCCAGTTGAGGACAGGGTCTGAAGCATTGCAACCGTTGCAGAGGAACTCTGCACGATAACTGTCAGCACCAAACCGGAAATAATACCCAAGATGGGAGACTCAGAGAACTTAGCCAGCATTTCCATAAAAGCGGGATTGTTTGCAAAGCCCTTCACAGCACCGGTCATATTCATCAGGCCAACAAACAGGATACCGAAGCCGATGCAGATGTCGCCCACTGTCTTGGACTTCTTGCTCTTAATAAACATAATCAGCACAATACCGATGGCCAATGCGATAGGCGCAAGGGTATCGGTGTCAAACAGCCACAAAATCCAGTTGCCGCCGGACTCCACAAACGCCAGGGATGTCAGCCATGCGGTGATCGTCGTACCGATGTTTGCACCAAGCACAATAGAGACAGCCTGCTTTAGGTTCAGTACACCGGCGCCGATCAGGGCAACTGCCAGAACAATGGTGGCAGTGGAGCTCTGGATCACGGCTGTTACAAGCGTACCGGTCAAAACACCTGTAACCACATTTCCGGTTACCTTCTCCAGAACACGCTTCAATGCTGCACCGGAGCTGTTTTTCAGACCATCACCCATAACTTCAATACCGTACAGGAACATGGCCAGACCACCCAGCATCTGAATGATGGCACTAAGAATTTCCATGCGAACCTCCTATTTCAAAACGAAATACAGGTCAAAATCAACCTACTGTAAATTATAAGTAAAATATGTGCAAATGTATATAGGGCAAATTAAACAATTTTTGACAATTTTATTTTCCTGTGGACCCGAACCCGCCTACGCCCCGGTCAGTATCGGACAGTTTCTCCGTCTCCTCGTAAGCAGGGGTCAGTACCGGTGTAATGAGAAACTGTGCCACACGCTCTCCGTGCTCCACTGTCTGGGGCTGTTTTCCGTGGTTCAGCAGGACAACACGGATCTCTCCCCGGTAGTCGCTGTCAATGACACCAACCTTGTTGGCAGGGGCCAGTCCCCGCTTGGCACCCATGCTGCTGCGGGCATAAACAAGACCTGCACAGCCCTTGGGCACTTCCAGAGCAATTCCGGTGGGGATCCAGGCCGTCTCACCGGGCTGGATGGTTACGGCTTCATCCAGGCAGGCATGCAGGTCCGCGCCGGCAGCCTCCGCAGAGCCGTAGGACGGTAAAAGCGCATCGGGTCTTAATTTTTTTACGCGAATGATACCCATTATATTTCATCCTTTTCCGTAACATATTTTTTAATAAAGTCTATAACGGCGGCCGTGTAGCTGTAGCCGTCCGTCAAAAAACTCAAGCCATGCTCCGCTCCCTCCACCAGAAGCAGCGCTTTATCACCGGCGCAGTACTGAAACGCCTGCTGCGTCATTTGGCATGGCACAAAGCCATCATCCTTCCCGTGGATCAACAGCACCGGCAAACGGCTGTTGGGCAAAATTTTTCTCGTATCACGCTCCCACAGACTGAAGCCTGCAAAAAGCCTTGCAAACAAGCCCGCTGCCCAGATGCTGGGAGTAGCCGGCAGGTGTATCACATTCTTATACACCGAGGTGAGGATCGCCGCGGGAGAAGTAAAGCCACAGTCGGCAATGATCCCTTTCACATTGATAGGCAGTTCCCTGTCTGCCAGATATAACATGGTGGAAGCACCCATGGAGATGCCAAACAGCATCATGGGCACTGCTCCAAACCAGTCATTGTGATACCGGATCCAGCCGTCCATATCCCGGCTTTCCTTGACGCCGAAGGTAATGAACCGTCCCTGGCTCTGCCCGTGGGTCCGCTGCTCCGGCACCAGGATATTCCATCCCAGTCTGTGGAACAGTTCAAAGCCCAAATGGCAGTCCACCAGCATGGTGCTGCGGTAGCCGTGGGCCATCAGCACCGTGCCCCTTGCGTTCTCCGCCGGGATCCACAGGGCATGAAGCCGCAGCCCGTCATGGCTTGTGATATACACATCCTGCGCCCGGTTCTCCATCAGAAAGCGGTGGGAATCCAAAATCACGGGATAATACTTACCCCAGGGTGTTTCCTTTGCCTGCTCTTTGTCCAGCCAGTTAATATCCTTTTTCGCCAGACAGCCGATAATAAATACATAACATCCGCTCACCAGCGTTAAAATAATAACAGCAATCAGGATAAACAGCAGTGGTGACATTCCGGTTACTCCTTGGATTTGGTGCGGGCAAAGTACTTAAAGGATAACGGCCAAATAATACCGGCCATGATCACGATCAAAAAGTACCGTACGCCTCTGCCCATCAACTCGCCGAAAATAGTGTTTAAAGGTGTCTTCAGTCCGCTCTTAATCAAAAGAACCAGACCGAGACCCGCAGCAATTTTCAGAAGCTGGGCCCACCAAACCGCTTTTGTGGGGAATTTCAGCCACTTCTCATCCACAAAATAAACCACCAGAAGTCCCGCAAGAGAACCCAGAAGTGTATATGCGTTCTGCAGACCGTGGGAAAGATTATATTCATCCACATCTGCCGGGAAGGGATAAAACTCAACAAAGCAAAGGTAGGCAATGGCCAGCAGTGTCATTATACCCAAAAGGCAGGGAATATATTTGCCGTCCTTGCTGAATACTACGGGGTGCAGCACAAAAATCAACACAAGGGCCATGGCGGCCGCCACCAACACATCCAGCGGTGTGTGAACACCGATATACATCCGGGAGAAGGGTGTCAGCACCGCGATAACAATGGCAATGATACGGACCACTTTATTTTTGGTGGTGTGTGCAATACCGCCAAAGGTTCCCACGGAGCTTTGGGTATGGCCGCTGGGGAAGCTGTAACCCGTCGCGCCCTCCCTGGCCTGTTCCAAAATTGTAAAGTTCGGGTCCTTCACCCAAGGTCTGGGGATGCGGAACCACAGCTTCATAAACTGATTGGCAAGGGTGCCGATGAATCCCACAGTCAGAATATAGTAGCCCTGTCGCTTGTCCACACACCAGAACAGGATCAGTGCTGTCACCAAAAATGCGATCTCGTCGCCGAAATAGGTGATGCCCAGCATAAACTCATTCAATCCGGGAATTCGGATGCTTTCCAGAAAATACAAAAACTGCATGACAGACCTCCTTCAGTTTTTTGAATATTATAACTATAATTTACAGAAATGTAAAGTTTCAATGCCCTCCACAGGCTGCCGGTCACTTGCCTTTTTTCTCAGTTTGGGATATACTTAGACAAAAGACGGCAGAAATGAGGGGTTATTATGTTTTCCAATGAAGAACGCCGCAATTTATCCAATCATCAGTTGGCTGAGGTGATCTGTCAGCTTCGTTTTCCGGAAATCCTGATGATCAATGAAAAAGCACCCGCAGCCTTTCAGGACAAAATCCGTGACGAGTATCCCCAGTATACCGCCCGGAAAGAGATGCCCGCTCCGAAGATCACCGGCACTCCCGGCAACTTTTCCCTGGAGAACGCTCCTGCAACCATCAACTATCAGTTCGTCTCTTCCGACGGTGTGTGGCGGGTGAATCTCACCAGCACATTTATCTCTCTGGCCTGTACCTGCTATACCGGCTGGGAGGATTTCGCCAAGAAGCTGGATAAGCCGCTGGCTGCCTTTATCCAGATATATAAGCCTGTGTTCTTTCAGCGGATCGGTCTGCGGTATCTGAATTTCATTTCCCGGAAAAGTCTGGTCCTTGAGGATGTCCCCTATTCTGATCTGATCCAGAGTCCCTACCTGGGATTACTGGGCGAAGCGGATGTGGTGGAATCCACCGTCGCCCGCAGTTCCGTGGATGCGGAACTGCCTATCCGGGGCGGCTGCCGGGTAAAGATCCATGCAGGTCCCGGCCTCGTGAAGAAAAACGGTCAGCAGGACAAGGAAGTCCGGTTTATTTTCGATCAGGATCTGTTTATGCCCGGCAATGTTCCCGTCAATTATTCCGCCGGCGCTTTGGAAATGCTCCACTCCCAGGCATGGTCCATCTTCCGAGGTGCCATCACCGACACACTTTTTGATGCCATGCGGTAAGTATCCCAGATAAAGGAGAATCCCTATGCCCTATTATTCTTATTATGGCTTTGACTGGACGTATCTTGTGATCGTCCTTCCATGCATTATCCTGTCCCTGTGGGCCAGCTCAAGCGTAAAAAGCACTTTTAAACGCTACTCCAAGCAGATATCCTCCCGGCACATCACCGGCGCAGAGGCCGCGCAGCGGGTTCTCAGTGCCAACGGCGTGTACGGCGTGCAGATCCAGCGGGTCTCCGGCGATCTGACCGACCACTATGACCCCAAATCCAATGTGATCCGTCTGTCGGACAGCGTTTACAACAGCGCCTCCACCGCCGCCATCGGTGTTGCCTGCCATGAAGCAGGTCACGCAGTACAGTATGCCGAGAGCTACTTCCCCATTAAGCTCCGTGCCGCGATTATCCCTATCACCAACATCGGCTCAAAGCTGGCTATGCCCCTGATCCTTCTGGGTGTGATACTGTCCTTCCTTGGAAACTTCTCTTACACGCTAGTCTATCTCGGAATTCTCTGCTTTGCCCTTACGCTGGTATTTCAGCTGGTCACCCTGCCTGTGGAATTCAATGCCAGCCGCAGAGCTCTGGCAGCCATAGACCAGGCAGAGCTTCTGACGGACGAGGAGCGCAGAGGTGCGCAAAAGACCCTCCGCGCCGCAGCCATGACTTATGTGGCAGCTACCGCTGTTGCGCTGGCGCAGCTCATACGGCTTATCGCTTTGTTCGGCAGGAAAAAACGCTGATTAAGACCCGCTTCGAATTTTCGAAGCGGGTCTTTCTTATTTCAGCAGTTTGGAATATCCCCGTCCGTACTGGACACATTGGGAAACACGGCTTAATGTAGCAGAGGAAATATCTGCCTGTGCCATCACCTGGGTATAGGTCTTGCCTTCCAGCAACAGCTTTGCGACAAACAGCCGCTCTGCCATTTTTTCCAGTTCCTTACGGGTGCACAGATCGTCAAACAGCGCACTGCATTCTTCCATTGTCTTTAGGGACAAAATCAGTTCATAAAGCTCCATGATCTTATGGTTGCTATTTTCCATATCTGTATCTCCTGTTAATAATTTTCTTCCGCGCCCCGTACGAAGGCACGGGTCTTTTCACTGCGGGGATTGTCAAATACCTGCTCCGGTGTGCCCATTTCCTCAATCACACCGTCTGCCATATATATTACCACATCCGCGACATTTTTAGCAAACATCATTTCGTGGGTCACCACGATCATGGTCCTGCTCTCATTTTTCAGACCACGAATGACCCGCAACACCTCGCCGGTCAGCTCCGGATCCAGGGCGCTGGTGGGCTCGTCAAAGCACAGGATCTCCGGCTGCAAAGCCTGCGCCCGGGCAATGGCCACCCGCTGCTGCTGACCGCCGGACAGCTGATAGGGATAGGCCTCCAGCTTATTGGACAGTCCCACCTGCTCCAGAAGCTGCCGGGCATTTTCTTCGATCTGTTCCGGTGTTCCCTTTTTCAGAAGTGTAGGCGCAAGGGTCACATTTTTCAGCACATTGTACTGGGGGAAGAGATTGAAATTCTGGAACACCAGACCAAAATTCAATCGGTTCTGACGAATCTGCTCATCATTGAGGGCAGCGCCTTCTGTGTTGAGCAGTTCCTTTCCGTTGACGCTGATCCTACCCTTATCCGGGGTCTCCAGAAAATTCAAACACCGCAAAAGCGTTGTTTTACCGCTGCCGGAGGAACCGATAATAGCCAGCACCTGTCCCTGTTCCAGGGAAAAGCTGATCCCCTTAAGCACCTGGGTCTTTCCGAAATTCTTTCTGATATCGTTTACTTCTAAAATACTCATCTTAACTCCTGAAATAGCTCAGTTTCTTTTCTGCCTTACCCAAAATGATGGTAAGCAGACCCACAAAAATCAGATAAAATACACCGGTATAAAACAGAGGCCAAACCATGGCTTTTGTGGCAGCCAGTTCCTTTGCCTGCTTGATGATCTCGCAGACGATGATGCAGTTGGCCAAAGCAGTATCTTTGATAAGGGTAATGATCTCATTAGACATGGGGGGAACGATGCGTTGGACCACCTGCTTGAGAATGATCTTGTAGAATATCTGCTTTTTGGTCAAACCCAACACATAACCCGCCTCGTACTGCCCTTGGGAAATGCTTTCAATGCCGCCCCGGTAGATCTCGGAAAAATAGCAGGCATAGTTTATGGAAAAGGCGATGAGCACCGCTGTGATGCGACCTGCGTCGGCTATGCCGTAATTCACAAAGAAATAGCGGTCTACCTGGCTGAATACAGGGGTATTGAACAGCAGACCCGGCACATAGTAGATAATAAATATCTGCAGCATCAGCGGTACTCCCCGGACAACCCAAACGATCACCTTTGATACCACCCGCACCACCTTGAACCGGCTCATGGAGCACATGGCAATGGGCAGACCCAAAGGCACACCGCATACCAGCGTCACCGCAAAGATCAGCAAGGATATTAAAAAACCATCCCACAAAAACAGGGTAACTTCCCAAAAGGACATAGTATACTCTCCAACAAATGAATTTTGACGAACCCAAAGCAGGGGCGGCAAGCTGCCGCCCTCTGCTATATATATTTTTACTTCTGATCGGAGAAGTCGGTGATGGTGGTATTCACCACATCGTACTTCTCAGCCAATTCTGCGATAGTACCGTCAGCCGCCAGTTCCTCCAAAGCCTTGTTGACCTGTGCAGTAAGGTCACTGCCCTTCTTAAAGCCGATGGCGTAGAATTCCACATCGCTGGACAGTGCTTCCACGATCATCAGATCTGCATAATCACCCTTCCCACAGTAGCTCTTGGCAAGCTGTGCGTCCAGTACCGCAAAGTCAACGGTGCCGGCATTTACTTCAAACAGGCAATCGGTCTGATAGTTAAAGCCCTTGATGGTGGTGCCTTCAAAACCCTGGCCGTAGGTCTCACCGGCGGAGCCGCTTTCAGCAGCGCCCTGCTTGCCGGTCAGATCCGCCGCGGAGGCGATGGAAGAACCAGACTTGACCACGATCACCTGACGGTTCTCCATGTAATTATAGGAGAAGTCCACCTTCTCAGAACGAAGAATACCATCGTCATCAGCGGTATTACAGGTAAAGCCGTTCCATACACAGTCGATAGCACCGGAATCCAGATCTGTGTACTTCTGGTTCCAGTCGATCTCCTGGAAGAGAACATCGTAACCCAGCTTTTCAAATACAGCCTCAGCCAACTCGGTATCAAAACCGATCAGCTCATCGCTGCCCTCTTCAAAATAGTTCATGGGGGCATAGATGGTATAGCCGACGACAACCGTTTTGGCTTCCTCTTTACCGCAGCCTACCAGGCAGGACAAAAGCATCAGTACAACCAACATTACAGCAACGATCTTTTTCATAATTACCTTTCCTTTCTTATCCCCCGGTCACGGGTGTTTTGCATAACCGGATTATACTTTAGTTCACTAAAGTTGTAAAGCCCTATTTTGGCCTTTTAGCCACTTTTGTATAGGTGCATAAATCGCTTCGTACTTTATCGCTTTACTTTGGTAAAGTTGTAGGGTGTGTTTTGCAGTTTTATACGCAGGTGCTTTTTCTTGCCTCCGCTATTGACATTTTCAGGAAAAGTCATTATACTTTCCTCGGTATGAAAAGTATGAAAAGTGCGAAAGGAGTACTGCAATGGCTGGTGGTAAGCACATACTGGGCAAAGGCAACGCCCGCCGGGTTTTCGGTACTGCCAAAGTCGGTGACCGCGGACAGATCGTCATTCCCAAGGAAGCCCGTGAATTGTTTAGCATTCGCCCCGGAGATACATTACTGATCCTGGGTGAAGAAAACAAAGGGCTGATCGTATCCCGTCCGGAATTTCTCCGGGATCTGGCAGACCAAATTTTTGAAAGTAATGTAAGTGAGGAATAGAAAATGACTGAGCTTATGGAATTATATATCAATATGGGTATCTCCCCCGCCGTCTATGAATACGGTGAGAAGACACTGGAAAAGCTGAAGGATCGCTTTGACGCAATCGACAAAGTAGCAGAGTTCAACCAGGCAAAAGTGGTGTCCGCTATGCAGAAGAACCGTGTTTCGGCTGCCTGCTTCGCCGCTACTACCGGCTACGGCTACGATGATGTGGGTCGCGACAACCTTGAAAAGGTCTATGCCGATGTGTTCCACACCGAGGCCGCCCTGGTTCGTCCCCAGATCACCTGCGGTACCCACGCTTTAACGGTTGCGCTGTCTGCCAACCTGCTTCCCGGCGATGAGCTTCTCAGTCCCGTTGGTCTTCCCTATGACACCCTGCAGGAAGTCATTGGCATTCGGGAAAGTCCCTGCTCTCTGGCTGAGTACGGTGTTTCCTACCGGCAGGCGGATCTGCTGGAAGACGGCACCTTTGATTACGACGGTATCCGTGCTGCCATCAACGAAAAGACTAAGTTGGTGACGATCCAGCGCTCCAAGGGCTATGCCACCCGCCCCACCTTCTCTGTGAAGCAGATCGGTGAACTTATCGCTTTCTGCAAGAATATCAAGCCGGATGTTCTGGTCATGGTGGATAACTGTTACGGTGAATTTGTTGAGACCATTGAGCCCTCCGATATGGGGGCTGACATGGTGGTCGGCTCTCTGATCAAGAACCCCGGCGGCGGTCTTGCTCCCATTGGCAGCTATATCTGCGGTACGCAGGAGTGTGTCAGTCGCTGTGCCTACCGACTTTCTGCCCCCGGTCTGGGTCAGGAAGTCGCCGCAAATCTGGGTCTGATGCCCAGCCTCTATCAGGGCTTCTTCCTTGCTCCCACCGTGGTAGCCGGTGCCGAAAAGGGCGCTATCTTCGCTGCCAATCTCTATGAGCCTCTGGGCTTCAAGTGCGTTCCCAACGCCACCGAAAGCCGTCACGACATCATCCAGGCAGTGGAACTGGGTAGTGAAGAAGGCATGATCGCCTTCTGCAAGGGCATCCAGGCTGCCGCACCGGTGGATTCCTTTGCCACTCCCCTGCCCTGGGACATGCCCGGTTACAACGATAAAGTCATTATGGCTGCCGGTGCCTTCGTCCAGGGGTCTTCCATCGAGCTTTCTGCCGACGGTCCCATCCGTCCGCCGTATGCCGTTTATTTCCAGGGCGGTCTGACCTGGCTGCACGCAAAGCTTGGTATTCTCATGAGCCTGCAGAAAATGGTTGACGCAGGACTCGTAGCATTATAAAGGAGAGATAAATATGAGTTGGTTTTGGTTTGCAATTATCGCACTGCTGTGCTGGTCCGGTTCCGATTTCTTCTCGAAGATCGGCTGCCGTGACGCAAGGGACAAGTTTTCTCAGTTCAAAATGGTCATGGCCGTTGGTCTTATCATGGGTATCCACGCCGCATACGAAATCTTCGTGGGCGGTGTCGAGATCAGCTGGAATGTAATTCTCACTTACCTACCCGTTTCCCTGCTGTACATCGGCTCCATGACTCTGGGTTATGTGGGTCTAAGGTACATTGAGCTGTCCATTTCCTCCCCCATCTGTAACGCCTCCGGCGCACTGGTGGCTATTATCGCCATTATCTCCGGCACTGCCGATGTGATGGAGTGGCCTCAGTACCTGGCCATCGCGCTGGCCTGTGTCGGTGTCATCGGTCTGGGCTTTGTGGAAGCACACGAGGACGAAGCACTTCGTGCTGCCCGTCAGGAAGCTTCCAACTACAAGTACGCCAAGAGCTGGCTGGCTCTTGCACTGCCCATTGCCTACTGCCTGCTGGATGCCGCCGGTACCTTTGCCGACGATCTGGTGCTAGAGACCCTCAATGAGGATTCCGCCAATGTGGCCTACGAGCTGACCTTCCTGGCTGCCGGTATCGTCTGCTTCATCTACACCGTACTGATCAAAAAGCAGAAGCTGATCCCCAAGATGGAAGCACCCAAGTACATCGGCGCCATCTTTGAGACCATCGGCCAGTTTGCCTACATCTATGCTCTGGCTGGCGGTGAGTCCGCTTTGGCCGCTCCCATTATCTCCTCCTACTGCATGGCCTCTGTTCTGTGGAGCCGCATCTTCCTGAAGGAGAAACTGAGTTGGAAGCATTACGCCTGTATCTTTGTTACCTTCGCCGGTATCCTGATCATGGGCATCTATGACATGTAAAAGAAAAACCCGAAGATCAACTGATCTTCGGGTTTTTTTAGTACGCGGTATAGTTCCATGGGCAGGTCTGTCCAACCGGGGAACAAAATCACTGCCATAGCGCCAGGAATACAAACTGTATACATAAAGTTATTGAGGCGTCCGGCGGACTTGAAGGCATGAGTGAAAATTGGGAAGATGTGGATGATCTCTGGGATGCCGAGGGTCAGAACGATCGTTAATGCAATTTTTATCTCCGGCGTTTCTTCTCCAGCATGGTCAGCAGCCGATCCAACAGGAAAAACACCAAATTCCCCAGCACCAGCATAATCACCAGGCCTATAATGCCCAGCTCCTCCGTATCTGCCATCACATCGCTGATTCCAAGAAGGTGGATCAGCACCGTATACAAAAGTGCGATAGCTCCATTAAACAGAAGCAGTTTCCACACGATGCGCAGGCGGCTTCTCTCCAGCTTTGGCTTTACGATGGGATAGTATCCCAGCAGCACAAAGACAGCAGCAGCTTCCTTGTCCGGCCCCATCAAAAGACCTAATAACGCCACCGCGACATACCATATCCACGCGATCCTTTTACCGCAGTTTTGCAGCACAATATAAAGGGTTATGGTGCAGAGCATGGGACAAACATAGGTAGCAAATGGGATCAGGCCCCCCATACACATGATCACAAGGGCCAAGGCTCCCAGAATCCCGCCCAAAGCCATTGCTTTTGCATTTGTGTTTCTCATAGCCTGTTTCCTTTATTTTAATATGTTGATTATAATTCATCCCCGCCAAAAGAGCAATCCTTTTTATTGACACCACCGGGGATTTAAGATATATTTAATACAGAAATGGAGGCGATTATTATGGAAATCACAGTTGGAATGAAGGGTGTTGCTTCCACCACGGTGGAGCGTGCGGATACCGCTTATGAAGTAGGCTCCGGTTCTCTTCTTGTTTATGCTACCCCCTGTATGGTGGCGCTGATGGAAGGCGCTGCCTGCGAGGCTATCGCTGAAGCACTACCTGAAGGAAAAACTTCCGTGGGTACCTCTTTGGACATTTCCCATCTATCCGCTACCCCCGTTGGTCTGGATGTTCATGCGGAGGCAGAGGTCACCGCTGTGGAGGGCAGCACGATCACATTCCACATTACCGCCTACGACGAAGCCGGAAAGATCGGTGAAGGAACCCACAAACGGGCTGTGATCACTACCCAGCGTTTTCTGGATAAAGTTTACGCCAAGCTGTAAGGAGGAACTGTTATGCAAGATTACGGTGCAATGATCCGCAGCGTTTTCCAGTTGGGAAGCGTACGTGATGCCAATATTCTCTTTGAAACCTGTATCAAAAACGCCTTTCCTACCTTCAATTTCCGGGGTTTGGAGCTGATCCGGTTCCTACGGGAAGATCAGTACATGGAAGGCAAAAGCTGGAACCATGTTTTTGAGATCCGCGCATCCAAGCTCAACAACTCTCCCGTCTGGGAAGTCAATTGTCACAGAGTTACAATGGGCAAGACACCGGATAAGCATGTATATCTGGATTACATGACTCTGGGCTTTGTCCAGTATAAGGAAACCGAATAAGAAAACGCCGCATGCAAAGCAT
>JAZUMW010000122.1:0-7427 GCA_045603825.1 Faecousia sp.
CCACACAGTAACGGATATACCGGTCAATTTCCTGAGGCGTGCCGAATGGAGTGATTTTCTGGCGGTCAATATCCAGATCCACGCAGAGCTTTCCCCGGAACTTTCCTCCGATCCAGTCTACCCCGTTCACCAGATCCTGCAGATTGATCACATCCACACCGCCGTCGATGATGTCATCCACCAGGGTGCGGATATCTCCGTCGGAGTGCATATGGATGATCTTTCCGGCAGCACGAACCGGCTCCAGCATCCGGCGGTAAATGGGCTTGATGTGCCGGCGGAACAGGCTAGGACTGATCATGGGACCGTTCTGCATGCCCAGATCCTCCGGGATGCGGATCATATCCACATCCGCTTCCAGGAAATGCCGGATCTGGGCCAGGTTAAACGCACACAGCCTGTCCAGAAGCTCCAGGATCTCCGGTTCCTCCTCATTCAGATCCATCAAGGTATCCACATAGCCCCGGATGTCGCAGAGCTGCTGGAAGGTATGACCGTGGCGCAAATCACCGTAGGTCATCAGTCCCATGGCTTTCTGTTTCGCCACTTCCGCTTCAAAATCTTTCCAGTTGATGGCCCGCAGGCCGGTGCTTCTTTCCGGGTCCGGGAACCGGTAGTCTGGATACCGGGACATATCCGCCAGAGGATGCTGATGGACAGAGCCAACGATACCATCCATAAGGGTTTCCCATCTGCAGCCGAAATCATCCACATAGGGCTGCCCTGCCCGGGCTACATCGTCGTATTCCGGTACCAGAGGCAGCGCAGGCCGCTGAAAATCCGGAAACAGGAAGGGATGTTCTTCCATCAGATCCAGAAGGGCATTCTGGTCATAGTGATTCCAGCAGGCGGCATTGATATGGAATGTCATGGGGATGTATTCCGGTTTTTCAAACCGGATGGCCCGCAGCAGATTGTCCCGGCTGCCGGAAGAGGTGGAAACATACATAAATTATACTCCTTTTCCCTTTCAGCTGTTCTTTCGTTCCAGAATCCACAGGGAAAGGGTCAGATACAGCCGTTTCCAGGGATCCTCCAGATCAATATTCAGCAGTGACTGGATTTTTTTCAGCCTGTACAGCAGAGTGGTTCTGTGAATGATCAGTTTTTCCGATGTTTTGGGAATATCCCGCTCATTCAGAAGGTATTCCCGGAAGGTTTCAAAATACTGGGTTCCGGTCTCCCGGTCATGTTCTCTCAGCGCCAGCAGTTCCGGAGACACCAATGCCCATGGCGGCAGCGGAGAATCCATTTTCTCCAGCATATGTTCCATGGCACAGTCCGCAAAGGGGATGATCCATTTTTCACAGCGGAGCCGGAAAGCCTGGTCCAGGGCTATCTGGGCCTGATAATAGGCAAGCCCCAGATCATGAATATCCGTCACCGGAGCGGAAATACCTGCATACAGGCAGTAATCCCGGCACAGCGGCGCCAGCCGATGCCGGATCATGGCGCCGGAAACCGGTTCCCGGGAAAGGTTCAGAATCACGCACTGCTCCGCATCGGAAAACAGAATGTATCCCTCCGGGAAAATCCGGAACAGATTGCTGTGGAGCACATGCTCCATAACCGTCCTTCCTTCATTCTGCTGGGATCTGATACGGATGCACTGGAACCGGTCATTCTTTTTCCAGTTCAGCATATTCATCAGATAGATCAGATCCGTAGGTCCCAGCTGTTTTCCCTGGATAAGACTGTATACGACTTCATCCATACTCTGGGGAGGCCGCTGTTCATCAAACCGCTGCTGACGCAGCAAAAATACTGCCCGCTGGGTCAATACCTCCGCCAGTATAAAATCCAGCCGTTTGAAAGGACGGTTGTTCTGGATCACCAGAAGCCGTCCCTGGTACACGGCTCCGTCCCATAGATTTACATACAGGGAAGCCGGTACATCATCCGAACTTTGCCAGATCTGTGCATTCCGGTAGGAATAGGTCTCCAGATAGTCGCTGTCATGGCGGAAATCATCCAGGATCATCCTGGGAATGAATCCCTTTGTGGAGCTGGCAATATACTCCGGCGGCATAACCTCCTGCAGGTCCTGGGACATGGCGATCAGCATAAACCAGTTGTCATGGATGCAGACCGGGTTTTCCAGAAGTCTTTCCCCCAGCTGGCACAGTTCCTGCAGACCGTCCTTCCAGAAAATCAGCTGGTCGATCATCTGCTCCCACTGCTGAAATTCCGAAAACAGTTCCAGAATGAAATCCAGGATCTGTTCATCCGGCTGTCCGGGGCAGATGAAGTGGTTGGCAGATCCGGCAATTGGCTCTGCACAGATATAAGAAAAGGAATCTGTAGGAAATCCGGTTTCCGTGGGGCGCAGCAGATACAGCACATCCGGCTGCAGGTCCTGCTGACCGTGGTAAAGGCGGATGCTTCGGTAGCTCCGGTTTGGATCCCGGATCTGCGCCAGACAGGCTCTGCCGGCTTCCTGAAACGCTTCCACCAGGACGGGCATGGTCGGCAGGAGCCGTATTAAGCGTACATTGTCCATACGATCTCTCCTTTTTCGTTTCCCACCTCTATGATATCCTCATTTTTGCGGAAAGTAAAGTTCTATTTTGCGACTTTTGCGGAAAAGCATTCACTTTCATTGGATTGAATTGACAATTTTCGCCACCGATGATAGGATTTTAACAGAAGTGTTCCACAAATTTCCGTAATTTCTATCAGTCGCAAATTTGCGGAACGGCAGAATTCATTCATCATTTTTATAATGGAGGAAAATCTATGCTGACTGCAAAAGAAAATTTCCGCGAAGTCGTTCGGGGCGGTAATCCCGACCGTATCAGCAACCAGTACGAAGCACTCCAGCTGCTGGTGCATCCTTTCCTGATGTTCAGCCCCGGTATGCTGAAGAAGGGCGATATGAACGTTGTGGACGCATGGGGCGTCACCAACTCCTTCCCCGAAGGCACTCCCGGCCAGTTCCCCGTTCATACCCCCGACAAGATCGTCATCAAGGACATTGAAAACTGGCGTGACTATGTGAAGTTCCCCTCTCTGGACTTCTCTCCCCAGCAGTGGGCCATTGCCAAGGGCATGTACGATGCTGTCGACGGCACCAAGGCTTACAAGGCAGTTCTGGTGGTGGGCGGTCTGTTTGAGCGCTGCCATCACCTGATGAGCATCGAAGAGACGCTGACGGCTTTCTATGAGTATCCCGATGAGATGCATGAGCTGATCGACGCCATCGCTGACTGGGAAGTGGAGCTGGCAAAGGGCATCTGCGAGAACCTGCATCCCGACGCAGTCTTCCATCACGACGACTGGGGCAGTGAGCTGAACTCCTTCCTGAGCCCCGAAATGTTCCGGGAATTCTTCCTGGAGCCCTACCAGAGAATCTACGGCTACTACAAGTCCCACGGCTGTGAGATGGTGATCCACCACGCCGACTCCTACTGCGCCAACCTGATCCCCACCATGATCGAGATGGGCATCGACGTCTTCCAGGGCTGTCTGAAGTCCAACAACAACCCCGAGCTGATCAAGCAGTACGGCGGCAAGATGTCCTTCATGGGCGAGATCGACAACAAGCAGGTGGACTTCCCCGGCTGGACCGATGCCGACTGCGAGAAGGCAGCTCTGACTGCTATCGAGCGCTGCGGCAACAAGTACTTTATCCCCTGCATCGTCCAGGGCGGCCCCGGCTCCACCTTCCCCGGCACCTATGCATCTCTGACCAAGGCCATCGACGAGTATAACATCCGTACCTATGGCTTCACCCAGGAAGAGCTGGACAACGCACGCTGCCCCATCCAGATTATGTTCGGCTGATTCTCTATTTCTATCCCCAGGAGGAATCCTTACCTATGATTATTATTGGCGAAAAAATTAACGGCTCCATTCCCGCCGTTGCCAAGGCCATTGCCGACCGGGATGCCGCTTTCATCAAGGCCCGTGCCATTGCCCAGGAAGAGGCCGGCGCTACCTTCATCGACTGCTGCGCCTCCGTTCCCGAGGAAGTGGAACTGGAGACACTGAAGTGGATGATCGACTGCATCCAGGAGGTTTCCGACCTTCCCATCGCTGTGGACTCCCCTTCCGCTGATATTCTGGCAGAAGCCTGGAAATTCTGCAACAAGCCGGGTCTGATCAACTCTGTCTCCGGCGAGGGCGACAAGATCGACAAGATCTTCCCCATTCTGGCGGAAAACAAGGGCTGGCAGGTCATCGCTCTGCTGAGTGACGACACCGGTATCCCCAAAAACGCTGCTGACCGTCTGAAGGTCTTCGACAAGATCATGGCCAAGGCCAAGGAATACGGCATCGCTCCCAGCCGGATCCACATCGATCCTCTGGTGGAAATGCTCTGCACTTCCGAAAACGGCATTGAGACCAACATCGAGGTCATCTCCACCGTTCGGGAGCAGTATCCTGCCATCCACATCACCGCTGCTGTTTCCAACATTTCCTTCAACCTGCCCGTTCGCAAGATGATCAATCTGGGCTTTACTGTTCTGGCCATGAATGCCGGTCTGGACTCCGCCATCCTGGATCCCACCAACCGGGATATGATGGGTGTCATCTTTGCCACCGAAGCTCTGCTGGGTCTGGATGATTACTGCATGGAGTACATCGGCGCATACCGGGAAGGCCTCTTCGGTCCCGTTAAGAACTGAAAAACCATTACTTACAACAATCATTAAAGGAGATTATACAAATGGCTATCGAAAAAGTTTATGATCTGGTTTCCCGCGGCAAGGCTAAGCTGACCCCCGCTGCTGTTGCTGAAGCGATCGACGCAGGCTTCGCTCCCCAGGAAGTTCTGAACAAGATGATCTCCGCCATGGACGTGGTGGGCGAGAAGTTTAAGAACGGTGAGATCTTCGTTCCCGAAATGCTGATCGCAGCCAAGGCTATGAAGAAGGGCGTTGAGGTCCTGAAGCCCCATCTGGCATCCGGCGCTGCCGGCGCTCTGGGCAAGGTGGTTATCGGCACCGTGGCCGGCGACCTGCACGACATCGGCAAGAACCTGGTTGCCATGATGATCGAGTCCGCCGGTTTCGAAGTCATCGACCTGGGCGTTGACGTTCCCGTGGAGAAGTTCGTGGAAGCCGCTGCACAGGACGGTGTTAAGATCGTTGCCTGCTCCGCTCTGCTGACCACCACCATGCCCGCCATGGACGCTACCGTTGCCGCTCTGAAGGCTACCGGCAAGGGCTACAAGATCATGGTCGGCGGCGCTCCCATCAACCAGGAGTATGCCGATAAGCTGGGTGCTGACGCTTACACGCCCGATGCCGCTTCCGCCGCCAAGAAGGCAAAGGAAATCGCATAATCCCTGTTTCCAACATGCTGAATATCGGGGCCGATGTTACCATCGGCCCCTGTCTCAAATTCCCCGGAGGTGCTGCCATGAACCCCTTTACAGTGACCTTTCAACCGGATAACCAAACCGTCTCCGTCAGGCCCGGCACCACAGTGCTTCAGGCACAGATTGCCGCCGGGCTCCGTCCCGATGCGCCCTGCGGCGGCAAAGGAACCTGCGGCAAGTGCAAAGTGGTCATCGGCGGCAGGGATGTTCTTGCCTGCCAGACCGTCATCGAGTCCGATCTTACCGTATTTGCCGGGAAAGCAGAAAAGGAGAATATCCTCACTACCGGTCTGACGGCCGCCACCAAAGCGGAAGGACTGTACCCTTATGTACTGGCTTTTGACATCGGTACTACCACCCTGGTGGCCTATCTGATGGACGGACACACCGGCACTTTGGTGGACACCGCCAGCTGCCGCAATCCCCAGGGACAGTTTGGCGCGGACGTGATCTCCCGAATTGAATATGCCCTCCATGGAGGCAGCGAAGAACTGCAAGGCTGTATCCGGACTGCCCTGGCCGATCTGACAAAAGCCCTCTGCGCCCGGGCAGGCATCACTGAAACTGAGATCGGTGCCGTTTCCATTGTTGGCAACACCGCTATGCACCATCTGCTGCTGGGAATTGACCCGAAGCCCCTTGTAACGCCGCCCTATATGCCCAATATCTATGAGGCACTGGAACTGGACAGGAACTGCACCGTGCGGATCCTGCCAAACATCGCCGGTTTCGTCGGCGGCGACACGGTGGGCTGCATGGTCTCCACCCGGTTTGACCGGCTGGAAGCGTTAAGCCTTCTCATCGACATCGGCACCAACGGCGAGATGGTGCTGGGAAACAGACATCGCCGCATTGCCTGCTCGACCGCTGCAGGACCTGCCTTTGAAGGCGCAAAAATCTCCTGCGGCATGCGGGGCTCTACAGGCGCCGTGGATCATGTGTGGCTGGAAGACGGTGCAGTCAAATACCATGTCATCGGAGATGTGTCTGCCCAGGGTCTCTGCGGCTCCGGTCTTCTGGACCTTGTGGCCGTACTTCTGGATCTGGAGATCATCGACGAGTCCGGTTACCTGGAGAAGAAGGAATTCAAGCTCTGTGAAAATGTGGTATTGACCCAGAAGGATGTCCGGGAAGTGCAGCTGGCCAAGGCGGCCATCCGGGCAGGTATCGAGCTTCTGGCAGAAAGATTGGATACGAATGTTTCTGACATCAAAAACGTCTGTCTGGCAGGTGCTTTCGGCAATTACCTGACCCCTGCCTCCGCCTGCCGCATCGGCATGATCCCGCCAATCCTGATTGACCGCATCAAGCCTGTCGGCAACGCAGCCGGCGAAGGTGCCAAGCTCTGCGCCCTGAACCGGGAAGAATACCTGTACAGCCAGCGACTGGCAAGAGAGACGGAATTTCTGGAACTGGCAAGCCTGCCCCAATTCCAGGACTGCTATGTGGACGCATTGGAATTTTCGGAGGAAGAAGAATGACTTACGAACAACTATCAAAAATCGCTGAGGAAGCCGGTTTCTCCGCCTGGGCGCCTCTGGATGTATCCACCATCGAACTGAAACCGGAAGTCAGAGACATGTGCGCTGCCAATTCCTGCGGCCAGTACGGCAAGCGCTGGAGCTGTCCTCCCGGCTGCGGAAGCCTGGAAGAATGTACCGAACGGTTGAAAGGCTACACCCATGGCATTCTGGTACAGACCTGCGGCGACATCGAAGACAGCTACGATTTTGAAGCCATGATGGAGATTGAAGCCGACCACCGGGCGCATTTTGCCGAAATGCATGAGACGCTCCGGGAAAAGGCCGGCAGCGTTCTGGCCGTCGGTGCCGGCTGCTGCACCATCTGCGCCAAATGCACCTATCCCGAAGCGCCCTGCCGTTTCCCGGAGAAGATGGTTTCTTCCATGGAAGCCTACGGCATGGTGGTGCTGGAAGTCTGCAAGGCCAACGGCCTGCAGTACTACTACGGCTCCGACAAAATGGCCTATACCAGCTGTTTTTTGCTGTAATAACAATTCCTGATAACATGCTTTTACCCGGAAAACATTTTGCTTTGGCGTTGTCGATTCTGTTATTTTGAAAATAACAGAATCCCATCTTAT
>JAZUMW010000123.1:0-10226 GCA_045603825.1 Faecousia sp.
CCCACATGGACAAAGCTCATCATGGGTGCTGCGGAGGGTGACATCTCCATGTTTAACTCCCTGAATTTACAGCTTGCATGGCTGAGCGCCGGTACGGACACGGTGATTGAATGGCAGTGGAATGGCGGACATGTTCCTTCCGAAATGCTCGGTGATTCTTTCGGCCTGTATGTGGACCAGATGTATGGAAAGTATGTCGAGGGTGCGGTTTCCGTTACCAAGCCGGAAGCGACTCGCCAGATGCAAAACGGTACTTCCGAAGCACCCACCGGTACGGACATCAGCGGTTGGATCAACAGCGGGGATCTGTCTGAAGTTTCCTTTACCCTGGCGGATATTGCAGCATACAGAACTGCTGCGGCCAATAAAGCTATGCCTGCATTCGATGTGATTGACTACGGTCAGGAGGACTATGTCTTCGGCAATTCGGAAAAGGATGCCCGCCATTGGAACGCCTGTCTTCTGGAAATCTTTGAAGATTATGCGGATGTGCTGAAACCGCTGTTCAACAGCAACTAAACGTGTTGCACGATCTTTTCTAAGTTTCCTATCGTGCGGCATTGGAAATCCCCACAGTATTTCCTCTTTGCTGGAGGATTGACTGTGGGGATTTTGTGTAGGGAAGTGCAGATCTTCCCAGGATATTACTGACTGCTCTGGCGATATCTTTTCCTATATACTACCGGAGAACAGCCATATACGGCTTTGAATGTACGGGAAAAATGATCTACAGAGTCATATCCCACAAGTCGATTGATCTCGTGGATTTTTAGATCACTGTTCAATAGATAGTCTTCAGCGCGCTTTAGACGCAGTGATCGGACGATGTCTGTAAAGCTCTGATGGGCATAATCCTGCAAAAGTCGGGAGAGATAGGCTTCGTTATAATGAAATACCTCCGATAATTCACGAAGCGTCACAGTTCGGAAATTGTTTTGTATATACTGAAGGATCAGTCCACAGTCTACCTTCCTTCCGTGGCCTGCTTCCCGATAGACCGTTGCTGTACTGCCATACATACGGAATGCCTCTGCCAAAAAGAGCTTGACCAGACTGATGGCACAGGTGTTGGCATGAAGATCTGTGCGGTAGCATTCCCCTGCAAGGGTCTGTAGATACCAACGGAGCTGTTCATTACTGGCATCTGTGTACAGACGTAGAAAATTTATCCGGTTGGAATCATACAGGGAATCCCGGAAGAATTGTGACTCCAGGTTATTATTAATCAGCAATTCTCCAAACAAAGCATCAAAAGTGCTACGGCGGACCATCAGTCCGATGGCAAAGCAACCCCCTTTTAAAGGTTGAGCATGTGGGGATCCGGGCGGGACGATGCAAAGATCACCTTCGCGCATCTCAATGGCTTCGCCGCCAAACAGCATGGTGCATTTTCCAGAGTAGATGTATGTGATCTCAAAATAAGTATGGGTGTGAGCATCCTCGTTCATATAGGGCAGATGCTTGATGCAGTAAACATCCTTGCCGATAGGGAACAGGGCTTCCTCCTCCACAATGCCTTCTGTGAGATAGGTGTGCGAATTGTGAAGAATGACTCCGGCATTCAGGGGCATGGTATCAAAAGCTTTGGAAAAGCTCTCCTGATCCTGATTCCCGCTAAAGGATGGAACGGGAGGTTGCGTAGAAGAAAGAAGCCCCAAGGCCATCATTTTAGCCAGTGCTTCCGGAAAGAGAAGCCTCTGACCAGTCTTATGAAAGTGAAGATAGACAAACGCTTCCACCTGCTCCGGTGTTGTATATAATGTCGGAGTTCTCATGGATATCCGCCTTTCGTTTTGTCGTCCTATTGGATGAAATATAGATAACTATCTCAAAATGTCCATTAAATCTGTACTAATTGTACATGATAAGTCGCTTCTTCGTCAATATAAAAGTAAAAATAAGTCGGATATAAATCAATTTATAACATGGAAGCACCATCGTCACTTTGATAGAATAAGATTAGAAAATTAGCATAGCAGGCAATTGAACGGAGGAATCACTATGGTTCAGGAATCCATCGTCCCAATCATCGAAACCAAAGACCTGTGTAAACATTTTGGTCCGACCATTGCGCTGGACAAGGTAAATGTGAAGATCATGCCCGGTAAGATTACCGGTCTGATTGGAGAAAACGGCTCCGGCAAATCCACCATTTCTTCTATTATGGCAGGTATGCAGCAGGCGACCTCTGGAGAACTGTTCCTCCACGGTGAGCCTTACCATCCCCAGAGTATGATCGATGGTGCGGCTCATGGTATCGGCATGATCGTGCAGGAGGCAGGTACTGTCCCCGGTCTGACCCTTGCTCAGAACATCTTCCTTGGCAGCGAAAAAGATTTCCGCCGTTTTGGTTTTGTGGATCATAAGGCCATGAACCGGGCCGCACAGGAAGCACTGGACCGAATTGGCTTCACCCGCGCAAAAGCAGATGACATGATCGATATGCTGGACCAGCAGGAACGGAAGCTGGTGGAAGTAGCCAAGGTTATGTACCGCAATCCTGAAATTCTGGTAGTTGACGAGACCACCACAGCCCTGAGCCAGGGTGGACGTGACATCGTTTACCGCCTGATGGACGAACAGCGGGATGCTGGCAAGGCGGTTATCTTCATCAGCCACGATCTGGACGAAGTTATGGAGCATTGCGATTGCTTGAGTGTCCTCCGGGATGGCCATCTGATTGCGACTCTGGAAAAAACGGACTTCAGCGCGGCACTGGTCAAAAAATACATGGTTGGCCGTGAAATCGGCGAGAAGTATTACCGTGAAGACTACGGCAAGGAAATCTCCGACGAAGTGGTTCTGTCCGCAGAAAACCTTACCAGCGGTCTCGGTATCATGACCAATGTGAGCCTGCAGCTACATAAGGGCGAAATCCTTGGCGTTGCGGGTCTTTCCGACTGCGGCATGCACGAACTGGGACACGCGCTGTTCGGCGAGGGCAAACTGGCCACCGGCAAGGTTACAGTCTATCCTTCCGGAGATACGGTTGATTCCGCAGTTGCCGCCATGGCAAACGGCATCGGCTATGTTTCCAAGGACCGTGACCGGGAGGCATTGGTGCTGACGGCATCCATTCGGGATAACATCATCGCAGCAGGATTTGATAAGGTTGCCAATAAAGCAGGCATTATTACCCCCAGAGCAGAAAGAGTGTATGTGGACAAGCAGGTAAAGGATCTGTCCATCAAGTGTGCGGAGATCGACCAGAATGTACAGTATCTGTCCGGCGGCAACAAGCAGAAGGTGGTATTCGGCAAATGGGTAGGCCGTGATTCCCGCATTTTGATTCTGGACTGTCCCACCCGCGGCGTGGACATTGGCGTCAAGACCGCCATGTACCAGCTGATGGAAGACATGGTGGCAGCAGGAAAGTCCATTGTTATGATCAGCGAAGAAATGACCGAACTGATCGGTATGTGCGACCGGATTCTGGTTATGAAAAACGGCCGTCTGAACGGAGAATTCATCCGAAGCCGGGAAGTCACAGAAAACCACATTCTGGACTGCATGATCTAAGGAGGCGGCAAAATGAAGAAGAAAATCAACACTCAAAAGCTGTTCTCTCTGGCTCCCTATGCAGGTCTGATCCTTGTGATTCTGTTCTATCTTTGGGCAATGGCACAGGAAGAAATCACGGTGGACTATATCCGCATCCGTTCCATCCTCGGCAATATCATCACCACAGCCATCGTTTCTATCGGTGCGGTGTATGCGTTCTCCAGCGGCGCCATTGATATGTCCATGAGCGGCAGTGTCTGTCTGACGGCTATCGTGGGCGCGCTGGTGTGTAAGAATACTGGCTCTGTTCCGCTGGCCTTTGTGTCCTGCATGATTGTTGCTCTGCTGCTGGGCCTTTTTAAGGGCCTGATGGCTATCTTTATGCATGTTCCTGCTTTTATCGTCACCATCGTCGGCGGTAGCATCTTCTCCGCCCTTGGTGCCGTGCTGATGGGCAAGGAAACGACCCTGTCTCTGTCCTCTTATTTCAACACCACCGCAGATGGCGTGGTGGTTACTGGTGTTTCGATGTTGCTTGTCTTTTACGTGGTTGCATTGGTTCTATTCAACTACACCTCCTTCGGCAAGAGCGCCAAGCTGCTGGGCGGCAATATGCGCAGCGCAGCGCAGTCCGGCATCAAAGCGAACAGCATTATGCTGAAGGCCTTCCTGATCGGCGGTGTAGCCATTGGTCTGGCTGCGATCTTCGTGATTCTGCAGACCAAGACGGTTACCCAGACAACCGGTGGAAGTCTGGGCAATGATATGATGGTTGCCGTGGTTCTGGGCGGTATGCCCATTTCCGGTGGCAGCAAATCCAAGATCAGTGCAGCAATTGTAGGCGCTGCCACCATTACCATTCTCAACACCGCTCTGACGGTGCTGGGCTTGACTGTCGGTTATATCCAGATCGTTCGCGGTCTGCTGTTCCTGACGGTGGTGTTTGTTACAAGCATGACTTATCGCGGCAAACTGCTGCCCAGATAAGTAACGATAATGCTAAAAAATCAAACGAAAAAAGGAGAAGAAACCAAATGAAAAAGATTCTGGCCCTCATTCTGGCACTGGTTATGGTGCTGAGTCTGGCTGCTTGCGGTGGCAATGCTGACGCTCCTGCAGCGGATGATTCCAAGAACGATGCTCCTGCTGTTCAGCCCGAAGGCGGCGAAGCAGTTGCACTGCCCGTCCCTTATCCCGAAAAGACTGTCAAGATCGGCGTTGAAATTTACGATCCCACTGACAGCGAGACCCTGACCATGCAGGCTTACTTTGAAGAGCTGGTTAAGGACGGTCTGAACGTTGAGTTCATTTACTCCGAAGCCATCGCTTCCGCTGAAGCTGAGTTCCAGTTCATCGATGACTGCTACAACGCAGGCTGCAAGGGCATCATTGGCTTCTACAACGTGGCTATGGGCGAAACCGTCCAGAAGTGCGTCGACTATGGTATGTACTACTGGGGCGCTGCCATCGACAGCCCCGAAGTTATTGAAAAGTTCCAGGATAATCCCTATGTCCTCGATGCAATCGGCTATGGCAATGGCGACTACGAAGGCGGCTATGCTCTGGGCGAGTACTTCGGCAAGCTGGGTGCCAAGAAGGTCATCTACGCTTCCGGTGGTGCAGCATTTGGTGTTCCCATGTTTGTAAACCGCGCAGAAGGCTTCAAGGCTGCTGCTGAAAAGTACGGCATTGAGTACATTGAGGTTGCAGGCTTCCCCGGTGATGCATTCTTTGCCGATCAGGCTGCCGCTCTGTCCGAGGATGTGGACGGCGTTGCTGCTTCCTTCAACGGTCTGGACTTCTGGGCACAGCCCATCGCAGTTGCCGGTAAGACCGAAACCTGCCCCCTGGCTACCATCGGTGCCATCGATCAGGGCTACGCTGACGCATTTGCAAACGGCTCTGTTTCCTTCATGTCCTCCACCAACGTTTCCCGTTTTGCTCTGGGCGTTGCTCTCATCGTCAATGCTGTTGACGGCAATGCCGAGGCTCTGCAGAACGATGGCCGTATCGGTATCTATACTTCCGCTCTGTGGATGCTGGATAACGCCGAGGCCGCTCAGACTGCAGCAAATCTGGCAGCTAAGGTCTACCATCTGGAAGATCTGGAGCAGCTGATCGTTGCTCTGAATCCCAATGCAAACGCACAGACTCTGGCCGATCTGGTGAATGCTTCTGCTACTCTGGAAGGTATCCAGGCTCTGCACGAGTAATATTTCAAATGTCCGGCCCGCTGCCGGACAGGGAGGAGTAGGCTTTTATGAAAATCAAAAAGGCAGCGAGTAATTTGCTGGGACTTGTCTCCCTCCCGGCAGTGGTCTACGCAGTTTTCTTTGTGGTTTGCCGTATGGCTGGTTCTACCACCTTTGGTGTTGGTACCGATCTGCAAACCATCATTGTTAACACCATCTATACGGGACTGATCTCTCTTGCGGTCAGCTATAACCTGACCAGCGGAAGATTTGACTTCTCTGTCGGTTCCGTGTTGGTGCTGAGCAACATCATCGGCTTTCAGCTGGCGCTGAATCTGGGCCTTGGCCCGGTGCCTACTGCAGTGGTCACTATTGCAGTTGGTGCAGTTCTGGGTTATGTTTCCGGTATGATCTACGTGACCCTGCAGCTGCCTCCTATGGTTTGCAGCTTGGGCGTTGCTATGATCTTTGAAGCCATCGGCTTCATTATCACCAAGGGAGCAGGTGTCCGATTGATCGGCAGAAATGACTTGCTGGTGTTCGCTACCGGCCCTGCCATCTATATCCTGATTGGCATCATTCTTGCGGTGTTGGTGGTACTACTGAACTTCACAGTCTTTGGCTGCAACTGCAACTCTCTGCGCACCGGCCAGGAGATCAGCGTCAATGTAGGCATTAACGAGAAGAAGAACAGCGTCCAGTGTTATATGATCGCAGGTGCGTTGATGGCAGCGGCAGGCCTTATCAATACCAGCCGTCTGGGTACGGTTTCCGTAGAAACTGGCCTTGCCAGCTCCTCCTATATCATGAACGCATTTCTGCCCATGTTCATCGGTGGCGCCCTGGCGAAGTTTGCTGACCGGAATATCGGCATTCTGGCAGGTTCCTTTGCACAGGCCTGCATGATCTCTGCATTCGGTACCGGTAAGCTGAATTTCTCTTCCAATTTGCAGACGGTTTTAAGCGGTCTGGCAGTGCTGATCTTCATGTATGTTTCCAATAACAGCTATCAGCTGGAGGAAGCAAAGATCTTCAAGGCACGCAGAGCTGCTGCGCTGGAAGAACAAAAACAAATGACGAACTAATAATTTTACAGGGCAGCCGTGCTGTTTGCGGCTGCCCTATTTCCCCAAAGGAGGACTGGCCTATGATGCCGCCGTTAACCGTAATCTTTGGCTCTTACCAGGCTAAGCAATTTGATGAAGGCACCTGGTTTATTAACTTTATGGAGGGCAGTCAGAACCTCTATCTTCTGGAGGGAACAGAAAAAGCCCTTTTGATTGATACCGGCTATGGTACCAATACACTTGCAGCTTTTGTAAAAACGCTGACGGATAAGCCTTTGCTGGTGGCCAACACCCATTTCCATCCCGACCACGCAGGTGGTAACGGAGAGTTCCCCTCCGTGATGATGCACCACAACTGGGCAGCAGATGCAAATGCTGTAAAGCCCGGCCCGAATCTCCCCTTTGATATTTCCGCCCTGCCGCACCCTGATTATGAAAAGGTGCCGCTTCATGGCGGTGATGTCATTGATCTGGGCAGTCGGAAAATTGAAGTGCTGGAACTCTGTGCCCACTCCAATTCTTCTCTGGCATTTTTGGATCGGGCGCATCGTTTCCTGATTTGTGGCGATGAGCTGGAAGCCGGACAGGTATTGCTGTATGACCTGTCTGCTAGCGGAGCACCGTACGATCTGGAGCAGCGGCTTATTTCTCACAGAGAGAATATGCGACGTCTGAAGGCGTTGCAGCCGGAACTTGACTGCCTGCTTCCCAACCACAATGGATTCCCCATTGATGTTTCTTACATTGACGACTTCATCGCTCTGGCAGATGCTTGTTTCTCCGGCGATGCGATCATAGAAGACAAACTGAACCACCGATTCATTGAAATGGATCCGATTGCACCGCGACTGTGTCGCGTGAAGCTGGGTCGTGTCAGTTTCTTTATGGAAAAAGATCTGTTGATGCAGTTTTACGGAAAAGAATAACATACCGAGGAGGAAAACCATGCACATTGCAGTTGTATCTCTGGGTGCCTTTGGCCATGTGAATCCCACGCTTTCCGTGGTGACTGAACTGGTCAGCCGCGGTGTCCGTGTTACTTATTTTACGGTGGAGAGCTTCCGCCATATCATCGAGCCTACCGGTGCTAAATTTGTACCTGTCAACTCCTGGATGTCAGAAAACGACAAGCATAATGAAAAAAAGGAAGATAACGGTGAGCAGCAGGACGATGGCGCAGCCGGTGCACCCTTTGTCTTCATGATGGAGGCAGGTGCCAACATTGACGGCATTCTGGAAGTGCTTCGGGAAGATCCCGCAGACGCCATCATGCACGACTTTGCCGGAATTGCGGGAACCATGGCCGCTGATATTCTGCACATCCCCAATATCATGATCTACACCAGCTATCCTTCTAATGAAACCTATTCCGTAGCGGAGGCCTTTGAAAATATTCCCAAGGCTCATCCCCTGCGTCTGGCTGCAGAGGGTATGGCCAAGGAATATGCCGCAAAGTACGGTTGCCGTGAAATGACCTTCAAGGAAATTTTTGACGGCCAAGGTGACTTGAATCTGGTCATGGTTCAGAAACGACTGGTTCCTATGAGCGAAAGCTTTGATGACAGATTTGTTTTCACTGGCGTGCAGATCGGCAAACGCCCTGCTTTCGGTACCTGGAAAGCTCCAGAGAACGGCAAGCCTTTGCTGTATTCCTCTCTGGGCACTGCCTTCAATAACTGGCCTGAGTATTATCCCATTCTCTTTGATGCGGTACGTGATCTGGATATTAATGTATTTGCTGCGCTTGGTGCCATTGACCCCGCAGATCTGAAAGACATTCCGGCAAATGTGGAGGTGGCACAGATGGTGCCTCAGCTGGACATTCTCTCTCAGGCATCTGCCTTTATTACCCACGCAGGCATGGGCGGTACCGGTGAAGCAATTTACTATGGTGTTCCCATGATTGCTATCCCCCAGATGGAGGAGCAGGCCATCACCGCAAGACAGATCGTCAAGAACGGCCTCGGCTTTGCATTCCTGGATAAGAAGCAGATTACCAGCGAAGCTCTCAAGGAAGCAATCGTCAACCTGCTGGAAGATCCTTCCTATCGCAACACCGCAAAAGAATTCAGCGATGATATGAAAACCCTTGGTGGTGCAAAGGCATCCGCTGACGCAATTATGCGTTTTCTGGAAAAGTAAAACGCATGGAAAGCATAGCGTCCGTTAAGAGCTATGCTAATATCTGACGCATGAATATCTCCCGACTCCATGAATGCGGCATTGAAAATCCCCACAGTCTTTCCTCTCCTTACCGGAGGATCGACTGTGGGGATTTTTGCGTTTTGGGATGTGTAGATGCAAGCACCGTTTTTCTGGTTTGTATATACAGATTTCAAAACGGGCTGGGATTTCAAAGGGATGGCAGATTCCTTTGATTCTGGGTTTCCAATAGGGGTGAAAGCACCCTGTTGGCACACGATTTTACTGTGTAAAGTCTAGTGTGTTATACCTTTTGCGACCGCTGTTGCCGGAAAGGGGATGCTGCCTTACTGAGCATACCATTTCCGGTGACAGCAGAACAGGCGGATTTCGGGTCCCTCCGGGACGGGAAATATGTGGATTCGCTCAAGCGAAATCCGTCTGTTCGGGTGTAGGTGGTACGGCGCAGCGCAGAGAATTTTGTGAGAAATCTTGTAGCGGAGCTGCATCACCGGGGGAGCAAGAGGTATATCACACTCTCGTCTTGCCGCAGCAACGCATCCTACTCTCTCGTAAACACGATTCTCTTTTCCTCCGGAAGTTCCTCGCTCAGTGCTATGAAACATATCGCCTTTTTCGCATACAGATGACTCTTCATCGTGTCCCACTCTGCAAGCTTTCGGATCACGATTCGCTTGCTCTCAAAATCAAAACAGATCTCGCCCCATTCGCCGTCGCAGTCTGCCCGATACCGGTAGATCGCGGCGGGTTTTTCTTTTTTATCCAGAACGAGATCCACCACGCGGATCACATTATCTTCAGCCAGCTGCGCAGTGAAACGATCCAGCGAAGTATGGTATGCCTTCTCTGCACCGCTGTTCGTACTGGTGCCAATCAGATTGGAAATCTCATGAAAAGTGTACCGCTCCTTTATGGGCTGCATACCGCCGCAGTTATGGCAGATGGCATTTCGGGCTTGCAGCACCGTCCTGTCTCTCCAAGATAGTTTTTCAAAAGAGGCCCGAACTGCTTTCAGCTTCCGGTGATTCCAGAGAATGTAGCACAGATCACCCATACGGCTGGGCAGAATATCTTCCATAACTTCGATTTCATTCTCGTCCCAGTCCACGATCACTTCCGCCTGTCGCGCCCGGATACCCACGGCTTCCAGCAGATAATCTTCCGCTGTTTCCCTTTTGCAGCCGGTGGCTTCACAGAACAGCTTTATCGTTTTCTGTTCATCCTGGGCATTGGCGTTATAGATCGCCGCAATTCGCCGGATGCCCTTGTAGATATCCAGAGAACTTATGGTCCAGCATTCCTC
>JAZUMW010000124.1:0-9677 GCA_045603825.1 Faecousia sp.
CGACATGGCTCCGATCCGACTTCGGGAGAGCATCACATTGGTCAGGATGCCCAGGATCAGAGCGGTGGCGATGGAGGTCAGGGTGACCTTACCGAAGGAAACAGCCAGGCCGCCGATACCGGTGATCAGGATCACGGATACCACAAACAGGTTCTTGCCCTGGTTCAGATCCACCTTCTGGACCATCTTCAGACCGCTGACAGCGATAAAGCCGTACAAAGCGGTGCACACACCGCCCATCACGCAGTTGGGAATGGAGGACAGGAAGGTGACGAAGGGGCCAAAGAAAGAGATCACGATACACATAATGGCAGCAGCGGTGATCGTAATGACGGAAGCGTTGCGGGTAATGGCCACACAGCCGACGGACTCGCCGTAGGTGGTGTTGGGGCAGCCGCCGGAGACAGCACCGGCGATGGAGCCAACGCCGTCACCCAGCAGGGTACGGTGCAGACCGGGCTCCTCCAGCAGGTCCTTGCCAATGATGGAGGACAGGTTCTTGTGGTCGGCAATATGCTCTGCAAAGACCACGAAGGCCACGGGAATGTATGCCACAGCCAGGGTAGCAATATAAGCGCCGTCGATATCCTTGACGCCCTGGAAGGCCATCAGGAAGGTGAAATCGGGGATCGCGAAGATCTCCATGTTCTTGAACACAGCAAAATCAATGACCTGCAGGGCTACATTGTCGGTCAGAATGCCGATGACAGTAAAGATGGATGCAACCACATAGCCCACCAGAATGCCCAGGATGAAGGGGATCAGCTTCATCATCTTCTTGCCGTAGACGGAGAAGATCATGACAGCAAACAGGGTGACCAGGCCGCAGATCAGAGCCACATAGGGGCTGCAGGCGGAAACGCCTTCCACCATGACCTTGCCCTTGGTCAGATCGCTGACGGCAGCGCCGGCCAGAGAAAGACCGATCAGTGCCACAGTGGGTCCGATAACCACGGGAGGCATCAGCTTGTTGATCCACTTGACGCCAACCAGCTTAATGATCACAGCAATGACCACATAGACCAGACCGGCAAAGACAGCGCCGATGAGCAGGCCTGCATGCCCTGCAGAGGCGGAAGCGGCACCGGCGAAAGCGGCTGCCATAGAGCCTAAGAATGCAAAGGAAGAGCCCAGGAACACGGGGCTTATAAACTTGGTAAAGAGCTGATACACGATCGTACCGACGCCTGCGCCAAACAGGGCGGCGGCCTGGCTCATGCCATTGCCGATGATGGCGGGAACTGCGATGGTGGCAGCCAAAATTGCCAGGACCTGCTGGAATGCGAAGATCAGGATCTGGTGGAATTTGGGCTTGTCGTGAATGCCGTAGATGAGATTCATGGAATACCTCCGTTTCTTTTTATGCGACCTGATTATATCACCGCTGTGTCGTAAAAGCAAGCTTTATGGGGAACTTAGTCAGATACCGGGGGTCGGTTTTTTGTGCCCCTGCAACTTTTCTGAAGCCGACCGCACCACCAGAGCGGAGGCAGCGCAGGAAATTCTTTTGGGGGGACTTGTAAAGGGAGGCGGCCTCTGCTATAATCCAATAGAATTTGAGCAACCCCGAGGTAGACTTATGCTGAAAAGATATATAGGCGACAAGGCGTTTTACCGCCGCATGATGAGGGTCGCACTGCCCATCATCATTCAAAGCGGTATCGCTAATTTTGTGTCGCTGCTGGATAATATTATGGTTGGCCGGGTGGGCACGATCCCCATGAGCGGTGTGTCCATCGTCAACGGTCTGATCTTCGTGTTCAATATTTGTATCTTTGGCGCCAGCGCCGGTGCGGGTATTTTCACCGCCCAGTTCCACGGGGCCAGGGATACGGAAAGCGTGCGCAGCACGTTCCGATTTAAGCTGCTGGTGTGCACAGTCATCGGTATTTTGGGAATCGCCCTGTTTTGGCTGGCGGATCAGCCGCTCATCGGTTTGTATCTGACAGGTGAGGGCGATCCTGTGGCTGCGGAAGCGATCCTGGGCTACGGGCAGCAGTATCTGCGCATTATGCTTTGGGGCTTCATTCCCTTTGCCCTCAGCAACGCCTATTCCAGCACTCTGCGGGAGACCGGCGAAACGGTGGTCCCCATGGTCGCCAGTGTCACGGCTGTATTTGTAAATCTGGTGCTGAACTATATTCTCATCTTCGGACATTTGGGGTTTGAACCCATGGGTGTCAACGGTGCGGCCATCGCCACGGTGATCTCCCGATATGTGGAGCTGGCGATCAATGTGATCTGGACCCATACGCATACGGAAAAGTTCCCCTATGCCCGGGGCGTGTTCCGCTCACTGCGCATTCCCGGTGCCCTTCTGCGGCAGATCACGGTGAAGGGCATGCCGCTGCTTGTCAATGAATTTCTGTGGTCCACCGCCATGGCGGTGCAGAATCAGTGCTACTCCACCTGCTCTTTGGATGTGGTACCTGCCATGAACATCGCTTCGACGCTGTTTAATTTGGGCAGTGTGGTGTTTTTGTCTATGGGAAATGCGGTGGGCATCATCATGGGGCAGATGCTGGGCGCGGGCCACCCGAAGGAGGTCATCCGCGATCAGAACAGGAAGCTGGTAACCGCGGCGGTCGTTACCGGCGGGACCTTTGGAGGGGTGATGGCACTGTTTTCCGGTGTGTTCCCCCAGCTTTACAATACCACAGACCAGGTCCGTCAGCTGGCGACCTATCTGATCTGCATCAATGCGGTGATGATGACCTTTAATTCCTACACCAATGCCACGTATTTCACCCTGCGCTCCGGCGGAAAGACGGTGGTAACCTTCCTGTTTGACAGCTGCTTCGCCTGGCTCTGCTGTGTGCCGGTGGCGCTGATCCTCAGCCGCTATACGGATATGGGCATCCTGCCGCTGTACATGATCTGTCAGAGCCTGGAGTTCATCAAGTGCTTCCTGGGAGCGGTGATGATCCGCCGGGGCACATGGATCCAGAACCTGACCCAAAATGCCGCCGAATAGCATGAAAAGACCGCCTTCCCCATAAAAGGAAGGCGGTCTTTCGCAAAAACGAGACGTTCCTGTTTTGCGGTATGTTGCGTACCGTTCTTTTTTATGCTATAATTCTATTTGACATTAACTTGCTGAAGAAGCAGAAGGGAGCATATCCATGGTCAATTTGAAAGCAAAACCCTATCATCTTTCCGATGCGGACATCGCATGGGTGGAAAATACCATCGCCGGTATGAGCGCAGAGGAAAAGGTGGGCCAGCTGTTCTGGCAGCTGACTGCCGGTACTTCTGAGGAGTATCTGCAGGAGCTGATGGAAAAGTATCACCTGGGCGGCTGCCGCTATAACGCCATGCCCGGACAGATGGTCCTGAATCAGAACCGCACCCTGCAGAAGTATGCCAAGGTCCCCGTATTCATTGCCTGCAATCCTGAGCAGGGCGGCAACGGCGTATGCCCCGACGGCACCTTCGTTTCCAGTCAGGTGAAGATCGGCGCTACCGGTAAGACCGAGTATGCTCAGGCCATGGGCCGCATCTCCGGTGCTCAGATCAAGGCCACCGGCTGCAACATGGCTTTTGCTCCCGTGGTGGATATTACTTACAACTGGGAATGTGAGGAAGTCCTCTCCCGTGCCTACGGCAACGACCCCAAGCTGGTCGCCGATATGGGCAAGGCCTTCATGGATGGCCTGCATGAGACCGACGGCGTTTACTGCTGCGCCAAGCACTTCCCCGGCAACGGCCAGGACTACCGTGATGCCCATGTGTCCAACAATGTGAATCACTTTGGCCATGACGACTGGATGGCTCCCTACGGCCATGTGTACAAGACTCTGATCGATAACGGCCTGGATGCCATCATGGGCGGCCATATCCTCATGCCCAACTACATGGCAGAGCTCGACCCCGAGATCAATGCCGATACCATTATGCCCGCAACCCTGTGCAAGGAGATCATGACTGACCTGCTCCGTGACGAGCTGGGCTTTAACGGCATGGTGGTCACTGATGCTTCCCACATGGTGGGCATGACCAACCGCATGAAGCGCAAGGACATGCTGCCTGCTGCCATCAATGCCGGCTGCGATATGTTCCTGTTCTTCAACGACCCCGAGGAAGATTACAATTGGATGCTGGATGCTTACCGCAGCGGCGTCATCAGCGAAGAGCGCATGGTGGAGGCCCTGACCCGTATCCTGGGCCTGAAGGCTGCCAAGGGCATGCACAAGAAGAGCCAGGAAGAGCTGTGCGGCACCGACGAAGAGCTGGTCGCTGCTCTGCAGAATCCCGAATATAAGACCGTGGCTCCTGCTATTTCCAAGGACTGCCTGACCCTGGTCAAGTACAAGGACGAGGGCGTGCTGCCTCTGGATCCCAACAAGACCAAGCGGGTCATGATCGTCCATGTGAAGGGCGTGCCCAACCCGCTGATGGCTCTGGCTGCCGCAGCCATGGGCTTTGGCGCAGGCAAGAAGACCCCCGCAGAGAAGCTCCGTGACCGCCTGATCGACAAGGGCTTTGAAGCCCACATTTATGTGAGCCCCATCGAGAAAATGCAGAAAATGATCGCTGCCGGCGAAAAGCCCAGCCTGAATCTGTACTTTGCGGGCAAGAACGCCATCGCCGACTTTACCGCTGAGAATGACCTGGTCATCACTCTGTTGGATGTGGCCAACGGCCATCCCTCCTTCGGTCTGAGCAAGGGCGGCGGTGAGATCCCCTGGTATGTCCACGAGATGCCCGTTGTGGGTATTTCCGTGAACAAGCCCACCATGCTGGCAGATGTACCCATGCTGCGCACCTACATCAACACTTACGACTCCAACGACGACACCATGGATGCCCTGGTGGAGGCGCTGCTGGAAGGCCCCGAGGCCTTCAAGGGCGTGGACCCCATCGACTCCTACTGCGGCATGTTCGATACCCACATGTAATTGTAAAAAGTTCCCCGCCCGGAAACCCGCGGGGAAAATTTTGTTTACTGAGGTTACGCACAGTAGGCTGCGATCGCCCTGCTGGCGTTTGTCCTTTCTGTTGCAGAAATTTCTGCTTCATTCTGGAACCGATCGGACATTCGTTATCCAGTAAAGTGGTTTGATTCTGTGAGATAAAAAAGATACTCTTCCGGTGTGAAATCCAAAGCCTGCAATTCCAAAGCCAGTTCCTGACCCACAAAACGAAAATGCCACGGCTCGTAGCTAATGCCGGTCCAGTGTGTTTTGTCCGCCGGGTAACGCAGAATGAAACCGTATTCCGGTGCATGCTGCTCCAACCAGTTGTAGGTTTCCTGTGTTCCGTTAATATCCACTGCAAGACCGGTGTGATGCTCGCTGTAGCCCGGCGGCAGCACGAACTGTGCTGTAAGTTTTGCTGCCTCTGCGGCGGAATAACCCTGGGTGATGTAGTTGTTGTAGCGGTTATCCCACAGCGTCTGCTGAAGCTCCAGGTCCCGGTAAGCGTAGCGGATATAGTACTCATTTCCTGCGGCACGGCAATCTCGCAGCATAGCCAGCAGAGCGCTGGCACAGTCTTTGGAAACAAAAAAACCTTCTACTTCCACCAGGTCCAGCTGATAGTCCTCCGGCAGCGCATAATCGAGATTGATCAGCAAAAACGGCTCACCGGTAGATGTAAAATGATAATCTTTGCCTTCGATCTGAATGGTCCCCACTGCCACAGCACCGTTCGGCCGCAAATAATATTGTTTCCCATCATCATATAGCCAGCCGGTCTGCATAATGCCGGTGCTGCCAAAATAAAAGCGTCCTTCCGGCAATTCCAGCCAGCCGCAAACCATGGCACCACCACGGTCCGGGTGGAAATAGTAGCGGTAGCCTTCAATATCCTGCCAACCGGTCACGGGAACGGCATACTCATCCAGGTAATACGTTCCTTGGGCGGTGTAGCTCCAGCCGGATTTGTTTTCCGGTTTTTCGTTGCCACATCCGGAAAGCATCAGCAACAATGCCAGTAGAACAATAAATCTTTTTTTCATAAAAAACACCCCTTTGTTACTGCAGTGTAACAAAGGGGTGCATCACAGAAACGCCTGAAGGGACATCAAGGCTGCATCATTGTGGCATACTTTCCAGCCACATTGAGAATTCGCCGTAGCCGGACAGGGCAAAATAAATGCACGGCGGATTTTCTGCTTCATCATGGATCTCATAGGCTGCGATCCGCTGGGCGGGATACATGCCCTGTATCTGTTGGGATTCAGGACTTGAGGTTACCGCCTGGGCACGGTCCAATAAGCCTGCCTGCTCCAGATAGATTAGAGAAAACAGATTGAGCGGCAGACATATTTCCTCCCACAGCTGTCCCGCCTCCACGGCAAAGGGATCAAAATAATGCATCAGTAAAAACGTTCCTGTTTCATCGTCTACGGTAACATTCAGTGACCGTTGGGCTTCATTGCTTACGTCCACCAGGCGTACATCCCAAAAAATAAACCAGCGCGATGCATCCTGCCAACTGATGGCCACAATGGGAGTCGCTTGAAATTCCGGAGAGTCAAAAGCTTCAACGATACCCGCTTCTATATAAGGCTGAAGTGCGGCTTCCACCGCCGCATGTACCTGCTGCTCATCCATAGAAGCCATTGCCGGGGCAATAGGGCTGTTCTCGCTTTGCTGTAAGATTTTCAGCTTATCCGAAACAGACAAACCGGAGCCTTTTTCGCTGATATAGGGCGCAATGCTGTGCAAGGGACTTTGGGAAACGGCTTTTTCCACCCTGGCATCCTGTAATGTGCTTGCCAAAACGGGCAGAAACGCAAAAGAAACCAACAGCAGCATGGTGAGCAGAAGCAGTAGGGGCAATATCCGTTTTTTCATTCTGCCGGCACCCCCTTTATGCAAAGATTCACAGTGACCCTTGTGCCTTTTCCGGGCTCGCTGGCAAAATGGATGGTACCGTCATGCAGCGCAACGATCTGCTCGCAAAGGGCAAGTCCCAAACCGGCTCCGCCCTGCCGTCTGGACCGTGCTTTGTCTACCCGATAGAACGCCTCGGTGATCCGATCCAGCTCCGCTGCTTCCATACCCCGTCCGTTGTCTGCTACTTGAAGCTGGCAGCAATCAGATCTTAATATGGCCTGAATCACAATTACACCCTCCTGCTCAATAGCTTTGGAGGCATTATCTACCAAATTATACAGCAGAGATTTCACCAGATCCGGCTCCATCCGCACACTGCCGGAATCGGCTTTGCAGATCAGACGAATCCCTTTTTCCTTTAGTCTGGGCAACAAGGACTGCTGAATATCCTCTAAAAATGTGGGCAAATAAACGGTTGTCATGGTAACGACGTCTTTTTTTAGGAGGAGCAACTCCAGCAGCTTAAAGGACAGTCGCTCCAAACGGCGTCCCTCGGAATAAATGTATTGGGCAGCCATCATACTGGTGCTTTCGTCTAATTTTCCCTGCCGGAGCAGATCCGCATAGCCGATAATGGAGGTCATGGGTGTTTTTAATTCATGGGCAAAGGAACCCATGAACCGTTCCTGGCGCTCCATTTCCTCCTCCAGAGAATGAATGTTGCTGTGCAGCTTCTCTGCCATCGTATCAAAATCCCGGGACAGTTGACCGATCTCGTCCCTGGAATGGATGCGGGAGCGCTTAGACAGGTCCCCTTCCGCTATTTTTCGTGCAGTCACGGTCAGACGGTGCAGCTTATAGGTCAGTGCGTAGGACAGCGCAACAGAAGACACGATTCCAACGCAGACCACCGCAATATATATAACCGCATACTGTCGCTGCTGTGTCCGGCGAATGGCGTAGACGCTGGAAATATCAAAGCGCACCAGCAGTTCCAATGCTTCCTCCTCCGTCTGCAGGATGCTGCCAATGAGTAGGCCTTGTCCGTACATATCCGATACAGTCATATAATTGCACTGGCCTGCGTCCGGCACGGGCATATCATACTGCAACAGTTCCGGACTGCCGGTTTGAAGCAAGGTCTCCTCCTGTGTGCGCAAGGCCAAGGCTTTCCACTGTCCCAACCCCTGGCGTTCCATTTGGTACAACGCATCTGTCAGTGCATCCGTACCCTTTTCATCTGACAGGGCGCAAAGCAAGCCAAGGGTATTTTGCAGATGGTCAAAAGAACTCAATGCCGATTGAGTCTGCTGATCCAACGTTTCCTGAAAGGAAGTCGTGATCATCAGTGTGCCGCCGATGCCGAAAGAAAGTGCGATCAGTACCGAAATGGTAACGGTAAGCTTCAGTCGGTAACTCAAGGCTGCACCTCCAGTCGGTATCCCATTCCAAAAACCGGCCGTATCTTTTCGGTCCAACCCAATTTTTTCTTCATGCGTTGGATATGCAGCTCCACAGTGCGGGTATGCTCGGGAAATTCCCCTCCCCAAATGCGCTCATAGATGGTACTTTTTGATAAAACGATTCCCTGGTTTTGGGCGAATAGCAGTGCCAGTTCGTATTCCTTACGGGTCAATGGCACTTCCTGACCGGCCCGGAAGACCTGCATTGCCAAGGTGTTGAACTGCAGATCCCCCACTTGCAGGATCGTTTGCAGCTTTCCATGACGCCGCAGCACCCCTTCTACCCGCGCCAGCAGCTCCAGCACATCAAAAGGCTTGACCATATAGTCCTCAGCGCCGAGCCGCAACCCCCGGACGCGGTCAGCTACAGCATTTTTCGCTGTGAGGAAAATCACAGGGATCCCAGTAGTGCGGATATATTCCATCAATTCAAAACCGTCAATTCCCGGCAGCATAATATCCAACAGAATCAGATCAAAAGCTTCTTTTTCAATAAGATCTGCTGCCTGAACACCGTCATAGGCGCAGATACATTCGTACCCCGCCTGTTTCAAACTTAGCCGCAGTAGCTGGGTGATGGGTTCTTCATCATCTACCGCTAAAATTCGAATCATACAGATCACTCCTCCTCATAAGAATATACCATATATGCATCATTTTTGCATCAAGTGTATTCTAACAATAAAACTGCCACCCGGGTGGGTGGCAGTTTTATTGTTAGTAAGTAGCCCTTGATAGCAGCCTGTGGTACAAACAGCAAAAGAGGGAAATTATTTGTTTAGGTCCGCAGAAATTTTTTTGGCCAAGTTTTCCAACACATCTCTTGCTTGGTCAAATTGGTGTTTATTAAGCAACCACGAAAGTCTATCCAATTCGGTATGCCACTCATTAGGACTATAAACATACATTTCATAAAGACTAGCACCAGCTTTATCAAAATCATGCCGAGAGATTACAAATGCGCCCATAGTTGTTAAGAATGTCTCGCAAACTTGCCTCTTTCTTTGGGATTGTTCATACTCTCTTTGTTCTTTTTGCATTTTACGTTGATGTCTATTATTTGCGATTTGAGTAAATAACGGTACAAGTATGGATAATGCCAATGTAAAGGCAATTGCAATCCATGGAGCAAGATTTTCCCAAGTCATATATTTCACCTCGTAGGTATCACATTTTAACAGATTATATCATAAAGAGATGCAAAGTGCAACTAAAGCAAAAATCCCGCCGAAAAATCGGCGGGATTTTATTAGTTGGAATTAGCCCTTGATGGCAGCCTGGGCGGCAGCCAGACGAGCGATGGGCACACGGAAGGGGCTGCAGGACACGTAGACCAGGCCGATCTTGTGGCAGAATTCCACGGAGACGGGGTCGCCGCCGTGCTCGCCGCAGATGCCGTAGTGCAGAGTCTTTCCGCTGGCCTTGCCCTTGG